>NZ_FUFN01000010.1:1200000-1545256 GCF_900162615.1 Virgibacillus proomii | reverse complement strand
TAACTCCAAGGAATTTCTCTAGTTTGTTAAACTTAGAGCTTCCTGGAAAAAACCCTATCTCTCCAATTCAATTAGCTGCAACCAGCTCTCATAGCGATCATATGCCAGTCGAGTCCCCTCCTCCTGATTTTGAAGAACTGTTAAAAGAGGATGCTGAAGAAACGAAAGAAGAAAAAACGAAAGAACAAACTACCAAGCAGGAAGAGGCGACTATTTTTATCTACCATAGTCACAGTTGGGAAGCATTTTTACCACTGTTAGGGGATAAGCAAAAAAAACCTTCTAATGCATCTAGTACAAATAATAGTAAAAACATTGTAATGGTAGGATCTTTACTGAGCCAACAATTGGAAAAACAGGGTATACCTACGTTCCATGATACAACCAATGTTACTGCAGGTTTACATGCTATGGGCGGCGACTATTATGATTCCTATGACTTCTCCCGAAAAACTGTTCAACAGGCTATATCAAATAATAAAAACATTCAATACTTTATTGATATTCATCGCGATGCCCAACGAAAAGATATTACCACCGCGACTATCGATAACAAGCCGTATGCAAAATTATATTTTATAGTCGGTATCGAACATAAAAACTATAAACAAAATCTAGCATTTGTTGAGCAATTAAATCAAGCTTTAGAAGCAAAATATCCGGGAATTAGTCGAGGCATCTTTTTAAAGGATAAATCAGAGGGAAACGGAGTATACAATCAGGATTTATCTAAGAAATCAATTCTAATTGAAATTGGTGGTGTCGATAATAATAAAGAAGAGCTGCAAAATACATCAAGGGCGCTAGCTGAAGTAATTAGCGAATATCACTCGAATGCTAAAGACTTGGCTTGTCGCCAAGTCTTTAGCAAAAGCTGTAGTTTTTCTTATACGATAAAGTGAAACTCATTCCGTGGAATGCCTTTTACACGGAATGTTAGTACCACAAGGGTATGACCTAAAGGCCCTTGAACCAATCGGGCATTTAGGTGCCGTTTCCCACTTAGACCCTTTTGTATCAATTCAGGTCTTGAAGTGGGAGTCTTATGGCACCTTACATGCGGGATAAAGTGAAACTTCATTCAGTAGGAGTTTTCTTCCCTCTCCTACTGAACGTTAGTACCACAAGGGTATGACCTAAAGGCTCCTTGAACCAATCGGGCATTTAGGTGCCGTTTTCTCCCACTTTGACTCTTTTGTATCAACTAAAGGCTCTTGAAGCAGGAGTCTTACGGCACCTTACATGCGGGATAAACCTTTAAATTTTATGCTTTCCTATAGTACAAAGAAAATTAGCCGGCAGCACTTTTTCAAGCTGCTCTATGCTAGAAAAAATAGCTGTGATAGTAACGATCTGATAGATAAAACAATATCAGGTCTTTTCTTTGTCAGGAAATTATATCCGTTTCTACCTTGCAGATAACTTTTTTGAGGATAAGGGTAGAATACAGAGCCCAAGAATCAAGCCAATCAAGAAGCCGAAGCTTTTGCGCTGAAGACCTGTTAGTCCACGTATAGGTTAGATATAAAGTAAAAATTCATGTAGGGAGTGATTTTTTCTCCTTGAAGGTTAACATTGCATTTATACCTAGCCAAGAAGTCTTACTTGTTCTTGAAAAAGAAATCCACTTTTTCTTTATGCGGTGTATTCCTGTTGTCGGAGCTTCTCTTTCCGGTCAACCCGAAGAATGAACATTTTAGAGTCGCTTTTCTCACATAATTTAAGATATAAAGACATTCCAAGAAAAAAACAAGCCGTCCTGCGGTACTCGTATTGTCATCATAACTTCATCACTCTAAATTTTATCTAATTTAAATCAGATGAGATTCGCTTTTGCCATTTTTACCGGACTTTTTCGACAAACAAAAAGATGGAGAATTTTTCAGCTAAATGTTCTCCATCTCCCCCCTTATGATGAAACCTTGTTCTTTTTCATTAGTAAAAAAATCAAGAATAATCTTTTTTTTGAAACTTTTATAACGGTTTACTCGTATGATTATTAAACAACTTCATCATTCAGCAAGATATAAAAATTAGTTTTAAATTAATTCCCTGTTTTACTGTAGTGCTATGCTTCCAGAAGAATAATTAATGGAGGGGGTGATACATATGAGTATATTTGGAATTCCCATTGAAACCATCTACTTATATATGTTAACCGTTTCTAGCGCGCTAATTCTTCTTTACATTTTCTTCGGAGATATGTTTGAAGGTATTGGTGAAATATTTCCAATTGCCAACCCTATTCTTATTTTAGCTTTTATTACTTTTTTCTCTGTTTCAGGTTATTTATTGGAAACAATGACTACTCTGTCCAGTTTACTAATTATAATTATTTCAGCACTAATTTCGCTTATTCTGGATATATTGTTACATGTATTTGTCCTTGTACCCTTAGCATCAGCTGAACAATCCTTAGGGTATACCGAGTCTTCATTAGCGGGTCGGATCGGAAAAATCATTATTGCAGTCCCTGCTGATGGATATGGAGAAGTTGTTATTGAGAGTAAAAGTGGAAGAATCTCGAAACCAGCAACAACCTTTAATAAACAGCCCATTGCTGAAGGTACAGAAGTCTTGGTTTTAGAAGCTAGAGAAGGGGTTCTTTACATTGAACCATATAATAACGATTTAGATCAATGAAGTGAAATTTGATTCAAGGCTTGGTGAAACAAAGGACAAAAGCATAACGTCCTTCAAAAACCACGATGCATCACTCCTTGAAAAAAACACTTTCTACGATGTATCGATTTCGTCTATCGTTTTCCTTGTCCTTGAAAAACCGCGGTATATCGCTGACGTCGTTTTCCTTGTCCTGTCTACTCGAACAGCTAGAGTATTGAGGTGCCGTTATTCCCACCTCTGTCTTCGCATCTCTATAACTATTGAAGTAAAAATAATATCACATCTTAGGTGCAAGATGATTCAGTTAACAACAGCATTCTCTTTTCAGGGATTGCTTGTTCATAAATAATGCAAGTATAGGAGGAATCATATGTTTGAAGGATTTTGGATTATTATTGGAATTGTTGTATTTTTATTACTAGCTTTAATTGGTGTTTTTGTTTCTAAATACCGAACTGCTGGACCTGACGAGGCGTTAATTGTTACAGGAAGCTATCTAGGCGGAAAAAATGTACATGTCGATGAATCAGGAAATAAAATTAAAATTATTCGTGGTGGAGGCACATTTGTTTTACCAGTATTTCAACAAGCAGAACCTATCAGCTTATTATCAAGTAAATTAGAAGTAACTACTCCTGAAGTATATACCGAACAAGGTGTACCGGTAATGGCAGATGGAACCGCCATCATAAAAATTGGCAGCTCGATTAGCGAAATCGCTACTGCAGCAGAACAGTTTTTAGGAAAATCAAAGGAAGACCTAGAAGTTGAAGCAAAAGAAGTCCTGGAAGGTCATCTGCGTTCCATTTTAGGCTCTATGACGGTTGAAGAAATATACAAAAATCGAGATAAATTTTCTCAAGAGGTACAACGGGTTGCCTCTCAAGATTTGGCTAAAATGGGATTAGTTATCGTTTCATTTACCATTAAAGATGTTAAAGATAAAAATGGCTACTTAGACTCTTTAGGTAAACCTAGAATTGCTCAAGTAAAAAGAGATGCCGATATTGCAACCGCAGATGCAGATAAGGAAACAAGAATTAAACAAGCGGAGGCTGCTAAGGAAGCAAAGAAAGCAGAACTAGAACGAGCTACTGAAATTGCAGAGGCAGAAAAAGTAAACCAATTAAAAACTGCCGAGTATCGTCGTGAACAGGATATTGCCAAAGCGCGTGCTGACCAAGCCTATGATTTGGAAACTGCACGAGCAAAGCAAGATGTTACCGAACAAGAAATGCAAATTAAAATTATTGAGCGGCAAAAGCAAATTGAATTAGAGGAAAAAGAAATTTTAAGACGAGAAAGACAGTATGATTCAGAAGTTAAAAAGAAGGCAGATGCAGATCGTTATGCTGTGGAGCAAGCAGCTGTAGCAGATAAAATGAAGCAAATGGCAGAAGCGGAGGCTAATCAATATCGAATTGAAGCTGAAGCTAAAGCCGAAGCAGAACGGGTTCGCGTAGACGGTCTTGCAAAAGCAGAAGCACAAAGAGCTCAAGGTGAATCAGAAGCGGATATTATCCGACTAACTGGATTAGCTGAAGCTGAAGCAAAACGCAAGATTGCTGAAGCCTTTGAACAATACGGTCAAGCCGCAATTTTAGATATGGTTATAAAAATGTTACCAGAATATGCGAGGGAGATCGCAAATCCACTGGCAAATATTGATAAGATTACTGTCGTTGATACAGGCGGAAGTGACAGTGGCGGCGGTGCGAATAAAGTTTCAGGATATGCAACTAATTTAATGGCAGGTTTGCAAGAGTCACTTAAAGCATCCTCTGGTATTGATATAAAAGAGCTGTTAGAAAATATCAGTGGTAAAACACATTTGACAGATGATTATGACCTGAGTCAACCACTATTTAATAAGGAAGAAAAAGAAACTCAACTTGCTAGGACAGATAAATAATAAAACAACATATTTATTTAAAGCACAACTGAGGGGCATTTTATAATGCTCCTCTTCGTGTTTGTATTTTGTATAATATGCCTTTACATGTGAACAATGGCGTTAATATTTTTTCCTCCTTTTCCCATAAGCTGTACAAAATACTATACTATTTAAAAGAAGCAATGATATTCAAATGTTTAATTTACAGAGAACAACTGGATAATTAAATCAAACCATTATACACAGTTCTACACGATAAACTTTAACTTGAAAACAGATGGCAAATAGTTTTAAAAACCTTTCTTTTTTCTTTGCCAATATAGTGAAGTACTATATAAGTATAGGAATTTATCATTGTTATCGAAATTATTCCATTTCTAAAGCCATCTCTGTATAAAATTATGAAACCAAGGTTCTCTATATTATCACGTTCTCTTATGATATACCTCGTTGAATTTGTCAACGATAGAAAATAAAATTTATGTTTATGTTTGAATTATTATATCTTAAATCAAAAAACTCCGGCAGTTAATGAGGCTAATCATAATTACTAGAAAGTTTATTCCATCTTCATGTTAGTCATCAGAGCCTCTTAATATTGCTTATGCTTCGTCGCAAACATCCTCACTACCTCCAACAAAGCTTTACCAATCTATTAAATTATCCCTAACGTTAAACAGGATTGCCTATTTGGAAGCAATCCTGTTTTTACAAAGTTACTATTTTACTACGATTTCATATTCCTTTTGCTCTTTTATACCATCATCCGCTTTAACTTGTATCTTTAATTGATAAGTTCCAGACTCAGAAAATACGTATGTTCCTGTATATTCTCCTGCTGTACCTTCCGTCGCCTTGATCGTTTCTTTATCTTCTTGTCCTTCTTTGTTTACTTCATATTGAACAGAAGCTTTTTGCAATGGTTTCTCATCCATTTGCAAGTGAACCATCAATTCTGTTTCTTTGCCTACTACAACATTTTCTGGTTCCATAAAATGGAGAGCAAAACCTTCTGTATTATCATGACCTTCAACAGCTTCCCCTTCACCTACCATTATTGCCTTTTTAGGCATGGTGTGAAGATCCCTAGCCGTCGTATGAGCATACATTTCGTACATCCCAGCTTCTTCAAACATCATTTCCGCTGTATAGGTACCATCTTGATTATTCTTTCCATCTATTTTCGTACTGTCATCTTTTTTATCTTTTTTCCAAACTTCAAAAACAACTTCATTTGCATCGGTTACTTTCTCATCGCCATATGTAACAGTTGCTTTTAACTCAACGGTCTCCCCCGGTTCTGCAGTTTCTGGAACTACGAAATCCACCTTTAGTTCTTTTAATTCCTCTTCACCTGCTTTTGTATCTTCCCCTTTTTTAGCATTACCTTCTGAATTGCCGCAAGCTGCCAAAAACATAATAATCAAAATAGATACTAGTAATGATAATTTTTTCATGATACAACCATTCCCCTTTTATTCATGATTTTTACATTGAAACGTTCCACTCATTTTCTTCAGCAAAACTTCTGTAATATCTTCGTAAGAATATATCTTTCCCCCAAAGCCTTTGACAAATTTTTCTGCATGTTCGCACCACTCAAAGGTCAATATTTGTGGATGACAACATCCCATATGTAAAGTAGTATCTGTCACATACCACGCTAATGGAGCACTTATTGTTGTTTGTCTTAAAAAATCGGAACAAATTGCTTGTATGACTTGATTTCCTAATTGCTGTTGACGAAGTAAACCACAATGAGCACAGCATGTAACTTCAATGTTATTATTTATTAAAATTAAACGATAGGCTAATTTTTCATTAATTGCTCGACTACAATAAGTACAATGGTTCTTTTGCTGTTCATTTGCATCCGTTTCCACTAATGAAATGCCACCAAAAGTCTTGGTTAAAACCCCTTCCTCCTCTAATGCTTTAACATCGCGATGAATTGTCATTTCCGAGACACCAAACTCTTTACTTAAATCGGATATACGCAAATTCTTTCTTTCAAGTATAAGCTTTTTTATTCGCTTCTTTCTTTCAAGTGGTAACATGATTTCTCCCCCCACCATGTAACATCTTTTAACACCTTAAAACATAATATATCATTTGCAATCGAATACATCAACGAAATTCATATGAAAACTTCGTGAATTATTCTGAAAAATTGTAGTTATCTAACGGATCATCAAACATTTATGAATAATTTTCATTTAGCTTCCTCACAATAACATTACTAACACGTGTTCAAAAAGTGGAGAAGCACGGGGCGTCCTGTTGCAACACCAACACTAGACTAGCACATTCTGTCGAGTCGAAGTTCGAGGATGGCGTAGTTTCAACAAAAGAGATGGAACAGCCAGTAGCAGCACAAATCGTTAAGGAAGTTAAACAACCCTATATAATCGGGATTGAAAAAGAAGCAGATGTAAATAATATAAAGTGAAACTTCCATGAGCGGGGGTTTTCTCTCATCCCCCACTCATGGTTAGTTGAACCAATCGGACATTTACTGGTAGTTATCTCCCACCTAGACTTCTTCGATCCCTCTTACTCCTCGAGGTGGGAGTCTTACTGCCAGTTAGATGTGGGATAAAAAATAAACTATTTCAGGAAAGATACATTCAGATAATTGAAAAAATATGACTTAACTCCAGAAACTTTAAAGAACATTACCGTAAATTTCTCTTAGAAACGCAGGATGTTTCAGAGTGACCTCCTATCATTCAACCACACTACTTTCAATACTGCTTTTGATTGCTTTATGTTATTTAACATCAATGAGCAAAGCGTTGATCATCTATAAATCCAGTTGTAAATAATTCCGGCGTATTGCTTTAACGAAAGATCAATCATACTTTAATAACATTTTGACAGGATTGATTTCCTCCACCGCCATCTTTCTTTTTTGAAGCGAAAAACCCTTTTCCGCATAAAATAAAGTGCTCTGGAAAGGGTCAAGCAATAATATGGTTATTCCCGAATAGCTGTTCATGAACATCCTGATAGATAGAGGATATAAAATATAGTTTGAACCGATAGCAGGTTTCACGATTTCCTTTCTTACAACATCATAAGAAGCCGATGTTGACTTATCTTAGAAGAATAGCGAAGTTTGTTGCAGCTTGAGTGATAGCTAGACGAAGCTACTTTCAAAAAGATAAATAGATATACATTAGATAAAAACGAATACCCTAGATAACTAAAAATCGCCGAACCAGATCTACTTCTGTTCGGCGACGTTTCATCAGCAAAATGAATCCTTTGATTTTGGAACCGACAAACCAAACATCGGTCGAAGGTAGAGTGCAATAAATGTGCCTGCTAAAGCCAACATTCCCCAAATATATCCATGTAAGCTAAATGAAGCAATTCCTCCAAAATAAGCACCAATATTACAACCAAAGGCGAGCCTTGCCCCATATCCCATTAGCAGCCCGCCAATAACTGATGCAGCTGCATTTTTAGCATTTAATCTCGTAAACTTAAATAGTCCGCCTAGTGCTGAAGCGATAAATGCACCAAGGATAACTCCAAAATTTAATACAGTGGTAGAATCAGCAAATATCGAAGCTTGTAAAATTTCAGCATTTTCTCCTTGCCAGTATCCCCAGCTAGTTACATCGACTCCGAATAGTTGTGCTAATTTAGACCCCCACAATGCAAATGCAGAAGTGATTCCCCATGGTGTACCACGCGTCATTAACGTAAGTGCATTTAAAACTGCTAATACAATTGCTGCTGCAAATAATGGCCATGAACCTCGAAAAATTCGTCTCCACCCTTGTGCAGAAGGTAACGAAGCCATTTTAGGAGCTTTCTTTTTTCGTTCAACGATGATGGTAAGCCACGCAATAAGCCCAAAAATAGCAAGGGATAATACCCATGCACCACCATACCCTAATCCGGTCGAAGTTGCTAGAGAAATCTTCCCTAAACTTGGAAGTTCATTTGTCCAAAATGGAAGATGTTTCGCTCCAATGGTTGAACCAATAATAAAGAAGAAAAGCGTTATAAACATAACCGAGCGCCCCCCACCAACCGCATACAAGGTTCCCGAAGCGCACCCTCCCCCAAGCTGCATACCAATACCAAAGATAAAAGCTCCTACGATAAGACTAACACCTACAGGAGAAACATAACCGCTAACTTCTGTTCCAAAGAAAGAATAACCATATGCTAGAATGGGGGCAAATAAAGTAACGGCAACAGCCAACATAAGCATATGAGAACGCAGCGCTTGCCCATTTCCTACCGACATAAATCGTCTAAAGGCAGAGGTAAAACCAAATCGAGCATGAAACAGTGTAAATCCTAGTAATGTGCCAATAATAAGCAACAATGGTTGAATGATAGATTGTGTTGTCAATAAATACACGAATAAAATTGCCGTTACCGTTAACCCACCTAACACTAATGTCTGCTGTGGTTTATTTAAATCTACCGTTTCTTTAGAAACCGCATTTGTTTCTTCTCTAATTAAATTAGTTTTAGCCACCAAAAACACCCCTTTCTTATAAAAATAGTCAGATTTATTTCATTATAATACACTCTTGTTAATTTGGTGTCAATAAATTATAAATACACACACGATATATTTGAAATTGCGGAAAATGGCGGCTAGATCGATTATGTTAGAAAAATAAAACAATCGAAATAAACATAACAAACAGCGTTCCGATGTAGAGTTTCAGAGATATAGAACTGCTCAAATAATCAAAAGCCATACGCTCGGCTAACGGCGTACAAACGGAGAACTTTTTTAGAAGATAAGAGATACTTCATTCAAGTCGTGTTTTCTCCTTGAAAAGGAAAGCACTTTTTCTGCGTGCGATGTTTATTCAAGAAGCTTTTCTTGTCCTTGAAAAATCGCGGTGTATCGCTGTCGTAGTCTTACTTGTCCTGTTGCCTAAACGAATCGGAAAATTAGGAGCCATTTCTTTCATAGAGTTCGCAAAATCATAAGCAGATTTTTCAAAGGCGAGAAATACGGCTCTTTACAATCGGGATAAAGAAAACATGCCTTTAAAACAGAGGTTGCAGATGCCTAGGCAACAAGCCCACTTTTTAGTCGGCCTTCCTTTAGATTCGAACCGATGTTAATTTATCGCAGGAAGAAGATCGAAGTTTGTTAGAGAGCGCTTATACTAGATGAAGTTATGTTTTAAAAAAGAGAGCCACATGTGAAACAGAGATATTTTCCTAGAAGATACGCAAACAAAATAAACTGCAATACTTCGCTCAATAGCTGTCACTTACCAAATGACAGCTAACATTTTTTAAAAGGCATTACTCCTAGTATATGAAAGCAGCTCAATCCTCCTTATCTATTGCTTTCCAATTTCCTTGAAAAAGCTGTTTTCCCCTAGATAGGCAGTATAATGCATTTTAATATGCTTTTTAGTTTAAATAGCCTAAACTTTATATAGTCTGCTGTACTTCTTTTTTAAAATGTCCTCTATTTTACGCTCATAAAAGGAGTTTTATCATGAAACATGTATACAATGATATTATTCAGTATCGTGGGAATCACTATGATTAAGGTGTATATCAAGGAAATCTATTAAAGCATTCACCAATCATGGCTAATCGGAAAAAACAATGGACTTCGTTAAAAGAACGTCACTTCATTATTGATCATCAAACTATTAAGAATCTATTACACCAGTTTGCACCTGGAATTTGGGATGAGTTTAAAGGATTGGCAGATGCCTTAAACATGACTCTGAATGAAGCGATTCAGGAATTTGGTGGTTATTATGTAGAATATGGTCATTCAGGTTGCTCCATTTATGTAACCACAAATTATTTAGTGCGAAACTATGATAATGACCCAGCTTCCTATGAAGGTCGCTATGCGATCTATCAGCCGACGGACAACGGTTATGCTACCATTGGGCCGACGATGCAAATAACGGGTCGGACGGATGGAATGAATGAAAAAGGTTTAGTAATGGGATATAATTTTATCAATCGTTAGAGAAACTTGGCTTGTCGCCAAGTCCTTATGGCGAAAACTGTAGTTTTTCTTATACTATAAACCCTAAAATTTTATACTTTTCTATAGTGAAAAAAATCCGCTGACCGTTTTCTTTGTAATATGATTGGTCGAATTATTTTAGAATCCTGTTCCATTGTAAAGGAGGCAATTGCCTTATTAAAAGCAATTCCCCATCGACATTCCTTTAGCTATGTTCTATTAGATAAGCATGGTGAAAAAAAAGTCGTCGAGGCTTCTCCGCGAAAGATTGCTGTACATGACGCTCATATTTGTACCAACCATTTTACTTATTTAACAAAGGAAAACCGTTATCGCATGGACGATTCTATCCATCGATATACCTTAATGGAACAACAATCTAGACATGTGTCTGATTCATATCAAGCTTTTCGCATGTTAAATGATACAGATAAAGGAGTTTTTTCAGAGAAATACGGGGCCTGGGCTGGCACTTTGCATACCGCACTTTATTTACCCAAAATACAAAGTACGTGGCTCGCTTTGGGAGGAAATCGAAAACCATTCATTTTTAATTTTTCCCAGTGGTTAAAAGGTACAAATACACGTGTTAAACAAATCAAAGGTGAATTAAATGCCAATCAGGGATTTGTTAATATGAAATATATAACGTAGATGAAAGATTATCGTAAAAACAAAAGCATGTTAAGAATTTTTCATTTCTGTAGATAATATAGTTTATCTCATGTTTAAAAAGAAGGGATAATTATGATATTAGTCATTGATAACTATGATTCTTTTACTTATAATCTCGTTCAATATCTTAACCAACTTAATTTTACAACACATGTTGTTCGTAATGATGCAATTACGCTTGAACAAATTAATCAATTACAACCATCAGCTATTTTGCTATCTCCCGGACCAAGTACTCCTGATTCAGCCGGGATTTCTCTAGAGATTGTCACTACGTTATATAAAAACTACCCTATTATCGGAATTTGCTTAGGCCATCAAATAATTGCTCAAGCATTTGGTGCAGTGATTAAAAAAGCTAAACAGCCAATGCACGGTAAAGTATCGTATATACATCATGATAATAAAGGTATATTTTACAACTTGCCAAATCCGCTTAGCGTTACAAGATACCATTCATTAATTGTTGCTGCAGACTCACTTCCCAACTGCTTGGAAATTAGTGCCATGACAGAGGATGGTGAAGTGATGGCTATTCGGCATAAGCACTATCCCCTTGAAGGTATTCAAGCTCACCCGGAAGCCGTTTTATCCGAACAAGGAATAGACCTGTTAAGAAATTTTTTTGGGAAAAAGGATGGTTTTACATATGCAACAAGACATTCCTTATCTTCATTTTGATTTTGCTAATCAAGTTGGAGAAAAGCAAACATTAGAATTTACCAATCCATATACTGTTATTCAAGCTACTAAGCTAGAAGAGGTCGTCTCTTGCTTAGAAACAGTTGAAGCGTATGTTGACGCTGGTTATTATGCTGCAGGGTTTGTTTCCTATGAAGCTGCTCCAGCCTTTGATTCTGCTTTTAAAGTCCATTCAGGCGGAACATTCCCACTGTTATGGTTTGGTATTTTTAAAGAAACGATTACAGTTAATACGGTACAAGCAGGAAATTTTCATATAGATGAATGGAAAGCTAATGTATCGGCTACAGAATATCAGAAATATATCAAGCAAATTAAACAACATATTGAAAATGGAGAAACATATCAGGTGAACTACACCATTCGGTTACATAGCCGCTTTCGTGGTGATTGTTATGGATATTATCAACAGTTAGCAGAGTCCCAAGCTGCCAACTATTCCGCCTACTTACATATTGGGAGTTACTCCATTTTATCAGCTTCCCCTGAACTATTCTTTCATTTAAAGGACGGACAGATTACAACGAAACCGATGAAAGGTACTGTAAAAAGAGGATCTTCAGCTAGAGAAGATGACGAGCTTGCGCATTGGTTATATCATTCGGAAAAAAACCGGGCGGAAAATGTAATGATTGTGGACTTGCTGCGAAATGACTTGGGAACTATTGCTAAACCTGGAACAGTGGAGGTTCCTCATCTATTTACGATTGAACGCTATCCAACGGTTTTTCAGATGACTTCAACTGTTACTGCTGAGGTAAAAGCAGATATTCCGGCAATTTTTAAAGCATTATTCCCTTGTGGCTCAATTACTGGTGCCCCTAAAGTAAGTACCATGAAAATTATCCATGATTTAGAAGACACTCCGCGACAAATATATTGTGGTGCTATCGGATATATTACTCCGGAAAAAGAGGCGATTTTCAACGTACCAATCCGTACGGTATTTATTGAGAATTCTAGCGGCAAAGCATATTATGGAGTTGGTGGAGGCATTACTTGGGACTCTACAAGTAATGGAGAGTATGATGAAATTTTAACGAAAGCTCGTTTTTTGCAACAACAGCCGGAGAAGTTTGACCTGTTGGAGACGATAAAGCTAGAAAATGGCAGCTATTATTTACTTGACTATCATTTACAGCGCTTAGCAAAATCAGGAGACTATTTTGCTTACCCAATAGATTTAATTTCCATTCAACAACAACTGCAACAAATAGCTAATCGCTATCCCTTAGGAATATATAAACTGCGACTCTTAGTAACTAATGCAGAAGAAATTTCAATCGAAATTCAAAATATACAGTCAAAAACACAACCGATACAAGTTGCAATAGCAAAGCATCCGATTGATAAAGCCAATCCATTTTACTACTATAAAACAACGAATCGAGGTATGTACAAGGCATTTCTAAATGAGCACCCTCTGGCAGATGATGTATTGTTATGGAATGCCGATGAAGAGCTCACAGAATTTACGATTGGTAATGTAGTGGTCGAACGCAATGGAAAATTTTATACCCCACCAGTAGAATGTGGATTATTAGCAGGCACTTTTCGACAGTATTTAATAGATAAAGGACGAATTACTGAAAAAGTGATTACATTAAATGAATTGGATGAATGTACAAATATCTGGTTGATTAATAGTGTAAAAAAATGGGTTCCAGTTATCATAAACAGTTAACAGTTGATACAATGGCTGTAATCAACTTGGGTGCCGAGTCCGAAAATCCGCTAGATGCTGTTCACCTGAACCTGCAACGCAAAAACAAAAGCAAGAAAGCTCACGTAGCGATGTGCAAACTGAGATCTTCTGATGAAATAAATTTTAAAAACGATTTTCTTCTCAACGATAGAAGAAAATCGTTACTAACATATTTAACCAAGTGCAACATCGAGTATCATCATCACAGTGAAACCAACCATTAAGCTCATAGAAGCCAAGTCTCGATTACCAGCTTCTTGAGAACCAGGAATGACCTCCTCAGCAACCACAAAGATCATAGCACCTGCAGCAAAGCTGAGCGCATACGGTAATAATGGTTGAATAAACGTAACCGCAAGTGCTCCAATAATCCCTGCAATTGGCTCTACCATGCCTGAAAATTGACCGTACATAAAGCTTTTCTTCCGAGACATTCCTTCCCTACGTAATGGCATGGAAACTGCTAATCCTTCTGGAAAGTTTTGAATCCCAATTCCAATCGCTAAAGCAATTGCGCCAGCAGTTGTAGCTGTAGGCAGACCTGCCGCAATAGCGCCAAACGCTACTCCTACTGCTAATCCTTCTGGAATATTATGAAGGGTGATTGCTAAAACGAGTAATGTGCTTCGCTTTTTCCGATCAGGATGAATTCCTTCTGCTTCTTGGATTGGTGATGTTGGATGGAGATGCGGAAGTAATTTGTCAATCCCCCAAAGGAATATACCTCCTGCCATAAAACCAATGGCCGCTGGAATCCAGGCAATCTTACCACTTGCTTCAGCCATATCTAAGGCAGGAGAGAGTAATGACCAGAAGCTTGCCGCAATCATGACACCTCCCGCAAACCCTAACATACTGTCCAAAAAACGCTGGTTAAAATTTTTCGTCGTAAATACTAAAGCTGCGCCAAGGGCGGTCATCCCCCATGTAAATAATGTTGCAATCATCGCTTGAATAACTGGATGTAAGGAATAGAAATAATCCATATTATGATACACCTTCTTCGTATTGCTGTATTTTCATAAAAAATTTCAATTCATTTCTAATCTATACATAATTATTTTAACATAGTAAGTTTCACATGCCTAAATCAATGAACTTTATAGTAGTATAATATTTAAAGACAGAACGTACCCTAGAGATATGATCACCTTAGAATCACTCGAACATATCAGGATAAACCGTACTGATATTACAACTAATAAAGCGGGACTTTAGTCAACGGGGCTTTTTTCTATAGAGAACAGATCTAAGATTTCAAGCCCGATTATTGTAGTCGTAGCGCCCCTTATCCTTGTAAAAACATCATGCTTAATCAAGAAGGCTTTCTTGTCCTTGAAAAAGAATACTGCTTTTTTTACGTAAGATGTGTCGCTGTAGAAACTTTCCTTGTTTGTCGAAGTGAATGAGGCATTGAGATGCTAGGCATCTTCGTATTTCCTAACTCTTCAAGCAGGAATCTTACGGACCTTATAAAAAAGGAGGTAAACGTGTGAGACTTTGGCATCAACAACTTATCTCCAACCTACCAAGACAGCAATTATTAGGTCAACATCGAGAGTGTTGTGCATTAAGAGGAAACGGTTGGGGGAAAAAGCATGCTACTGTAAATTATGTTTTTACCTATTCTCCATATCGTCTATTTTTGTACCATCAATTTATTATGAAAGAAATGCGGCAGAGAGGTTATCAAGTTGACCCGCTTTGGAAAGACCCGTTTTATCGTGGAAAAGCTTGTCCATCTCATACGGAAAAAAGCTTGTATAAAGGGGAACAACGTTTTATTCCAGATTTCCCTATTTATCCAGAGCATGATGAGTTGTATTTACAAGATTGTTTAGACAACTTAAAAGCAAAGGGCATTGACATTTAAATACCTATGACATCGTAGCAAACGAAAAGGCTGCCTAATCAGGCAACCTTTTAGTTACGTGAAATACTCAATTTTTCCATCAGGAAAGTAGGTATTAATATATCCTCCTAAAGTAGCTTTAATCTCTGCTTGTTCTTCATCTTGATATACGTATTTGCCAATACCATACCGTCCCCACTTCCATTTTCGCTTCGATTCATCTAATTCCAGTTTTGTCATGGGATAATTTTGTTGTATTACTCGTTTAGCAGGTTTCGTAAAGCGATGTTGAATCATTTCAAAGGTAAGATTCTTTTTCGCTTTTTCTGGTAATGCTGCTTCCAGTTTTTCAAACATCTCCTTGTAGCCATTTTTCCAGCCGTCATGTAAATAAATCGGTGCTACAATAAACCCTAGAGGATAACCAGCTTCAGCGACCTTAACAGCTGCTTCAATTCGCTCGTGTAATCTGGATGTACCAGGTTCAAAATATTTAATAATATAATCATCATTGATACTAAAGCGGAATCGAGTTCGCCCCCTATGCTCTGCTTCCAACAAATGATCAACATGGCTGAATTTAGTTACAAATCTTAATTGGCCATATTCTGTTCTGCCAAAGTACTCAATTGCTCGCTTCAATGTGTGGGTCAAATGATCAAGACCGACAATATCTGAAGTACATGATGCTTCAAACCGAGTAATCTCTGGCGCTCGTTCTTGCATATATTGTTCTGCAGCATCAAATATTTCATCAACATTAACATATGTGCGGATATATGGCTTACTTCCCATCGTTGTTTGTAAATAGCAATAGTGACAATGTCCCATACAACCAGTTGCAAAAGGGATGGCATATTCTGCGGATGGCTTTGATGTATCAAATTTTAACGTTTTTCGCAACCCTAGAACCAATGTCGATTTGGCAACTCGATATTTTTGAAAGTGATTGTCCCCTGGTAAATTTCGAATTTGATTATGTGAAGTCGTTTGTCTAATTTCAATTCCCATCTTTTCAAACTTGGATATCAGCTTTTTCCCTAACGGATAGTCTAATGCTCTTGGTTCTACGTATACTAATTGCGGTATAAACGGCTTAACCATGATACCCTTCCTGATCAGATGTACCGAAAGCAGCTTCATATGCTACCTCAGCTTCATCGGCTGATTTATAGACTGCTACTTCATCTGTTAATGGGTAGAACGTTTCATAAATAAACAATGCTAATTCTTTCGGCTGTTCAGGATTCTCTACAACAGCAGCCTGTTGAACTTGTGCTACATCTTGTGCATGAGGATTGCGGATAATGACATAAACAACTTCACCAGGTTGAAAGTTTTCTTGTATTTCCATATGATCACCTAACTTCCTATCGTTTACCCTCATTATGCACCATTGTATATAATTTATGTTTACGAAAAAAAAATTAACTTCCATAACCTTGAGAAAAAGTCAACATGCCAGCAGAGTTGTCGTTCCAATTTTTTTATAAACGGATTTGTTTAAAGGCTTCGGATTGCTCTTTTATTCCTTTTTCCGCTGCAAATCGTTCAATACTTGACGCACCAAAAAAGCCGACAATCCCATCTACTTTTTCGATAACATATGCAGCGTCTTGTGGTTCAGCGATTGGTCCACCATGACAAATAGCTAAAATATCTGGATTGACCTCTCGACCAGCGTTAACTATTTTCTGAATACGTTCTACAGAGTCATCAAGAGTCAGTGCTGTTTTAGCACCAATTGATCCTTTAGTAGTTAACCCCATATGTGCTACCAGTATATCTGCACCTGCTTCCGCCATTTTCTTTGCTTGTTCTTCATTAAAAACATATGGAGTAGTTAACATATCTAGTTCATGGGCTTTTTTAATCATATCAACTTCTAAATCATAGCCCATTCCAGTTTCTTCTAAATTTTGTCTAAACACGCCATCAATTAATCCAACCGTCGGGAAATTTTGTACCCCGCAAAATCCTTGAGATTTTAACTCCTTTAAAAATACATCCATAACCCGAAATGGATCGGTTCCGTTTACACCAGCTAATACTGGAGTGTCCTTGACAACTGGCAATACTTCACTTCCCATTTCAACTACAATTTGATTAGCATCTCCATAGGAGAGAAGCCCAGCTAATGAACCACGACCTGCCATACGATAGCGACCCGAATTATAAACAATTAACATGTCTGCTCCGCCGGCTTCACTGCTTTTTGCGGTAATACCAGTTCCTGCTCCTACACCTAATAAGATATTCCCTTCTTTAATTTGTTCTTTAAAACGTTGTAAAATTTCTGATCTTAACATATTAATTTTCTCCTTTTTTCTCTTCTATTAATTGGATAAGCTTCTCTGCTGCTGCTTCTGCAAACGCACGATCATTGATCGCCTTTTCTAATTCAATCACCTGAACTTTATCTCGATCAATATTCTTTTTTAACGTATCGAATAGCATTTGATCCTCTTCCGGTCCGTAAAACGGCTGTCCATGTACATCAAGACCAGATAGCCCTTTTAATGGTAAGATTAAAGCTGTATCTCCTGAGGCCATATTAAGTTTCTCTGCAAGAACTTCTCCTATTTGTTTATTTTCTTCCATATTGGTTCGCATTAACGTTACAGTTGGATTATGCTTATAAAACTTTCGACCGGTAAATCGTTCTGGCACAGTTTCATAAGGTCCAAAGTTCACCATATCCATGGCTCCTACTGAAACAACCTGTGGGACATTATGTTTTACTGCAGCTTCTAAGCGATGAGGTCCAGCACCAAGTACCCCCCCCACTATTTCATCTGCCCATTCTGTTGTTGTTATATCCAGTACACCTTCAATAAAGCCTGCTTCAATTAAGCTTTCCATTGTACGTCCACCAACTCCCGTAGCATGAAATACAAGCATTTCATAACCTTGCTTTTCGACATATGCTTTCGCGTAGTTGATACATGGAGTTGTCAATCCAAACATCGTGGCAGCTAATAAAGGCTTGTTATCAAAGCGCTGTTTGTTTTCAAAGCTCAACATTCCAACAATAGCGAAAACAGCATTGGTAAATATTTTGGTGGAAATTCTATTTAATCCAGCTACATCAACAATCGATGGGTACATTATAATATCGCTCGTTCCAACATAAGGAGCTACATTACCTGAAGCAACTGTTGATACCATTATTTTTGGAACACCAATTGGTAATGCTCTCATTCCAGGTGTAACTATTGAAGTCCCACCGGAGCCACCAAACGAAAGAATTCCATCAAGCTTCCCTTGTTCATATAACTGTGGTAAGACAATTTCCATTCCTTTTGATAAAACAAGCGTCGCTTTTCCCCGATCTTCAGCTTCCACAATTTCTTTTATATTTTCTCCAGCAGCTTGAAAAATAACTTCATTGGAAATATCCGGATCAAAAGCCGGTTTAAATACTCCTGTGTGAATCGTCAATGTTCTAAAGCCTAACGACTCAATCAGTTCTTTTACAAACAAAAATTCCTTTCCTTTCGTATCGAACGTACCTGCTAAAGCAATCGTTTTACTCAATATACTTCTCCCCTTTCATATGAACTGAACCTTCATTCCAGGAAAGCCTTACCACCCGGAATGTTTGTACCACAAGGGTATAACCTAAAGGCATTTGAACGAAGCGGGCATGTAGGGATCGTTACACTCACTTATTTTTCTTAGCTCACAACTATTCCTGTTACATGCGTTTACAGGAATAAATGAGAAAACGATACCAATTGTTGAAAGGCTCAAACACCCGACTTATGACCTATAAGGCATTTGTGTTTTTCTTTCTATATCAAATGATACCGTTTCCTATCGTAAATAGTAATGTGCTTATGTTTGTATATTTTGTCATTACGTAAGATTTATACCTGTTTTAACAAAAAAGTAATAAATTGTAATAGTAAAAACTTACTATGAAATCATATTAAAAAATTAGTTAGCATTAGCTTTTGGTACAAACAATCTGCTAGTTGTGTTTATGATAAAACTTGAAGCTTTATCAATCCCTATGTTTATATTTTTCATCTGAACGTGAACATGGTTGGAGAAACACCTATTCTTTTTTTAAATATCTTACTAAACTGAGCATAATCAGGATAACCAACCATTTCGGCAACTGTGGAAAGAGGGAGTCTTTTTTCCCGCATAATTTCTATAGCTCGATTTAATCTAAAATCAATCAAATATTGTGTAAATGGAATTCCTACCTCTGTCTTAAATAAAGAGCTTAAATAAGGTCTGGAAAGATTTAATATACTTGCTAAATCATTTAACGTAATCTCGTCCATATAGTGTGTACTTATATAATCTTTTATAAACTCCACATAGTCTTCCTTGTTAGAAAAACCAGCCATTATTTTTTGTATATATGTCTCGTATTTAACATCATACGTTTCTTTAAATGATTTGGTTATATTAAAAATAATCTGCTCTGCCGGGATACGTTCAAATACAGAGCCGCCGATATACCCATCTATTTCTGTTCCATCATACATGAATTGCACATCGATCGGCCGATTAACAGGTCCTCCATAAACCATTTTGATCACATTCGGGTTTACCTTATCACATGCATGAAAGATATCCACAGCTAACTTCTTAGCAGATTGTAATGATTGAATTTGCTTGGCACCTAAAATCCCACCTACAGTTAAACCAAGATGCACACAAATTATATCTGCACCGGCTTTGAGCATATTTATTGCTTGTGTTTCATTAAAGACAAAAGCTACAGTAACCAGATCCAGCTCATTCGCAAATTGAATCGCCTCTACTTCTTTGGCAAAAGAAATACCTTGACTCTCTAAGCCTTCGCGGAATTGGCCATCAATCAATCCCACTGTCGGGTAGTTGTTTATTCCGGCAAAACCACTGGCTTTAATTTGTCTAATATAGGCTTTCATATCAATTGTAGGGTCTGTAGCAAATAAGCCAAAAATCGTTGGGATCTTTTTTAAAGTTGGCAATACTTCCTTAAAAGCAAATTCCATTACCATTTGATTACTATTCGTACATGCAGTAAAACCAGCTAACGAGCTTACTCCCATCTGACGAAATCTTCCAGAGCTTAACGCCAATATAAAATCAGCGCCACCTTGTTCGGCATATTTAGCTGTAAGACCCGATCCGGCAGCAACTCCAATAATATGTTTATTTGCTTTAATTTGTTGATTTAACGTTTGCAGTAACTGGAACTTATTATTCATCATTTTTACTCTCCATAACGCTTAGTTTTGAATATTTCGTACCAAAATTGCTATTTTTCCGATTATATATATTCCATTAGTACTATCTTCCTTAGTTGGAAACGCATGTTCTGAAAACGGCTTGACACTAACCAAATATCTTTCTGTTATAGCCGTTAAATTATAAATTTCGTAAACCATGCAACATATTTTGCCCCAGGAATAAATAAAACTTGAGCCAATAATGTGCCAAAAAGCCGTGAGCTTACCATCATTAATGAAACTATTTTTAAAGTTTGATAGCTTCCACGATTGTTTACGACATCATCCGCAAGCACAGATACTTTAGGGTCTACAAAAATAACGAGCAAAATGGTTGCAACACCATTTATTAGTCCAGAAGCCATTACTGCTGTAGCAGCTCGTTCCGGTACAATTAAAGAAGCATATAAGGCTGCTAATACACCAATTGTATAAATAGCAGTAATAACCATATTAATAAAAAATAACTTCATAGGTATATCCCTAAACTTGATTCCAGTTACATCCGATCTTCTAGGGAAACGAACATGCTTCTACCCTCGCAGAAAAAAATCAACGGATAGACCTTTTCGAATTAAAGCTGGTATCGAGCCATTTTCATTTGATAAATGGATAATTGCTCTGGAAAATAAAGCGATAAACGTTGGAAACATCATAATACCAGCTACTGTTCCTGCAGTAGACGCACCAATTAGTATTCGATACTGATATTCTACAAATTGAAGTGTATTTTCAGCAGGTGCTGTATCGATCAAGCTACCTGTAAAAGGTTGTTGCATCATATTTGCTAAACGTGAGACAATAACCATAACATTAAAAAGAGCAAGAGCTGAAGCAATCATCTTCACCCTTGCTCCCGATAAGCGAACCGCATAAGCTAGCGTTTCAATACTATGAATAATAAAGATAAATAAAAAAATGAGTAATAACTTCCCAGTTAAAAAGTCCATGATCGTTACTTCCTTAAGTTTTTTATCTATCATAGCATAAAAAAGACGATTCTATATAGTTCCACCTTGACTTATAGAGGAAGTTCAAATAGCCCCATTTTCAGTTAGCTTGTTTTGACTGTTCTATTATCTTATTTAAAACACACTGCTCTAAATCAGTATTTTTAAGATCATCCTATATAATTTTCCTTAAAATCCATAGAACAGCAATGTTACTCCTAATATCCCTTACTCCTTCATTTAAATCTTCAGAGTACGGATTATAAAAAAGCTACTATCCATATATTCATGTGTAAAACATCCCGGGTTACTATGATAGATAGCACCATCATTTTATTTGACTGGCAAGTGATGAATCGTGACTTCCGGTCGACTACCAACACGGATATTAACACCCGTTTGCCCAAGACCCTCACTAATATAAAATGGTCTGCCATTTAAGAGATGTAAGCCTTTTACCATATTCATCTTGACTAACTTCCCCATTTTCCGAAGATGATAAGGCTTTGGCCAATGAATTTGTCCGCCATGAAAGTGGCCTGAAAGTAAATAATCAAAATGGTATTCATTCATTTTTAACACAACATTAGGGTCATGTGTCAACACTAAATTACTTCCTTCTTCTACACCATCAAATGCTTTTAATAAATCACTATGATTCGTACTAAAATTATCAATTCCAATAATATTGACACATTTACCCTGTACTTGTATTTGCTTATTTTCATTTTGTAATGTTTTAAAGCCGTGTTCATTTAGCACCTTTTTTAACCGCGCAAAGCTTTTACGATTCAAAATATAATCATGATTACCAAATACGGCATACGCACCATAAACTGGTTGAAGCTTACGTAATACCTTTAGGTAAGGAATTAATTTGGGAATGCTTCGCTTACGGTCCAAAAAATCACCAGTTAACGCAATTAAGTCAATTCGCTTTGAATCAATGCTCTCAATTAAACGTTCGGGTGTTACCGAGATATTTTCAATATGCATATCCGAAATATGCAATATATTAAGCGATGTGTTTTTACTGGTTTCACTATCTGTTTCGACCTTTATCTCATTTAAAACGAACGAATGTGTATTTTGATAGCCCTTATATAAAAAATAGCATAATAGAATTAGTACAATTAAACCAATATACAAACCGTTCACCTCCATACTCTATTATAAAGCCTATCTATTCAATGTTAACTTGTAATATATGGAAGTGCCTCTATCCATATAGTGTAGTGATAAAGGTTATCGTCTCTTCAATAATCACCGCGTTTTTTATTGGATAGAAAAGTGGATCTATTTCTACATGGTGGATAACTTCCTTGAATTTAGCTTCGTTAACAGACGTTTGCGAGTTTCAAGCTTTTGTTCTTTACATTTTTTCTCCTATTCTTACTTCCAATTAATTAGAAAAAGAAAAAACTTGGCTAGTTGCCAAGTCTTTATGGCGAAAGCCAACGTTTTTCTTATACTATAAAGCCTAAAGTTTTATACTTCCCTATAGCAAAATACATGGATTGACAATGTTACTTGAAATTAGTAAAATAATATAAACCGTCCAGACGGTCTTTTAAGTTGGAATCATCCACTATCTGTAATCATAGATCGATAAGGTTTTTGCTTAGAAGTAAATCAAAGTCACAAAATGTTTGGGTGGGTTTAAGTACAGGTACAACTGGGAAAACATCTACATCCGAGCTCTAGTCAAGTTTTCGTTATTTGGAGGGGTAATATTGGCATCCAAAGCTGAAAAGAAACGCCAGCATATTTTAAAATCTGGTACGGAATTTATATTAGAACATGATTTTAATGCTTTAACCCTAGAAGCTGTAGCAAATTATGCCGGCATTAGCAAGGGCGGTCTTTTATATCACTTTCCCAATAAAGATGCATTGTTAAAAGGCTTAGCAGATTATGTTTTTGAACAATATACAAACTTGTTTTATGAATATGCAGCTAATGATCCGGTGGATAAAGGGAAATGGACACGTTCTCTTATTCAAGTATCCAATTGGGATCTTGAAAATAATGCAAAGCTTAATATAGGAATTATGGCTACCTCTATGCTAGATCCCAACATGACAAAAGAGATGTCTGAAGGGTATCAGCACATGCAATCTAAAATAGAACAGGATAAGCTAGATCCTGTTGATGCGAGTATCATTCGTCTTGCGATCGATGGACTATATTATTCACAGCTTTTAAATATGGCACCTTTACAGAAAGATTTGCGGGAAAAAGTGATCACTCGTTTAATTGACATGACGAAATAGACATGTTTGAATAGCCAAGTAACAATGAACAAATAAACGTCACTACGTACAAGTAATTTAATAAATCAACAGGAAAGTTTGTAAGAAGATCATACATTAAAAAACGATAGAAAATAAACGAGGAGGGATACGATGAATCCTTTTGCCCTATTATTTTTTGCAATTATTAGTGAAGTTTTCGGCAGTACGATGCTGAAGCTGTCTAATGGTTTTAAACGCCTTCTTCCATCCTTAGGTGTTGTTTTGGGTATGGGAACGGCTTTTTACTTTTTATCGTTAACATTGACTAAAATACCGTTAAGTACAGCTTATGCTATCTGGTCGGGAGCAGGAACTGCGCTTACAGCAGTGTTAGGTATCCTATTGTTTAAAGAACATGTCTATATGCGGAAAATAGTTGGCTTATTTCTTATTATAGGTGGTGTTGTTACGTTGAGGTTAGCTACTGGAAATTAATGACAAGCGGGGGATAACGAATGAAAGGATATCTTTTTTTAATTATTGCGATTGTCTTTGAAGTGTTTGGTACAACCATGCTAAAATTATCAAATGGCTTTACAAATCTTATTCCAACTCTATGCTTTATCCTTGGATTTAGCCTAACATTTTATTATTTATCTTTAAGCTTGAAGACAATTGCTTTAAGCCTCGCCTATGCTATTTGGTCAGGTCTTGGAACAGCTTTAACTGCCTTGATTGGTATATTCATATGGAATGAACCTTTTGGCTCATTAACAGCCATTGGCTTAATAGCGATCATTGGAGGAGTTATATTACTAAATATGGCACCTACCAAAGAAACCACTCCTCACCGATCCAGTGGCTAATATTCGCTTGCTGTTTTTATGGGTTTTTAAAACCTTTCACTTTCTTGTTCGTATTACTACAAAATCGGAATTATAACTATCGTAATGGGGGCTATCTTTGCAGTTAATTATATTTAGGGTTATGGACAAAATCGAATTGTCCTGGTAGATAAAACGCTATATTTTATCCAAGCGAATACGTGTGAGCTATTTTGTAAGAATTGAAATAAGAGGAAAGAAAGCCAAATATGAAGGGACAGTAGGAAATGTTACATAGATTAGAAAACCTTAAAGGTTATGGAATGAATATTAGTGGACAGGAAATGTTACAATCAGCCATTTTTAAGTTTAATAAGTCCTAACAATCGCTGTTGGGCGGGTAACAAGAGCATATGTTTAAAACTTGTAATCTGTTTAATTTTTGTAATTCGCTATCATTAGTGGCAAAATCCTAGAACATCATAGAACCAATTATTTTGTAGTATTTTAATTGATTCTGCTTATGTAAATAGTTTCCCTGTCTTCCTCCATACAAAATAGCTGTAAATTTTCCTACAATGTATATTTTTACATCTTTTTTTCCTTTCCCTTGATTTCTGCTAAAGTTTATCTACTGTTCATCTCAATTATTTTCTTAGTTTAAATTTGAAACTGTTTATACTTCCTTTCTTCTTTACCAGAAGCTGGTATGCCTTCCTAGTACAAATACAATCCGAATAAATAATTAAACATGGGCACTAATGAAGACAGCACGATCGGATAATAGAGAATTAATATTCCTGGTGCTATACCTTTTTTCTGGAACCAACGGTATTGCTCCTATAGCTGCAAAACCATCATAACAATTAAAACCGTATTTGACCTTTTCTTCATATGCTCATATCCTGGCCTGACCGTTTTCCTAATTGCAAATCACCTGTTAAGTAGTGTTTCATTTTTCAGCTAGCGCCGCTTGAAAAAGGTCGTTTTTTTACTTAGCTTAAATAGCTTTTCTAAATGTTATGTCTATAACTTCTTTATTATTAATGGATTTATAAATTCAGTGTTTTTCCTATATTATGGAAAAAAATCGGGGGGTTGCTATGTGTTATTAAATAGATCCAACATCTGAGCTATCCAGTTTACTTATCCTAAAATCTGCACATATGATCCTTTCTTTGCTTTTTCATACGCTTGCTGATTCATGTCTTTAATTCGATTGGACAACTTTGATGAACGAATAAGCTGACCCTTACTTAAAATTGATGGATCAATCAAACGGAGCTTCGTTTTACGATGAATATGATAATTCTTTTCATCCTCAATAACAGAAACGGGTTGTTGTAACTGTGCGATTGATTGTGTAATTTCCTGTTCATGAGTTGAACGTAATATCTCAATTACTTCTTCATCCTCTAAGAAAAAATCGGATAAAGAGATGATTCCTTTTTCCAATGCTTGCTGTAAAATAACAGTTAATCGATCACTTCCATATATATTTAAAGGATCCATAAAGAAACCAATAACTTCCTTATAATATAATTCTACAAACCATTCAGCGATTTCTAACTTATTAAGATACATTTTACCGTCTATCACAATTAGATTTTGTAAAAATGCTTCTACATCAGCAAGTGAAATATTACGATATGTATACATGTCTCGAAGTGTATAATCAACCCGATCTGCACATAATTCTGGGGCAGACTGCTCTAATAGCGTCCATTTTGAATCATCCATTATGATTTCTTCATAATTATAGCCATACATCTTTAATATTAGCGGCAATTCCGAGTTTATAACAACTTCATGAAAAATACGTTCATGATAATCTTCTTTTTCATTATCCATCACAAAATCAATGATATGAGAAAAAGCTGTATGCGAAATATCATGCAGTAAACCGGCTATTTGCTCTTCCAGCGATCCCCCTAATCGTTTAATAAGAAGCATAACTCCAATAGAATGATCAAAACGAGTTACATTCCATGCTCGATTGACCAAATAGCTTGCACCACCTTGATGTATGCCTTTTAACCGCTGTACAGGCCGACTATTAATTAATGCAGCAAGTACACCATCCACTTGATAAGTTCCATATAACGGATCATTAATTACCATTTTTTCCCCTTCTTTCGTACGCTATCCATATGATACTCTTCAGCTATTCAATAACATATTATAATATATCTATTGAACTTAAAAGGAGCCAAGAATTAGATGGCTCCTTTCAATTATCCTATTATTCTGTTAACAGTGGATAATAACCTTCTTTTGTATGGCTTTCGGTTCCAACTAATGGTGGATTAAAGACACAAACCATACGCATTTGTGTTCTAGCACGAAGCTCATGTTTATCATTTTCATTTAGCAGATACATGGTGCCAGGCTTTATCTGATATACCTCACCTGTTTCAAGCTTTTCTATCTCCCCTTCTCCTTCAATACAATAAACTGCTTCAATATGATTTTTATACCAAAAGAAATTAGTAGTGCCTGCTTTAATAATGGTATCATTTAAACTAAAGCCGACATTATCCTTTTTCATGATAAAGCGTCTACTTGTCCAGTTCTCACTGGTCGTTTCATTGTTCGTTCCAATAATATCTTCAAGTGATTTGACAATCATTATGATTTCCCCTTTGTTTGATTAATTCATTTCTTCACTATTTGCTTTATACTTGCTTCTAAAATATCAAACCCTTCATCAATTCCTTGTTTATCGATGATCAAAGGAGGCAGAAATTTCACTACTTCATCATCTGGACCAGAAGTTTCAACAATTAACCCACGCTGAAATGCTGCTTGACAGATCTGATTAGCCAGTCCGTTCTGAGGTAGAGCAATCCCTTGCATTAATCCTCTGCCACGGGCTTCTCCATTTAGTGATGGGAATTTTTCAATAATTAACTCACTACGATTTTTCACCTGCTCACTTCTCCGTGAAATATCTTCTGTAAAGCGCTCATCTTTCCAATAATGACGTAATGCTTCCGTTGCTGCAATGAAAGCTAAATTATTTCCCCGGAATGTCCCGTTATGTTCACCTGGTCCCCATTGATCAAATTCCGGTTTTATTAATGTAATCGCCATCGGTAGACCAATTCCACCAATCGATTTTGATAAACAAACAATATCCGGATAAATCCCTGCTGGTTCAAAACTGAAAAATGTTCCAGTTCTTCCACAGCCCGCCTGGACATCATCGACAATCAACAAAATATCCCATTGTTTACAAATTGCTTCAATCTTTTGCAGCCATTCCATACTTGCTGCATTAATACCGCCTTCACCTTGAACTGTCTCCAAAATAATTGCTGCCGGTAAAGAAACACCACTGCCACTATCCTCTAAAAACCTTTCTAAATAAGCAATGGAATCCTGATTATCAATATAATTATCAAACGGCATAGAAACACTATGATGAAGTGGAATTCCTGCACCTTGCCGCTTAAATGAATTACCGGTAACCGATAATGAACCAATAGTCATACCATGAAACGCATTGGTAAAACTAATTACGGTATCTCGTCCGGTAACTTTTCTGGCAATTTTTAAAGCACTTTCTACCGTATTTGTTCCTGTTGGTCCAGGAAACATAATTTTATAGTCAAAATTTCGGGGCTTGAGAATAATATTATGGAATACTTCTAAAAAATCCTTGCGAGGTGTTGTTCCCATATCTAAACTATGAACAATTCCATCATTCTGTAGATAATCAATTAATCTTTCCTGCATAATGTCATGATTATGTCCATAGTTTAAAGCGCCAGCCCCCGCAAAAAAGTCAATATACTCTTTCCCTTCTATATCCCACAGCTTATAGCCTTTAGCCTTTTCAAATACAGTTGGCCAACCTCTACTGTAACTTCTAACAGCTGATTCTAACTCTTCAAAAGTTTGCATGCGATTATTTTTTACTACTGTTGTAGTCACAAAATCATCCTTTTATTTGTTATTTCCCTTTTGAATAGGGCCAATTTTATACAACTGTTCATCCTCATGTCCTGTTCTTGGAAAATCAATAGAAGAATAATAGTTTCCAACAACGCATTCTGTATTTAGCTTTTTCGCCAAGCCTAAAAACAAATATTGCGAAGGTAAATTGGAAGGCGTTACCGTAGCTTCAAGATAATTAACTTCCTCTAGATGCTCACGATTTAACAAATTCATCAACATCTTTGTCCCTAATCCTTTTCCTCGTTGTGAAGCTTTTACAGCAACTTGCCAAATAAATAACGTATCCCGTTTATCTGGATGGACAAACCCAGATATAAAGCCAACTATTTCTTCTTCACTCTCGACAATGATGGATGTTTTTGAAAACATATCACACCAAAGGATATAGCTATAAGAAGAATTAAGATCGAGCTTACCAATTTGCTTGATTAGCTCCCAAACTGCAGCCCCGTCATCTTTTGTAGGCATGCGAAAAGTTAGTTCTTGTTTCTCTTTATTTTCAGTTGACGTCGTCCAAATTGTTGTTTGGATGCTTTCACCTCCCAACTAATGTAAAATAAGCTTCTATATAAGCTTATAAATAATCGGTACAAATCTCAAAACGTTTTAAGCTTGATATCACCCCATTAAACGTGCTCAGCTATGGTTATGGTTATATAAAGACCAATCCTTTAACAATAGCTAGCAAAAATTCTAAATAATAGGGCAGTTGTTTAAATTCGATGTTTGATTCTACAAAATTCTACATTTTTTTTGAGTTTTCCCTCTTAATTACTTTACAAGTAATCCATTTTCTCTAATTGGTATACTCATTCTAATGAAACAAATTTCAACTACAGAACAAAAGCGAAAAAGCCTTGGTTAGTCGTGTACAAATGGTAGAACTTCTGAAGCAATACAGTGAGCTTCATTTAAGAAATGTTTTCTTCTAGACGAACTAGTTATCCACCATGTAATCGTTAACAACTACAGAAAACCTCCCTTTAAAATCAAGATAATCTAAACTTAAAGGAAGGTTTTCATTTGAATTAGCATCACATTTATTCCGTAATTTTATTCGAGTGTATTTTTTTCAACTTTTCCATTTTTGATGACTACTTGAATAGTTTCATTGTCCGCCAGTGAATATATATCATCTAGTGGATTTCCTTTTACAATTATAATATCTGCCAGCTTTCCAGTCTCTAACGTTCCCAGTTTATATTGCCAGCCCAAGCACTCTGCTGCTGTTTTCGTAGAAGCAATAATTGTTTCCATCGGTGTCATACCAATATCTTTCATTAATCCAAGCTCTCGTAAATTCGTTCCATGCTTCATCACACCTGCATCTGTTCCCATCGCTATTTTAACACCAGCTTGATAAGATTTTGCAATACTTGCATGATGTTGTTCAATTACTTCTTTCGACTTTTCAACAGCTGTAACTGGCATTCCTGCTTCCTCAGCTGTTTCTAAAACGGCTACCGGAGCTAATAAGGTCGGAACTAAAAACGTTTCATGCTCAAGCATTAATTCAATCGCTTCTTCATCAATAAAAATTCCATGTTCAATGGATTGTACGCCTGCTTTCACAGCATTCTTAATCCCTTCTGTACCTTGTGCATGTGCCATTACCCTTACACCTTTACGAAAACGCGCTTCCTCTACAATCACTTTTAATTCTTCCAGTGAAAATTGAGTAAATTCCGGGTGATCAGTAGCACTTAGTACCCCACCAGTAGCATGAACTTTAATTACTTCCGCACCCGCACGCAACATTTCTCTTGTTTTTTTCCGAACTTCTTCTATCCCATCACATTTTCCATTTGGCATCCCAGGATAATCGGATGGCAATAAATCAATAATATTTCCAGACACCGTATACCCATCTCCGTGTCCTCCTGTAATCGTTAAAGCATTAATACTTAATTGCATTCTAGGACCAGGAATAAGTCCATCTTCAATTGCTTTCTTTATCCCGAGATCTGCTCCTAAAGCATCTCTAACAGAAGTTACCCCAGCTTGTAAAGTTGTTTTTAAATACTGTGCTGCTTGATAATACATAAATGAAAATGGAGTAGCTAGTCGCTCGGCAATCGGTGAGAATTCCAACATCATATGTACATGTGTATCGATAAATCCTGGAAGGATCGTTCCTCCATTGGCATCCATAACTGTCTCATCACCAGATAATAAATAGCTTGCTTCTTCCCCAAAATAAACTATTTTTTCCGCATCGATAACTACGATCCAATTCGTTTTGGGTTCACTACTTTTTCCATCAATACATAGACCATTTTTAATGAGTAGCCTTGTCATCATCATTTCCTCCCCTATATTATTAAAGAGAAAAACCCTTTTTTCTCTGAGTTACAATGTTTGTACTAACAAACCAGCAATAATAACGGATGCAACAGTAACTGTGGTAAAACCACCAATTACCATTGGTGCAAGCAGTTCGTTAAAAATTAATTTTTCTTCTTCCTTATTCCTAGCTACACTTCTGCTTACTTCTTCACATAAAATGTAGTCTCCTGGAAATCCAAAAAGTGCCGTTAACGCAACAGGCATACCTTTTAATGGATCCCATTTCACTATCTTTGACACTATATAACCGCCTAACATAATTCCAATTGTTCCTATCAGTAAGATTGTTAGAATACGAGGCAAATTCTGTAGCACTTCTTCTGGTGTCACATCAGCCATTGTACCAATAACTACAAATATAATTGCCACCATTGTAATTGAGAATGAATTTGCTTTTTCCAGTGACCTGCTTTCAAACATGCCTAACTTTAAGCCAATTACCCCAATAGCTAAACACCATAAACTATAATGAATAGGCGTTATTTCTCCTAAAAAAACACCTAGCCCAGCACCTAAAAATACGTAAAATAATTTCAAAGTAATATTTGTTTTAAGGGGGCTAATTAGTTGGTTAGATGCAGCTTCTTCCCCTTGTTTCATACTTGAACTCATCGGAATAAATGTACCTGCATCTAATTGCTTTTGCATTTTCAAGGCATATTTACGCATAAAATTCAACGCAATTGGCATGCCTAAAACTCCCTGAAATGCAACAATTAATGCTGGAATAACCACGAGACTGGATCGTCCAATAGCAGCGAGCTCCTCCGATGTAATGATTAGAGCAATAACTCCCCCACTTAGCGGCCCTATCCCCGCAACTGCTGTTGCATAATCAAAAACAATAGAAATAATAATCAGAATAATTACACCAGATACGATGATACCACCTAAAGCAATAAGAACTGCTTTTAGTTGAGAGCGCAATAAAGAAAAAGGAATCAACGTCCCCATATGAACAATTGCAGAACCTATTAAGATTGCTCCTAATGCCGCAAATTGTGATCTTCCTAAAATATCATCTGGAAAAGCGCCTGTCCATACCGGTACAAGAAAACCCGTCATTGCAGTAAGTAACATTGGTATTCTCGCTCTAGAAATAATGGAGAGCCATTCACCAAAAGCAATAAGTGAAAAAATGAGTACTGTAGAAATAAGTGGATTGGATAGCAAGAGAATTCCCTCCTTTAAAAAATAATACTAATTACTATACCGCCCGGTTTATTGTTTGTCTATACAGTTTTTTTCGGTAATTCCCTTTTTTATTATTTTATATACTTTTCCGTCTATTATATAAAACTAAAAAACAGATAACACAAATAAAGATATCGCTTTCTTTTGTTAAATCAATTTTCGTTAAAATTTTTTTATGAAATCTTTGCGCCCACTACTATAAACAAGAAAAAGCATATATTAGTAATAAAAAATGATAAAAAGAGGTGTTGATTGTGGAAAGTAACAATAGACGGAAACGGGGAGACCGTGGACCTTTTCAAGGACTTATGGAGCAAATGGATGCTTTTTTTAATGAATCCGCTAAAAATTTTAATGCTTTAATTAAACGACCATTGGCAGTCCGAACCTATGAAACAGCTTCAGACGTAATTGTGGAAGCCGAGCTACCTGGTTATAAGCGTGAGCAAATTAAATTGGAAATAGTTGGTAACCAATTGCGGATTACTGCTGAGGACCATTCCTCACAGGATCATGATGATAGCTATTATAACCGAAAAGCAGAACGTGTCGTTAACCTTCCATTTGCTATATCTGAAAAAGAAACAAAGGCTGATCTAAGAAACGGTATTTTAAAAGTAACGATTCCAAAGAGTAATTCAAGCAGAAAATTTATTGATATTGAAGATAATGCAGATGAATAAAAAATATTGGAAAGTTACTTATATTTTTTTAAAACAATACGGGCCATTAAACTCCTCCTAAATGTTAGTAGGAGTTTAATGGCCCTATTTTTATGCCGATATTTAATAATGAAGAAAATACAAGATACGATAATCAAAACCTACCAATTCAAGCAACAAATAGTTGTAGAATTTTATTTACGTGTAATTAACAATAGCTTCATGCCGGTTTTACAACCATTTGATATACTCAAACTGAAAGTAACTTAATAACATGATTGGAGGGAATTGATTTGAAATTTATTGGAAAAGTTTTCATTTCACTTGTTATTATGATCATCTATTATGTGTAAAGAGGATGCTCAAAAGACCAACAAAAATGATCCATCGAACCTCTTTCTTTACTTCTAAATCCTCTGTTATGTAACTGCAATCACTCTACTCAAAACCGTAACCGAACTTCTCGGTTCTTTTGGAGCAGATACTTTAAATGAAACGATACCCCACACCCATCACCTAACTTAACTCGTGCAGATTTTTTGATATATAAGATCACGATTATATATGATACATTTTATAAAGTGAATCAATTTCTACGCTTCCTAACATATAATACATTGTCAAGATCTCCTAACAAAACAAACAAATTTTTCTACCAATTAATTGAATACTAATTTATTCCGTCCATGTAGCTAATATCAAAACAAATCAGCTAACATCCATTATGGGTTGATTGGCAAAATTCCAACATTTATAATTGTACAAAAAGAATAACCGGAGCCATTAAAGATTAAAACTTAATTGACGGTTTACGGTTTATTGATCTACCCAAGACTTAAATAGAACGGTACTTTGATTAAAGCATAAGTAAAAAAAGAAACGTGCATCTGTTCCAACAAATTCATTTTGGGCACATTTTTTACTAGTAAATAAATCATCATTATCGCTCCCGCAGTGCGCAGCATTATCAACCATTGTAAACAAAACCGCTAAGATCCCCGAGAACATCGTAAATATGGCAGACTTTGGCAATAACTGGTTAAATTTTTTCCCTAAATAGTGTCAGTAAAATTTAATCCAATCATAGCGAGTACAATGACCCCAATAATTGGTTTTAATCGTTTACCATCAACACGTTCTAGCGTATAATAACTTACAATAATTCCGATCAACACCCATGGAATAAGCGAGTTTAAATTTTTAGTGTCGGCGATAACAAGTAACAGCAATATATCCCCAACTAATAGCATGGGAGGCAGGATGCCAACGGATCCTAGCCGGAATAACAAACATAATTAACGTTACCACTAAGATAAACAAATTTGGTAAACCCTGATTTGGAAAAACCTTAAATAATGCACGAAATATAACGATTGACCAATCGAAATACGATAAGTCAACATCTGCTTCCACCTTAACATATTTTAAAAAAGAGGATACAAATATAGAAAAGGGTGGCGACCCCTAAAAGTTACACTTCTATTTCCAACCGTTGGCAACTAACCCTTTCAAAAGAAACTTATTTATACCTTTTTTTTCGTTGGTAAATGATGAAAAACATGATGATTAAGCAGCTCGAATAACCTATACTCCAGCCGTACATGATAAGAATATCATTTACGTTTAAAGAATCGTTCATTTGTACAATAACTTCAGATATCGGAGGAATCAAAAGTAATAAATATTCCCAGGATGGCGGGAGCAATTGTTGAATTCCAAGCGATGAAATAGACACGACAAGAACTAATATAATTCCTAACCATTGATTGCTCCTTGTCTCAACAATATTTCTAGTAAATAAAGCACCGATAGATATGGCTAATACTCCTAGTAACAGATGTGTTAAAAAACCAATTGTTAATGATTCTATTGTTACCTGCTCAGAAAACATGCCGAATACAACTGGATATACGACAGAAATAACTGCAAATACAATCGTGATAAACAATAAACTTAGATACTTACTAACAAAGAATTTATTTTCGCTGCCTGTATGGATAATAGTTATTCCTTCCTGTATAGAATCCTCGGTATGGAAAAAAGTAACCGTTACCCATGCAGTTAGGATGTACAAATAAATAGCAGTCACTCCATAACTAGCCAAAACCGGGTTCGGATAAAATGCATAATTGACAATTAACATGATGATAAAAACACTAAAAGGCGCAACATAATTATACGATTTTAAATAATCCCGAAGTTGATAAGTAATCAAAGCTTTCATGTTAGCTTCCACTCCTTGGATTTTGCAAAATTTGCTTGTAAAGTCTGCTGAACGAAGTAAATCGACGAACCGGATTGAATGAGTTCTACCAATACATCATCACTTTTCTCCCCATATACTGCTAATACAAACGTTCTTTCATCCACTTTAATAATTCGTACTTCACTTCGACTACTCAAGCGCGTGATTAGCGAGCGATCTCGAGGGACAGAAGCCCGGATAGTGACATATTGGTGTTGCCTTTCGTATGACGGATAGTAATCTTGAGAAAATACACCTTGATGTAACACGATGATTCGATTGGCAATGCGTTGTAATAGTACTTCATCATGACAAGAAAAAATAATTGTTAATCCTTTTTCCTTTAAGTCATATAAAATCGACTCCAGTTCATGTTGAATAATAAAATCTAGTCCTGACAGCGGCTCATCCAGAATTAACACGGAAGGTCCCATTAATAAAGCCTGCATCATACTAACTTTCTGCTTCATCCCTTTTGAAAAATATTTTATAGCTTGCGTTTCATCTTGCATTCCGAATTGTTGAAGAAGATCGTTTACTCGTTTCGTTGTTTTTTTACTTGATAAGCCCTGTATTTTTCCTAAGTGATAGAGATAATCAAAAGCTCTAAACCTTATTCCATCTGGAAATTGTTCCGGTGCATAGCCAACTTTACAAGAGTCGTGTGTATGTATTGTTCCACTAGTAGGTTTGGTCAGTCCTGCTAATAGTTTTAATAACGTACTCTTACCAGAACCGTTTGGCCCTAGAATGGCAACTCCCTCTCCTTTTACAAAGGAAAAGGACAAGTCTTTCAAAATATCTTTATTATGGATCATTTTTCTAATATGATTTCCTTCAATTAATTTTACCATTAAATCTCTCCTCTTCAGGCTGATTTCATTAAGTCGAAAATCTATGGCTACTGCTGTTACAAACTAAAATAACGATACATTTGGAGAGGAAATTATTCTTCCTATCATTGCACTTGCCTTTCTCTTAGTCATTACGTATCATTATACCTGCAACAGGTATAAACGTAAAATTCTCTATTTTTTAACCTATTACTGCTCTATCATTCAGTACGACCTGTGTTTATTCGTCGTTATTAAAATTTCATTTGCATACAATTATGTACGTCTTTTTTTAAACATTCGCAGCTTTTCATCAAAGACGTTTATTTATCTTTCTGTATGGTAAAACATATAGTAAATCCCCTCTTTCAAATTCTTTTAAATGACAAGTTCATTTTTATAAAAAATGTATTGAGATTACAATTAGTAACGCCAGGTATACCTGGTGTTCTTCATCCATATATTATTAATTCAAGGAAGGTGAGAACGTTATGCCTAGTGGAAAGCATGAAATCGAGATGAATGTTCCTATTAGTGACGTGTGGGAGTTCGTTAGCGATATGAATCGATGGGCTCCATTAATCCCCGGATATATTGACCATGAAATTTTAAATGAAAGAGAATCAACCTGGACATTTAAGGGAGACCTTGGAATCGTTCACAAAAAAGTTCAGTTAAAAGTTATTATTACCGAATGGCAAGAGCCTAACAAAGTAACCTTTGATCTCATTGGTTTAAGTGAAAAATTTACTGGAGGCGGATCCTTCTATGCAAAAACGATTAGCGATAGAAAAACCAACATGACTGGTCATTTAAATATAAAGGCTAGTGGCATGCTCGGATCTGTTATAAATCCCGTTTTAAAATCGTTTGTCCCTAAAATGACTAAGGAGTTGACAGAAGCCGTTGCAGATAAATTAACAGAAATTTACTCCACTTCGTAACTTGATTGGTGCATTCCCTCATTTTTTATTTGTCTCTTTAAGTTTATCATTTCTTATCGTATATGTAGAACAAAAACTAGAAGTGCGCTTGTTTAGTAACGTATAACGGCAAAATTCTGAAACGTACAGTGAAACTTCATTCAAGGAGTGCTTTTTTCCTTGAAAAAATTGCGAAGTATCGCTGACTTAGCTTTTCTGTCCTTGAAAAGAAAAACACTTTTCTGCGTGCGATGTCTATTCAAGTAGCTTTCCTGTTCTGTCGACCCGAAACGAATCGAGGATTTAGAAGCCGTTTTTCTCATTACGTTCACAAAAAGATAAGTAAATTATAGAAATGAGAAAAGTACGCTCCTTATACTCAGGATAAAGAAAACGTGCCTCTAAAACAGGGAAATGCCGACGCCTGAGTGGAAAGTTCGCTTTTTAGTCGACCTTCCTTTCGATTCGAACTCATGTTGGCTATCGCAGGAAGAAAATCAGAGTTTGGTTACAGCTTGAGCGTTCAAGCTAGACGATGCTGCTTTTCAAAAAATATCCACCATAAAAATTTCGTTTCCTTAACAGTAAAAAACGGATTTCTCTAGTTTAGAGAAATCCGTTTTTTACTCATCACTTATGCCTATTAGCTATTAATATATTGGCGAATATGCTCACTTACCCCAGCTAATTTTATTTTTGCTGGATCCGCCTCTGTATCTAACTGTACTGTTGATCCATCTTTAGGTAAAATCATCTCAAAGATTTTTTCATATTCCGCTACAGTTACTTCTATTCTTGAAGCTAACATTTCTTCATGTTGTTTTTGATTTAAATGAGCTTGATAGTTTGGCTGTAATATACCGGTGAAGAACTCTCCTACAGCTCCAGAACCATAGCTGAATAAACCAATTCTTGCTCCTTCTTCTAAATCCTTCTGATGCTCAAGTAAAGATATAAAGCTTAAATATAAGGAGCCAGTATAAATATTACCTACATTTTTATTATACATTTTACTGTATTCCAAGTTTTTTAACAAACGCTCTTTATCCGCTTCTGTTCCCTCATCATAAATCGTTCGCAGGGCCTTTAATCCCATCTTTGTATATGGAAGATGGTAACAAATAGCGGCAAAATCTTTTATTGATAAGCCTGTAGAAGTTTTAAATGTCTGCCAAATTTCTTCAAAGAAAGAAAGATATTTTTCATTCGACAGCTTGCCATTAACTAAGGCATATTCGGAATATACAGGCCGCCAAAAGTCCATCACCTCGCCGGTCATGAAGGCACTTTTATCCTCAAGCTTCATGATACGGGGATCTCTACTAATTACTAGCGCAACTGCGCCTGCCCCTTGTGTTGCTTCACCGCCAGTTCTTAAACCATATCTAGCGATATCAGAGGCTAGAACTAGTACTTTGCTGTCTGGATTTAATGCAATATGACCTTTTGCCATTTGAATACCTGCTGTTGCTCCATAACAAGCCTGCTTCACTTCAATTGTTCTTACATTCGGCTTAAGTTCTAATAGGTGGTGAATATATATTCCGGCAGCTTTGGAGTTATCCACACCTGTCTCCGTTCCAAATATAACAAAATCAATATTCTTCTTATCGGCATCATCCAGAATATTTAATGCTGCATTAGCAGCCAATGTCACAGAGTCCTGTGTAATTGGTGCAATTGCCATTTTTTCTTGACCAATACCTATCGTATATTTTTCTGGATCTACATTTCTTGCTTTTGCCAGTTTATTCATATCTACATATAAATGTGGAACATAAAAACCAATTTTATCAATTCCTATTTTCATAATATACTCCTTTGCTTACACTAATAGTTTAGTTTTTGCTTCATATTTAAGTGACTGAATTCACAATTAAATTCTTACATCGATCAACATATAAATAATAATACAATCCGAAGCCAAACACAATTATGGCGCTTCCAAAAGATAAATTCTATCTTTCTTTATCAAGCTTTTAATAGGTGAAGTGAGGGGGATTTTGTAGAATTAATTTAATGCCTAGACGATGCTTACCACAATTTCATTTCTATATAAGAGAAGAAGCAAGCGGTCGAGCAGTTGTACATGGTTTGCATACCTTTCTTCTACAGCTACTTACGTTTTTGTTCTTCATACTTTATAAGACCTTGTCTCCTTAATTTACAGGGAGGACATTCTCCACATCCGCTTCCTTTAATTCCATTATAACAAGTCAATGTTCTTCAAGAACTTTTAACCACTTCTGGCACTCTTTTTTCGTTTCAAGTTCAAAGCCACGTTCTAACTCACTAAACACCTTACGACCTTTAATTTCTAAATCAGGAATAATGCTTAAATCTTCTATTGTTTTACATGATTTTATAAGTGATCTTTTTTCTTTGTAATTCTGTTCTTTGTAATTCTGTTCTTTATAATTCTGTCTATATCATTTAAAGCCATTTTAACATTCTTCAATGTGTACCTATTTTTATTCAGTAAAGCTTTTGTTTACATAAATGATTGGATTATCTGTTAGAGAGGGATCTGTTATTAGTAGGCCTATTCTAGTATAATTTAATACTTTTTCAATAGATTTAATTTTTGATTCTCTCTGTTAAGGATAACACACTTCCTCTACCACATTACAATAATAGCTAACTAAACTTTACCTATTTTGAATCATTAGAAAAACTTGGCTTGTTGCCAAGCCTTTAGCGAGGTCTAGTTTTTCTTATACGATAAACCCTAAAATTTTATACTTTCCTATAGTGGAATAAACGCTAGAAGCGCTCGGTCAGCGGCATACAAAGGGCAGAGAGCTTCTGATAAGAGAAAGTGAAGCTTCATTCCGTGGAACGCTTTTTCCAACGAATGTTAGTCGCAGGATATGACCTGAACCAATCGGGTGTTCAAGTGCCGTTATCTGCACCGAGACTTTCTTTTTTATCTATAACTAGTCTAACGGCATCTTTGGAGCGGGATAAAATTGACTATTTTTCTATTAAACCTAAATGAAATGCGGTTATAGCGGTAAACTAATTTTTAGGTCAGAACATCTGCGTATACATTAGCATCCATTACATTTTGGTTATAGTAATATTGATTTTTGTTAATATTAAGAAAATATCAGCTGTGTAACATTTCCACAGCTGATTGCTCAAATCGTTCTATATTGTTAAACCTTCTGAATTTTAATAATGAATATCTCCTTTTTCCTTCATGACGCTTAAATTCCTAGACATTCATGCAAATGCCGCAACTATTAGAGAGTTTAAATAGACGTCTATTTATTACCTTATGGAACACGTACCTATATAATCATCGGTATTTTTCCCTTCTTTCTCATTTTCATAAAAAAGATAGATATTTATTGCATAAGATTAGGTAAAATCGTTACTAATTGTGGGAAAATAATTAACAAGAATATACAGATTATCATTCCGACAATCATTGGAACTGCTCCTTTAAAAATAGTTTGTATCGGTATATGGTTGGCAACCCCCTTAATAACAAAAATACTTATTCCTAAAGGAGGTGTCAATGAACCAATATTAATTGCCATGACCATAATAATTCCAAACCATACCCCATTAAATCCCAACTCTATTATAATCGGATAAATAATTGGAATAGTAAGTACAATTAGCGATAAACCTTCTATAAAGCAGCCTAATAAAAACAATGCAAATAAAATAACAATCAGAACAACAGACGAATTTAGTTCCAAGTTTCCTACCATTTGTGTCAACGCTACCGGAAGCCTACTAATTGTTATGAACTGACTAAATATAGTAGCTCCAATGAGAATTAAAAAAATATAAGCAGTTAATTTTACCGATTCGTTAAATGATAGCTTTAATCGATTCCAGTTTAGCCTTTTGGAAATGAATGAAAAAAACATCGCTCCAATTGCCCCTACACCAGCAGCTTCGGTCGGAGTGAAGATACCTAAATAAATTCCTCCTATACTGATGATAAACAAAGCTAAAAACGGCCAAACACTTTTTAATGTATGGAACTTCTCCATTACAGTTGACTGCTCCACTTTTGCAGGGGCTAAAGAAGGATCTTTACGTACAAGAATAGCAACAATAATCATAAAAATAACAACTTGAATGATCCCCGGAATAATCCCTGCGATTAATAATTCTCCAATTGGCTCTCTCGTTTGAATGCCATATAAAATTAGGATTACGCTTGGAGGAATTAAAATCCCCAATGTTCCACCCGCTGCTACACAAGCAGTAGACAAGCTTGGTTTATAATTATATTTTTCCATTTCAGGTAGCGTTATTTTGGACACCGTTGCCGTAGTAGCATTCAAAGAGCCAGAAATAGCTGAAAAAATAGCTGCAGTACCAATGGTTGCCATCGCTAATCCGCCTCTCAAATGGCCAATCCAACTATCTACGGCACGATATAAATCCTTTCCCATACCAGTATAAGATAAAATCATACCCATTAAAATAAATAACGGAATGACACTTAGAGAGTATGAGCTAGCTGTATCAAAAGGGGTCCTCCCTAGTTGAAAAAATGCGACATCCCAACCCCGAATCAAGGATGTTCCGGCTAGACCTACTAATATAAGAGAAACACCTACTGGAATTTTCATTAAAAACAAAATGATTAAGGCAAGAATGCCTATTGTACCTACCATTTCAGGACTCATCGTTACGAACCACCTTTTTCCAGTAGTAAAAAACATGTAAACATGCAGTCAAAGCAAATAACCCTAATCCAATTGAAGCTAAGAATACAATTGGATATAAAGGAATATTTAAATCCCCTGTTACTGTATTTGTTCTATAAAGACGCAATGCATATGTAGCGGTACTCCAAGTAATAATGACCATTAACATCGCTATGATCAAATTAATTGAAAAGGAAAATAATAATTGTACACGTTTTGAAAATTGCTCTACTACAAAATCTATCGTAATATGTTCTTCCTTTATATGTGTATAAGCGAAACTCAAAAAGATGACCAATGCTAGTCCAATCTCTGTGAAATCAACCGTCCCTGTAATGGGTTGTTTAAATATCCATCTTCCTAAAACATCTAAAGTAATAAGACCAGCCATGGCTAACAAGATAGCTTGTGCTATAACATGTGAGAGCTTATTTAATTTATTAATTAGTCTCTCCATTTACATCACTTCTTTCTCTCCTTTAAGTCATCTCTTAACTCCAATGCCCGGTTGTAAATTTTCTGTCCGGGAAACCCTTTTTTCTCCATATCATTGATCCAAGTTTGAGAGATGGAATCTAATGCCCGCTCCCATTCAACTCCCATTTGTTCATTTATCTCAATTATCTCCGTACCATTATCTTCTGCTAATTTTCTCCCTTTTTCTCCATCAACATCAAAAACACTCCCACTCTTTATGGACGTTTCCAGATCCGTAGCCCCATTGATAATTTCTTTTTCTTCATTCGACAAATGTTCATATGTATTCTTATTCATAACCGCAAAAAATGGTGTAGTTGAAAAATTTCCTACTGTAATATAAGTAGCTACCTCATATAAGTTATAATTATAAAGCGCCTCTAAAGGAACCATTGCTCCATCAATGACACCACGTTCCATTGACTCATAAACATCTCCCATTGGCATCGACACTGGCACAGCTCCCAATACCTCTAAAATGTCGTTTGCTAATGGTGAGGGAGAACGAATACGTAAACCCTTTAAATCCTCTGGTGATTGAATGGGATGCTCCTTTGTGATTAGTTGTGCTGGGTCAGCAGTAAATAAATAAAGTGGTATCGTATCACTGTGTTCTGCTTGAATACTCGGAAATTCTTGATATAAATGTTCCAGGATTTCTGAACCATGAGCCGCTGTCTCAGCCAAAAATGGCAGTTCTAAAATCGATACTAAGGGGAATCTACCAGGGGAATATCCGTGTACACTTAATGCAATATCCACCTCCCCTGTAACAGTCATATCATACTGAGAACCTGCTTCTCCCAATGCATTGGCAGGATATATATCATATGTAATAACTCCATTTGATTTTTCTTCTATTTCACTACCTATTTCTTGAAACACTTCTGTCTGAATCGGATGATTACCTGGCAAAAAGTGCGAAATGATGAAATGATGTTCTGATCCAGTTGAAGCTATTCCTTGTGAGCATGACGTAAGTAACAACATGAAACATATAGCTATAAAATAACTTAATCGACGTGACATCCTTCTCCCTCCATTAATAAATTTATCTTTATAAAGTGAATCTTCAATCAGTAGAGATTTTTCCTTTATCCTCCACTTATCCTCTCAGGTTTCATCTCTAGCATGGAAGAGCAGAACTTACTACAAGTTACATGGGGGATAATTAAAACACGAAGCACCCACAAAGAAAACGTTTACATAATATATAATATTATGTACGATTTCATTTACAATTTCAATAAATTATTAGAATAATTCGATAAATTGGAGATAGTACATCCGTATTAATTTCATTTTTTTAGATGTTCATGATAACTTTATACTTTCGTGCGATTTACAAGGTTTGAGAAAACCCCTAAATGATTTATGAAAATTAACATCATTTAGGAGCTTTCAATACTTGTGCTTCCTATAAATATTTTTACTGCTCGCTCCGGTCAATGGACTCATTTGAGCACATCTGTTACTTAATCGCAAGCTTTACCGCTAATCGAGCTTATGGCTCCTTTTAGCATACGAAATCCTAAAAAAATACCCGATCTTGTACAAAATTGCTCTGGTCTTTAAATGCATCTCTAGTATTTAATTTATGCATTCGAGCAACTTTTTCAATTATTTCAAAGTCAGCTCTTTTCCTCAATAACTCAATTAATTGCTCATGTTCCTCAATGGAAGCTAAGGCACGCTTTGGATGAAAAGCAGAACCTGCTCTGCGAATCGAGTCAAGCTTTATCCATAACCGACGAATTTCATCAACTAAAAATGTATTCTTACAATGTGCATAAATCAACTCGTGAAAGGCACGATTTAATCTTCCAAAATTTTGGAAGTTGAATTCATCGATAGCCTCCTTCATTTGGTTATTTTTTTCCGATAGTTCTGCCAGCTTTTCTTTGGTAATGCCGTGTTGACTGCTTAAAGCTGTCCCATATCCTTCCATGACTGCTAAAACAGACATTGTATTAAAATACTCATCTTTATTAATTGGAGTAACTATTGGTCCTATATTATTTTGATATTCAATTAAGCCTTCTGCCTCAAGTTGGCGAACTGCTTCACGAATTGGAATTGCACTAGTAAATAACTCTTTCACCAATTGGTTAATTACAATACGTTGTCCAGGTGCATAATAGCCTTCAATAATACGCGACTTCATATAATCATAAGCTCTTTGTTTTTTTGTAATCGATTGATTTTCCATAGTGGATATATCATATACTATATAATATATGATTGTCAAAACCGATTGTATAAGCTTCTTCACTTGTATTCTAGTCAAATAACATTGCTTATTACAACGTAAGGTCATATGCTCAGAAGATTTCTTGAGATTGAAACGTTTTTCGTATAATCTAACATGGCAGATATTTCTCTTAATTGCTTGATTCGATTGACTGGACTCTCTTATTTTATTAGTTTTTATAACGCTCATGAATATTATTTAGTTTATACGTAGGTGAGGTGAATTCATAAAGTTCTAGTGATAACGCAAAATAACGTCTCTTATAGATCGAAGAAAAATGGCGCTTCAGAGCAAAAAATACCTCATCACATAATTGTTTTTTTGCTTCCACTGACCTACCCTTCCCTAATTTTAAGGTTACATGAACAAAAGCGTCATCTGCTGTTCCATCTGCTACGAGATAATTATTTAATTCAATTGCTCTGGACCTAAGTCCACCAATTGGAATGATATCTTGATGAATAAGTAATGTGGCATTTACTGTTTTTAGCAACTCAGGAATATTTGCCGCTTCTTTAATATTATCGGTATATTCAATAATTAAATGAGGCATCAGTGCTCCTCCCTTTTAGATTTGTTACTTTTGAAATGACTCCTCACCGACAATTGTATTAACTAATTGCCCTATTCCTTCTATTTCTGTAACCACTTCATCACCAACAAGCGTGTTTACTGATCCTTTTGGTGTTCCTGTTAAAATAATATCATTCGGATATAATGTCATAAACTCACTTAAATATTCAATTAATTCCGGAATACTTAAAAGCATATCAGCCGTTGTTCCTTCTTGTGTTACCTTTCCATTGACGTATGTACGCAATGTTAAATTCATAGGATCTTTCATATCTTCTTTATCAATAAGCCATGGACCGATTGGCGTGCAGCTGTCCCGATTCTTTACACGAAGATTCGGCCGATAATAGTTTTCTAAGTAATCACGAATCGCATAGTCATTTGCGATTGTATATCCTTTAACATACTGATAGGCATCTTCTCTTTTCACTTGCTTGGCCTGTTTGCCAATCACGACAGCTAACTCACACTCATAATGCATAAAAGTAGCGTCATCAGGGCGCATCGTTTTCCCATTATGTCCAATCAATGTATTCGGACCTTTAAAAAAGATAAGCGGCTCTTTTTGAACAGCTGAAAAAGATAATTCCTTGGCGTGATCTGCGTAATTTAACCCTAATGTGAAGATGGTATTTGGCACGACTGGTGGTAGCCAAACAACCTCTTCTTCTCCAACTACCCTCCCATCCTGAAGCTTGACTCCAGTAGCTGTTACAATCGCTTCATGCAAAAGCCCTTGATAAGCAACTCGTGCATACTTCATGTTATTCCTCCTTCCCAACCTACTTTAGATGTTAGCTTATTTTCTAGCTTTCCTATATGTTCAATTTCTATTTGCACCAGATCATTTACTTTAGCTAGTGGTGGATCTTCGGGAATACCAACTAGTAAAACATCTCCTTTTGCCAAAGTCATAAATTCTGTAACGTTTGCAAGCAATTTTTCTATTGGACGAAGCAGATTACACGTATTATTTTCCTGCTTCACTTCTCCATTAATTTTTACGCATATGCGTAATGCATTCGGATTAGCAACTGCTTCCTTCCTAATTACCCATGGGCCGATCGGACAAAATCCATCACGTGATTTTTCTTTAATTGCCGGTCGATACACATTAGTATGTGGTATACTTACATCATTTACAATCGTATATCCCTCTATAAAAGAAAACGCTTCTGTTTCTTTTACGTTTGTTGCCGTTTTTCCAATAACAATTCCTAAAGCTGCCCCTATTTCTAGTTCTGTTATGCCTTCAGGTAATGAAATGGCTGCTCCATATGAGGAAAAGGTATTCCTTGGTTTTATATATAAGATGGGCGCATTTGGCGGTGCATGGTATGGGGCTTGCGACATAGACGGTTCTAACTGTTTATACGCCTTTCGATAGTTTAATAATGTGCCGTAAACTGTACCGGAAACAGGAATATCAAATCTGACTTCTTCCATGTTATATAATTTTCCATCTATTGAAATTTTTTCATCACGCAGGCTTAGCTTTACTTCTTGATAAGGCTTAATTCCACATAGTTTAGCCCGAGCAGTTTGCACCTTATATCATCCCTTCTTTATATTTTCAAATGATTTAAAAATATTCGTGTGCAGGGTCCGTTTAACCATTTGACAACTACTCAACTCCATATGAACTTCTAAGCTTGAAATGTCACACCGTTTTAACATATTAGAAAAACTTGGCTTGTCGCCAAGTCTTTAGCGAAAGCTGTAGTTTTTCTTATACTCTAGACCCTAAAATAAACTTAAGCAATATCCTGACAAATAATGCTACTACGATATTGCTTAAGAGTCAAAAAATTCTATTGCCAAACAGCTAATTATGCACATTGTAACAGTTTTTCGTATTCTACTAATGTTTCTCGTATTTCCTGTTGTAACTTCTCTGAAGGTAAATCCATTGGCAGACGGAGTACGGGTTCAATTTTCCCCATCATTCCTAGCGCTGCTTTCACTGGAGCTGGGTTGGTATCTTTAAAAAGTACATCATTTAATTTCATTAATTCAAAATGGAGATCTTGCGCCAGTTTTACATTGCCTTCCTCCCAGGCATTATGCAATTCAGCAACCTTTTTTGGCTCTACATTAGAAGTTGCACTGATAGACCCCGCACCTCCAATGGCAAGCATTGGATAACAGAGCAGTTCAATTCCAGAAAACAACAAAAAGTCTCGACCACAGTTAAGCAAGACACGATTTACATGTTCAAAGTCTTTATTAGACTCTTTTACACCAACGATATTTGGGCAATCTTCATTTAATCTAGCTAATGTTTCCACTTCCAGATTGACTGCAGTTCTCCCAGGTATATTATAAACAATAATTGGAATATCAACGGAGTCTGCAACTGTCTTAAAATGCTTATATAATGCCTGCTGATTCGGCTTATTATAGTATGGAACGATAACCATAGCTGCATCTGCGCCCATTTCCTGCGCCTTCTTTGTTAAATACATCGTCTCCTCATGATTCGTTGAACCTGTCCCTGGCGCAAAAGGCACTCGTCCATTAATTACTTTTTTGGCATTTTCCATAACGTTTACCCGCTCTTCTATGCTTAACGAGCTTGGTTCTCCGGATGTTCCTGTTACAGAAATTGCATGAGTACCATTTTCCAACTGATACTCAATTAACTCCGCCTGTTTTTCATAATCGACTTCATAATTTGCCTTAAAAGGGGTAATCAACGGGGTCATTGAGCCCCGTAATCGCTGTTTAATTTCAGTAAAATTTTTACTCAAGTTAACCATCCTTTCTATCTACCTATTTTTCAAAAGTGAAGCTTCATTCAAGGAATGCTTTTCTCCTTGAATGTTAGTACCGCAAGGCTATGACCTAAAGGCCTTCTGAACGAATCGGGCATTTAGGTGCCGTTTATCCCACTTTAACTTTTCTTCGTATTCTCTATAATTCGTGAAGCGAGGTTTACGGCAACCTACATGCGGGATAAACACTTCTTCATGCTTAAGATAGCTTGTTGAATCTCTCAATGAATAAGGTATTATGACTAAGTTCACCTTTATAACAAAACAGCAATTGCACCTGAATCTCTCTCCCAAAACCATGTTTTTTTAGTATGTTAAATAACAAATTGCGGCTTACTTTTCTTTAATACAGGTTCATGCAACGGTATTTTTTGACCTGAATGGATATCTAATACTATTGATGCCTCATCAAACCAGCTATCTGGCGCTTCATGTCCCCAAAATGTCTGACGCATTGGATCATCTAACTCCCATTTAATGGGTTTAAAATCCGGGTCACTAGTTAAATAGTCTCCATTGTATAATTCAATTCGATGGCCATCTGGATCTCTTACATACAAGAATAACGCATTTGACAACCCGTGCCGTCCTGGCCCTCTTTCAATATTTCGCCCATAACCAAGTGCAGCTAGAACATCACAACCATCTATTAAACTCATTGGATCTCTTAACCAGAAGCCAATATGATGTAACTGTGGTCCAGACCCATTCATAAAAGCGATGTCGTGTACCGAAGGCTTCCGATGCAACCATGCGGCCCATATTTTTTCATTTTCATCGACGGTATACTCAGAACAAGCGAAGCCTAGTTCATCTATATAGTAGTTAGAAGCTTCTTCGACATTTGCCACCATACAATTAAAATGATCAATACGCTGTACTTTAGCTCCCTTATATAATTCATAGCGCTGAAGTAAACGATCAACTGTCTCCATTTCCGCATAAAATTCAAGTGGTAAACCTGCCTTATCTTGAATACGAAGAGCGCGTCCAACTGCTTTTTGGGTACCTTTTTTAAGCCATTTCACATTTTTCCCTTGTTGAAGAAAGAGTTTTTCCAAATCATCAAGATTCTCGTCGGCAATGACCTTATAGCTAATTACTTCAACCGCTGCCTCCATACGCTTTTTTAACCACAAACTATGATGGTTATGCTCCTCTAGCCCGCGCAGGAAAATATTTTCATCATCTGCTTCCGTCACAATAAAGCCCAACGCCTCATAAAATGCCCTTGATCTATCTAAGTCAGTAACATGTAAAACAGCGCGTCCTGAACGGATGATATTAAATATCATGAAAACCTCCTCCTCTATTTCCCAAACTGCGGAATATAATGGTCCTTTAATGCAACATGAATAATTTGGGTTTCTGTGTAAAACTCAAAGGCATAATGCCCACCTTCACGGCCTATTCCACTATGTTTCGCTCCGCCAAACGGGGTTCTTAAATCCCTTACATTTTGTGAATTGACCCATAGCATTCCAGATTCTATTGCTTGGGCAACACGATGTCCTCGCTGAATGTCCTTTGTCCATACATAGCCTGCTAAACCATAACGGACATCATTTGCTAATTCAATTACTTCTTCTTCATCCGTAAACGTCATAGCTGCAATTACCGGGCCAAAAATTTCTTCTTGAACGACTCGCATATCATTTCTTGCATGCAAAAGTAATGTTGGTGCAATGAAGTTCCCATTACCAGGTGGAATATTACCGCTAATCACCTCACATCCTTCCTCTTCTGCAAGCTTGAGATAGTTTTTTACATTTGTATAATGTTCCTTATGAATCAACGGACCGACTAGTGTATCGCTTTCTAACGGATCACCAACTTTAATATTGACAATTCGTTGTTTTAACTTTTCGATAAAAGGTTCCGCAACCGTTTCATGAATATATAAACGGGAATTAGCTGTACAGCGCTCCCCATTAAATGAGAAAATCCCCCATGTACAAGCATCCAATGCTCGTTCTATGTCCGCATCCTCAAATACAATAATTGGTGATTTACCACCAAGTTCCATAGAGAACCTTTTTAACCAATCAGCACCATTTTTTATAATTTCCGAACCGGTTTTCGTTTCGCCCGTGAATGAAATAAGCGCTACATCTGGATGAGCAACGAGCGATGCACCCGCTGTTTCCCCATAACCATGTACGACATTAAACACCCCGTTTGGTAAACCAGCTTTATCAATAATTTCAGCTAGTCGATTGGCGGTAAGCGGTGACCATTCCGCTGGTTTAAGTACGACTGTGTTTCCGGTTGCAAGTGCTGGTGCAAGTTTCCACGTCTCTAGCATAAATGGAGCATTCCAAGGAGTGATCAACCCTGCTACTCCTACAGGCTTATGAATGGTATAGTTTAAAAATTCATCATCAACCTGATAAGCTTCACCAACCATACGTGTAGCTACCATTTCTGCATAAAAGCGAAAGTTATAAGCAGCTCTACTGACCATTTTCTTCGTTTGACTAATTGGTAATCCGGTATCAAACGACTCCAAGGGAGCAATTTCATCAATATGTTCATCAATGAGGTCAGCAATTTTATAAATATAAGCTAACCGATCTTTTACTTTTAGCTTGCCCCACTCCCCTTTAAATGCATTTTTTGCAGCATGAACTGCTTTATCTATATCTGCTTGCTCTCCCATCGCTACCTTGTTGATCGTTTCATTGGTAAATGGACTGCTATTTTCAAATACTCTGTTATGCTCAGCATCAACAAATTGTCCATCTATATAAAGCTGTATATCTTTTACTTGTTGCTTCATTTTCGTATGTTGATCTGCAAGTTGTTTTGCCATGCTATCCGCTCCTTTTTTATATATAAAATCATATATCATTCAGATGATAGAAAGATCCGTTATACATATTCAGCTGGTTGATACTTCCCATACTTTCCACCATAAAATGTTAACGGGTTGCCCTCGGTTAACAAAGCATCAACTACGCTTCCAATAAAAAGTGTGTGATCACCTACCACATACGTTCGATCTACTTCACAAACAACGGATGCAAGCGATCCCTGAATAATAGGAACATCGTAAAACATTGCAAAAGGAATTTCATCGTATTTTTTTGCCTGACCAGCAAAGTGCATAGAAATATCTTGCTGTAAATCTGATAGTACATTAACTGCAAATTTACCCGAACAGTTGATTTTGTTTAGCATATTTGCCCGATTATCAATGGAAACCGTGATCAATTTCGGGTCTAGTGAAACCGACATAAACGCATTCGCTGTCATTCCATGAACTTCTTTATTTGCATTTGTCGTAATCACTGTCACTCCAGTAGCAAACCGCCCCATAGCATTGCGAAAAGCTCTACTTTCCATGTCTATACCCTCCTTTTTATCTACTTTTGAGAAGCTTCATGATCATTTTGTTATCTTTACTTTCTATACTTTTAATAAGAAGGTATTCGAAAATCAGTAAAATGACGCAGCAAAGTCTCGAAATTCTGCTTTTTATCCTTCCGTATAAGACAATAATGACAGGTGATTAAGCTCCTTTCCTTCTATCAGTAATCTTCTTTTAAAACTAAAGTGTTAACGTATCGATTTTTTGGCTGCTTAAAAACTCTCGCACTTGGGCTTTATATGTTTCTTTATCATATTTATCAAAATAAGCCATTCCCATTTTAATAGGATCACCAAAGAAGTAATATTCATAATGTGTCTGTCTTGCGCCAAATGCACTCATCGTTAAATCCCATGCTAAACGAAAAATTTGTACACGTTCGTATCCTTCCACATTCTTCCCTTGCATGGCACGGTGCAAAATGGGGCCAATCTCTTCATTTTCAAAGTCTTTATAGGTTGGAATTCCCATTAATCCTGAAGCTCCGAGGATCCTAACAATTTCAGCCATTCTTGGATATACACGTGGAAACCAGTTTCTAGCAGCATCTAACGCAGTAAAGTCAGGAGTCATCATCCCCCACTTATCTATTTTGGCATTATGCTCTGCGCGAAACAGATGAGACTTCATCGTCTCCAATGTCAGCATAATTTCGGTTCCTTTATCCTTTACATGTTGAAAGCCATCAATTCCAATGGAATCCATCAGTGTGAGTACGACACCAAGTAAAAATTCTGTTTTGGCGATATCTTTTACTACCACTTGATGTGTCATATGAACGACGGCATTGGTTTCTATAAAAGCCCGATTACAAATGGACGAATTTTCCAATACAAAGATTCGATCCCATGGAACTAACACATGATCAAATGCTACAATCGCATCCCCTTCTTCAAAAGAAGCGCTTAATGGATGATCATATTTATTACTGCCAAATATAAAAGCTTCCCGACTTAAAAACCTTAATCCCGGTGTATTATTCGGCAAGGCAAATGCTAAGGAAAAGGGATCGTCAAGCTCTCCAGATTTTTTGACAGTTGAAGGAAATACTAAAATCTCATCTGTGATGGCTCCCTGTGTTGCAAGTAGCCGAATCCCATCAACAATGACACCATTATCGTTCTTTTCCACAACATGCAAGGCGACATTCGCATCTTTTTGTTCCGCCTGAATTTTCGCCCGGTTTACTTGTGGATGAATTAGTGTATGAGTTAAACTAATATCATTTTCTCTAGCAAATTCCGCGTAGTTTCTCGCATTTTCTGCAAACATCGGATCTCCTTCAGCAAAAAATTCACTAGCCTGCCCCATCGCCATCACATCTGCATTCAAGTAATCAGGAGATCTGCCCATTAATCCTTTTGTAAAACATTGCCAATCCATAATCGCTTCCCGGCGTTCTATCAAATCTTCAACCGTTGACGGAACCATAAATGTTTTTCCGATTGGATCACCGGTTGTTGGTGACGTATATAACATTTTCTCTGGTTTTTCATACTGCATATCATATAATCTTGCCATGGATTGAATCACATTTTTAAAAGCTGGATGTTCTGTCACATCATCAACACGTTCTCCATGAATATAAACATTATTTTTTGCTTTCTTTAAACGATCAATATATTGTTGCCCTGTTTTAGCCGGCATATATTTCCCTCCCTCATTTATTTCGTAAGCGCTAACAACAACATCCTTCGCATACGTTATATTTGGTATTATTCCCTCCCTATTATCTGAATAATACTTTTAATTTGAATAATACCATAATTATTACTATATTAATAATATCTATTTCATTAATAATCGATATGAAAATTATATACTTTTAACTTAGATATATTGCTATCATATATAAATCTACAAAAAAGCTTTCAAAAACAGGAGGTATGGAATGAATTTAAGGCAATTGCGTTACTTTCAGACGATCGCTAAGGAAGGGCAAATTACCCGTGCTGCACAAAAGCTCCATATGGCTCAACCACCCTTAAGTCAAAGTCTTAAAGAATTAGAAGAGGAATTAGGGGTAAGGCTGATGGAGCGTAATGGAAGAAAAATGGAACTAACAGAAGCTGGAAACATCCTTTATGGAAAAACGGACATCCTTTTTCAATATCTTGAAGAGGCGATTACAGAAGTAAAAGACACTGGTTCCGGGATAAAGGGTACATTATCCATCGGTTGTGTAAAGACATGCTTCAATCATATACCGAAGCAACTGAAAGCTTTTCAAAAAAAATATCCTAACGTTCATTTTCATTTAAAAGAGGGTGATTCTTCGCTTCTTGCAGAACAATTAATTCATAGAGAAATTGATGTAGCTATCATTCGCCTGCCTATTAACATGGATAAGTTTTCGATTCATCCCCTTCCAGATGAAAACTATGTAGCTGTAATTCCGGAAAGCTGGTTAGGGTCTTTTGAAAGCATAACCATGAAGCAGCTGAGTCAGCTGCCATTATTATTGCTGCATCGGATAAGTGGTATCGGACAATATGAATTGATTTTGGAGCAGTTTTATAAATACAAGTTAACTCCAAAAATTGTTTGCGAATGTCCGGATGTTGATATGATACTTCAGTTAGTTAGTGAAGAAGTTGGAGCAACGATTATTCCTGAGTCCACACTTTATCGACATCACTTTAGTGGATTAAAACAACTTCCGATTAAAGGCCATACGTTTATTTCTAAATCAGCGCTAGTTTGGCTAAAGGATCGTTACTTACCTAAAAGTGCGAAACGATTTATAAAACTGTTTCAGGAAAAAAAGCAATGCGAACATGTTGAAGTGTGTAATCAAAAAGTCCGGTAAAATGATTCCATATCATTTATTTATAGTTAAACTGGATAAAATTCTAGCTAAAGTTAATTTAATGCAGAACCTAAGTTATATCAGTGTAACTAGGTCTTCCCTAGTTTTCTTTGTTATCTAGGGGAACGATAGCCGCCGTTTACATGGTAGATGTAGATATCTTTTTTAAAAAATAAGTCATGGTGGAAGCTCTACAACGTAGAAAGGATAAAGAAAAGGCGGTGACGTAAGAGGTCAATGTGGACTTTTAAGAAAACCGAAGTTTACCCCAGCTTAAAGGAATACCAAGAAATCTATCTAAACAGGAGAGATAAAAGCAGCTTAGATATGGAGAAATTTCTAAGCTGCTTTTATTTTAATCAAGGAGTAGGCTATGACCTATAACCCTTACAAGAAACAACGGAAGGATTGTACCACATTTATCCCGTACATAACTGGGCAGTAAGACCTGCTCCTCTCCACGCTACACCCAGTAGAGGATTCAACTGCAAGTCAAATGCCCGATTCTGTTCACTTTAACCATCAGTGGGGGATAAAAGAAAATCCCCACTGATTGTAGTTTCACTTTATTCCCGATTACCTTTAAGCTTGCCAGGAAGTTTCAGTGCCATCCCAAACACCAAAACGGAGAAAGCCAGACAAATCATCGCAACAAGATGTAAATTATCATGACTTACTTGTTGATTAAAAGTTAGACCAAGCAAACTGGAAGAAAGGATAGCTCCCATATATCTGCTCGTTTGAAATAAACCGGAAGCTTGTCCCGTATCTTCCTTCTTAACATTTTCATATAATGCTGTCTGCATGGAAATATTGTTAAACCCATTACTAGCTCCTAAAACACTCATAATCACAAGTAACCAACTTAATGAAGAAGTTTCATGATACGTTAATAATAATCCGGTCCCGATTAAAAGTAACCCTACGCCAACAACTGCAGGTAACTTTGAACCAAGCATATCTATCATTCGACCTGCGAACGGAGCGATAATAACTCCAAATCCCGCTAAAGCCAGCATAATAATTCCTGACTGTGCTTCACTATATGTCAATGCTTGCTGGAGAAAAATAGGGAACCCAAAAAAGTAGCAATAATATATCAAATTGATACTCATAAATTGAATATAAATCATCGTTACGTTTGGGTTTTTCTTTAAACGATGAATGTCCATAAACGGAGCAAATCGCTTTTCTTCAAATTTATAAAAACTAAGCGCAGTCACGAGAAAAACAACGAACGCCCACCAGCGAATATTCCCTTCTTCAAACGAGAGCAAAAATAAAATTAAGCTCGTCACAGACACCGTAAATAAAAAAATCCCTGTGAAATCAATTTGCTTCATGCTCGTATTTTTTTCTTTTGTCGTTGGTAAAACAAAAATAGCTAATACAAAGGATAAAATAATAAATGGAAAATTAACGAAAAAGATAGCTTGCCAATCCCATGAATCAATTAAAAAACCACCGACCGACGGGCCAAAAGCTGCTGATGTGGAAGCAAATATAGACAACATAGCAAGTGCTTGCCCTTGACCTTTTGTAATATGTGTCCGAATCATACTCATCCCGCTTGGGAACAGCGTGGAGCTGCCAATTGCCTGCAATGCCCGGCATGCTAATAGAAATGGAAAGTTTGGTGAAAAAGGTGCTAACAGCGACGCAAAAGCAACAAGCGCTAATCCGGTCATAAATAATCGTTTTGAACCAAACATGTCACTCAGCTTCCCCATAACAGGCTGACCAGCTGCACTTGCTAAATAGAAGATAGAAATAAGCCATGATGCATTCACAAAAGACAATGTAAAATCATCCTGAAGACGTGTCACTGCAACTGCAATCATAGATGAATTCAATGGATTTAATAAAGTTCCTAATCCAATAGTAATAATAAACAACCAACGTTTCTGCTTTAAAACTGACATGAAATCACCAATAAAAAATTTTTTAGAAAAACTGGCTTATCGCCTAGTCTTTAGCGAAAGCCATAGTTTTTCTTATACTATAAAGTGAAACTTCATTCAGTAGGAGTTTTCTTCCATCTCCTACTGATTGTTAGTTAAACGAATCGGGCATTTAGGTGCCGTTTTCTCCCACTTAGACCTTTTGTATCAACTTAAGATTTTGAAGTGGGAGTCTTACGGCACCTTACATGCGGGATAAACCATAAAATTTTACACTTTCCTATAGTGTTAGAAAAACTTGGCTTGTTCGCCTAGTCTTTATGTCGAAAGCTATAGCTTTTCTTATACGATAAAGCCTAAAGTTTTATACTTTCCTATAGTTTAAAGAAAACTAGGACTTCGCCAAGCCACTGCGCAGGCGAATTGTTTTATCACACTTTTACATAGCTATTTCTATGATTCTTAATGTATGAAAAACCTATTTCTATCATAGGCGAAAGCGTTCCATAGGTGAAGTTATAAAGTTATTTGAATCCATTAGAAACATTTACTTCCTATCTTGCAGTTGTTTCTGCAGGCTTATTAATGATTTTTCAAGTTGCTTCATCATTGCTTCCATTCCTTGTTTTGGTGGTAATTGCTCGGATAAATAAATTGGCTCGCCAAAAATAATCTGCGGTTTCATCCGTTTAAAAAGATCTTTAAAATTATTGGGTCCTTGATAAGCAACTGGTACAATTGGAACCTTTGCGTAGCTGGCAATTGTAATAGCGCCTCTTTTTAATGGCACCTCTTCACTTGTTCTTGTCCCACTTGGAAAAATACCTACAACCTTACCTTCTTTCAACAAACGCCTCGGTATTTTGATCGCACTTGGTCCTGGATTTTCTCTATCAACAGGAAATGCATTTAATTTTTCCATCAACCATCTTAAGAAACGTGACTGAAAAAGCTCCTTTTTTGCCATATAATGTATTTTAGTTGGCAGCATACAAACCCCAAGCCACAATATATCTACCCATCCTGTATGTGTACAAGCAATTACAAAGCCCCCTGATAAATCAGCATTTTCTTTTTGATAAACCTTAACTTTCCCAAATACACTTAAAATTATTTTTAATGCATACGCACAAAAATGATACACCATAGTTAATCTCCTTCTGCGTTGATGTTTTTGTTTTACGACTACATTTTAACATATAGTTATAGTATCTGGTACTAATTTTTTATTTATATTTGAATTTACTGTAACAAAGTAGGTATCGATTTAAGAAAAGGATCTCTATATCGTGCTACGCTTTAAAGATCTTAGCCCGTTTTTGTTAAACAGAACTCTATTTTGCTGTAAAATAGGAGTACTAGCTATTTTTTAATAGCTAAGTACATATTCTCTTTAAATTAAGGGGGGGTTCCGTAGTGAATGGAACAGTGCATGCAGCAATTGGTACAGTAACCGGATTTATCGTCGCAAACAATTTACAAAGCTCTCCTTCAGAAACTGTTTTGCTGATTAGTTTAGGAGCGACATCAGCTTTAATTCCTGATTTAGATATTGATGGCAAATTACGGGGAAAAATAACCCTATCCCATAAAATTTTACGAGCCGTCACTCAAGTAGTCGGTATCTTGCTTATCATCTATAGTTTGTATAAAGGAGTCGATTATCGAGATTGGATAGGAATTGGTATTGGATTCGCTTTACTTTCCTTATCTCTATCCATTAAACGAAAGCATATGTTAACCATTACCGGAATTGGTATATTAGCAGCGGGGGTTTCATTCGGTGAGGTTTGGCTTAGCCTTGTGGGAATTTATATCATTATTGCTTCTTTTGTTCCTCACCGCACTTATACGCACTCCATTGTCGGTCTTATTTTCTTTGGTTATATTGCCTTTCAATTCCAACAATCTATGAAGATCGAAGGAGCCTATTATACTTGTGTAATCGGTTATATTAGCCATCTGATCGCAGACAGCAAATGTATTCCTTTTAATAGACGAGGCATAAAACTATTTTTACCATTTTGGAATAAAGAGGTATAGTCATCTCTATTTTTACAGCTTCAGCACTTGCTAGCGACGTACAACATTAGAAAGAGCTATTGTTTTTCTTATACGATAAAGTGAAACTTCATTCCGTGAAATGCTTTTTACATGGAATGTTAGTTGAACGAATCGGGCATTTAGGTGCCGTTATCTCCCACTTAGACCCCTTTGTGACCAACTCAGGACTTGAAGTGGGAAACTTACGGCACCTTACATGCGGGATAAAGCCTACAGTTTTATACTTTTGTATAGTACAAAAAAGGGTGACCAAAAAATTTTAAACTTTGGCACACCCTTTTTTTATTTACTACTTTCTATAGTAGATCCTTGAAGTTCTTTACAACATTTTCTACTGTAAAGCCAAACTTTTTAATCACTTTATCTCCCGGGCCTGAAACGCCAAATGAATCAATGCTCATAACTGCACCATTAGTGCCTACATACTCTTGCCAACCAACTTTAGATCCCATTTCAATGGATAAACGTTTATCTAATTCTTTCGGAAGAACCTGCTCTTTATAATCAAGCGGCTGCTTATCAAATAGATTCCAAGATGGCATGCTTACAACATGGACATAAATTCCTTCTTCCGCTAATTTTTTCTGTGCTTGAAGTGCTAAAGAAACTTCAGATCCCGCAGCAATTAAAATGCCTACAGGAGTTGTTTTTGCCTCCGAAATAATATATGCTCCTCTTATTACGCCTTCTTGCGCTTTTTCTGCTGTTTCAGCTAGCGTAGGCAAATTTTGTCTTCCTAACACAAGCATCGTTGGCTGATTTTTTTGTGACACAGCGATTTTCCAAGCTTCTTTTGTCTCATTCGCATCTGCCGGACGTAATACGGTAAGATTAGGCATAGCACGAAAGGCTGCCAAATGCTCAACAGGCTGATGAGTAGGACCATCTTGACCGACTGCTACACTATCATGAGTAAAGACATACGTAACAGGCAACTCCATTAAAGCAGATAATCGAATAGCCGGACGCAGATAATCTGAAAACACAAAGAACGTACTTACAAACGGTCTTAGATGATGTAAAGCCATTCCATTTGCAATGCCACCCATTGCAAATTCGCGTACCCCAAAGGAAATATTTCTTCCAGCATAATTTTCCTTTGTTAAATTAGCAAATGCTGTTAGCCTCGTTTTAGTAGAAGCATCTAAATCAGCAGAACCACCTACAAGTTCAGGGATATTATTTGCTAATGCTTGTAATACTTTACTGGCCGAAGCTCGAGTTGCTATGGACTCTCCCACTTCAAATGTTGGTAATTTCTGATCCCAACCTTCAGGGAGTTCTCCAGCAATGATTCGTTTTAACTCACTTGCAAGCTCCGGATATTCATTTGCATAGCGCTCAAAAAGCTGATTCCATTCTTGTTCTTTTTTAACGCCATTTTCTTTAATACTGCCAAAGTCGTCATATACTTCTTCCGGCACATAAAAATCTTCTTCATAATTCCATTTATAAAAGGCTTTTGCACGTTTAATTTCTTCCGCGCCAATTGGATCACTATGCGCATCGCTTTTTCCTTGAATGGTTGGAGCACCATAACCGATGACCGTTTTGATTTCAATCAATGTAGGACGAGTTTCATCCTCCTTCGCTTTATTGATTGCTTTTTCAATGGCTTCTATATCATTACCATCTTTTACAAACAAATATTGCCATCCACAAGACTTAAAGCGCTGTTTAATATCCTCTGAAAAAGACAGGGCCAATTCTCCGTCTAAACTGATGTCATTTGAATCATATAATACGATTAAACGACCGAGCTTTAAATGTCCAGCCAGTGATGCTGCTTCATAGGAGACACCCTCCATTAAATCACCATCACCGCAAATGGCATACGTATAGTGATCAATAACTGGAAATCCTTCTCGATTATAAGTTTCAGCAAGATGTCTTTCCGCAAGTGCTAACCCGACACTTCCCGGTATTCCTTGTCCAAGAGGACCTGTTGTTAATTCAACTCCTGGTGTAACCCCGTACTCCGGATGTCCTGGAGTCTTACTTTCTAATTGTCTAAAGTTCTTTAGTTCATCTAGGGATAACTCAAACCCGGCAAGATGCAGTAAACAATATTGAAGCATGGAACCATGTCCGGCAGCTAATACAAATCTATCTCTGTTAAACCATTCCGGATTTTTCGGATTGATATTCAGTATATTTTTCCAGAGGCTATATGCCATCGGAGCTGCCCCCATTGGCATACCAGGATGCCCGTGCTGTGCTTTTTCAACACTATCTATCGTAAGCGTACGAATGGTGTTAATTGATAAGTCTGCAATGTTTTTTAGTTCTTCACTCATCATAATTCCTCCATATTATTTTTAATAGAAACTGCGTGCAATTAGTTAGCATTTTCTGTAGAGCTCTTTTTTTTGCCAAATGGAATTAACATGAAACCAAGAATAACAATTAAGCTAATAACAATGGCAACTGGTCCTGCATAGTTTGCCAGCGAGCCGAAAAAGATACCTGAAACGCCAAAGTCAGCATCAGAAAATGTTGTATTAGCAAATCCTAACTCTCCTAATACCGGTAATAAAAATACTGGTAAAAACGAAATGATAATTCCATTGACAAATGATCCGGCAACGGCTCCTTTTATCCCGCCTGTTGTATTGCCTAGAACCCCAGCAGCTGCTCCAGTAAAGAAATGAGGCACTACTCCAGGAAGAATAATCGTCGTTCCCGTGACGAACATAATTACCATACTAAAAATTCCGCCAATAAAACTGCTGAAAAACCCAATTAAAACAGCATTTGGTGCATACGGATAAATAATTGGAACATCAAGTGCCGGTTTAGCGTTAGGCACAAGCTTTGTGGAAATCCCTTTAAACGCTGGTACAATTTCTGCTAATACTAAACGGACACCAGATAAGATAATAAATACACCAGCTGCAAAGCTACCGCCTTGAATCAGAGAGAAAACCAAATAGTTCATTCCTTCACTTAGTTCTGCTTCAATAAATGAAGCACCTGCAAATAAAGCGACAATTACATACATCACGACCATTGTTAAAGCAATACTAACCGTACTATCTCGTAAAAAACTAAGTCCTTTTGGAAAATTGATATTTTCCGTTGAATTTTCTCTGCTGTTCTTAAAAATTTTTCCAGTTAATCCACTTATTGCATATCCTACTGCACTAAAATGTCCAAGAGCCACATTATCATTTCCAGTAAGCTGCCTCATAAACGGCTGAACGATTGCTGGTGATAGCGTCATTACTATTCCTAAAGCAACAGCACCCGCTATAATTAATGGTACTGTATCGAATCCTGCTACCGCCATAATAACAGCAAACATACAAGCCAGATAAAGTGTATGATGACCTGTTAAAAATATATACTTATATCTTGTAAACCGGGCGATTAATATGTTGACAATCATACCAAAAAACATAATTAACGCTGTATTTGTTCCGTATTCTGTAAGAGCTAAAGCAACAATGGCTTCGTTGTTTGGCACTACCCCTGATACATGAAAAGCTTCTTGGAACATAGTACCAAATGGAGTTAAAGCTTTCTCCAAAATTCCTGCACCTGCTGCAATGACAATAAAACCTACAAATGTTTTAATTGTTCCCTTCATGATCTCGGATGCATTTTTCTTTTGTGCTAATAGACCGATTAACGCAATTGCAGCAACCAAAATAGCAGGCTGACTTAAAATATCAACTAATACACTTAAGAAATTATTCATAGAAACCATCCTTTCGTTATTTATAGAAAAACATTCAAAAAATATGTTAAAAATGATCCATCGAATTTCTTTGTACATAGAAGCACAAAATTTTAGCTCGGAAGTTAAACAACCAAGTAGATTTTTTTAATGTCCAAAGTATAGTGCAGCTAAGTGATGTCTGCACTCCGCTAGCCATTTTTCCTTATTGCCTAATTTCTTGAAATTCATGTTTCAACATACATATATTCAGCTTGCTAAACGAAGCAAACTCCAGCTTCGACACACAGGATGTTGATGTCGACACTACAAAAATCTTAACAGCAGCACATCGCGATTTTTCAAGGGTAGTTGCTATCGATTAACCTACGTCGGGTCTTTTAACTCCTTTTTAAACACATTCATATATAATTAAATTAAATTTTTGTCTTTTACTAACTTTGTAACTTTTTCCCTTAACTCGTCCATATCAATAATGTTGTCTAATACAATTACCTCACCTAAATGTGAACCGCCTTCAGCAATATCTTTCGCTAAAAAATAGACATCTGCGTCTCCTGGGGTAGCTGAACTTAAATCAGAATGAGATACCTCCACCCCAGTCACACCTAATTCCTGTAAAATCTGTTTAATATTCATCTCTACCATAAAGCTTGTCCCTAACCCTGATCCACAAACTGCTAAAAATTTCATTATTCTTCATCTCCTTTAATTAATTTAATAATCTCTTCTGATGTTTCAGCTTCTTTCAATGCTTTAAGCGTTGGTTTATCAGCAAGAAGTTTTGTCAAATGAGATAAAGCCTTAAGATGGGCTTCATTATCAACCGCTGCTAAGCAAATAAAAATATCTATTTGATGTTCTTCTTTATCCAATAACTTCACAGGAGTCTTTGTTCTTAAAAATGACATTCCTAAGTTAATAACACCTTCCTCAGGTCTCGCATGGGGAATAGCAATTCCATTTCCTACATGAATATAAGTTCCTACTTCTTCCACTTTTTTATTCATCGCCTCGATATATTCCTGTTTTATTTTATTTGTTTTAAGAAGCGGCTGTGCCGCGAGTGTGATAGCATCACGCCATTGCAGCTTTTCATCTGTAAATTGAATCATGTCCTCTGTTAGTAAATCTGAAAGCATTGGCTTATACCCTCCTACATCGGTGTTATTCAAATAAATGACATTGACAAGTTCAGAAAATAATTTTTTTTCGTCTTTAATATCCGCATATTTATCAATAATTTCCATTAATTGGTCGATTGAAAAATCATGATTATTCAAAGATGGAAATTGAAAAATGACGGATTCAATCAAGTAATTTTTTTCAATCTTAGTAAGTAATGGCTTTACATGGTAAACAGGCTTAGTTGATTCCAAAGCAACCGTAGAAAAAATCAAATCATAATTTGTTAATGGAATTGTTTTTATTTGTTCTACTCTGTGTACTCTTGAAAACTTAATAGTAGGAAACATTTCTTTTAATTGTGCTCTTAGCATGATTGAAGAACTAACACCATTTGAACAAACAATTAATGCACGAATGTCAGGTGAATTCGTTCTTCTTTCCCTCTCTAGATAACCGCCGAAATGAAGTGTAAAATAACCTATTTCCTCATCACTAATCGGCTTTCCCGTCCACTTTGATAAAGGTGCCAATGAATGTTTCACAAACTGAAATAAATCTACATACTTCGATTTAATTTGTATTGTTAAGGGATTAACAAGTGGAATTTCAAATGCAATTCTGAAAAACGCTGGAACAAGATGATTATATAAGCTTTGTTGTAAATATTCTTTATTCTCTATGGGTAATAATGTGTTTTTCTCAAATGCTTCGATGATTTCTATTGTCAAATTTCGTAAATAAGGATTTTTTACAAAGCTTACTTCCTCTAGAGCTACTATCAATTGCAATAAGACATAATAGCATTCATTGTTGTCTGTATCTTGAAATAATTGCTGACAGAGTCTTTTAGCTGGTGCAAATAACTGTTGACTTTTTAACAATTGTTTTTCATAATCACTAAACGCAAGCAAAACTTGTTTTTTTCTTACCCTCATAAACGTAAGATGTAGTATCATTTCCGTTTTACGCGTCTTTACTAAATGTATGGAATGTTTCGTTAGAAAGTTGTTAATTATTTGCTTTGTTTCCTGATAATAGTGTTCCTGTTTCCAAGATTTTAATGTAAGAATGATTATTTCTTTCCCCAATGGTTTTGTAAGTAAATAATCGATTGCATAGGCAGCCAGTTTTCTTTTTGCCAGTTCATCTCCTTTTAAATGATAACCATCCATTCGGGTGTAGACAAAAGCAACATCCTTTTCATTACACATTTCTTTCACTTTTTTTACATCAGCTAAAGCTGTATTCTTACTTACATTCATCATTAATTGATAATGGTAATTAGATAGTACTTCCTTACGAATAAATGTATATAAATAAATGAAATAAACGCGGTCCTCCTCTGATAAAACGATTTGATTCATACTAATATCTAAGGGTGCTCCTGCATAATGAAGTTTTTTAACTTTAGCATCAACAAGAAAATTTTGATTTGAAATTATAATTTCCGGCATATTCATACTTTTTAAAGTGTTATTTACTTTGTCTAAAGCATAATAAAATTGTCGTTCTGATAAATCTGTTTTACGAATAACTTCTGAAACTGTAATTTGATCATGTGTTATTATTTCTTTAAAAAGCTTAAAAGATCTTTGATCAAACAACTAAGAGCACCTCCTTAACTAAATTGTAGAACGCTTACACCCTTGTATCAACAGTATTTGAGCCCAATCAATGTAGATAATCTACTGGTTCTATTGTGCTCTTAAGAATGAAACAATATTACGAATCCTTCATATCCCTCGACCACTATTCTGAACCGATATTAACGGAGCCATCTCATTACTTGATTCATTTGCCTCCTTTACTTTAGGAATTTTACATTAATCACATGAATAAACGATGTATAGTTTATTAACGACTGTGACACTAAAAACGCCAATACTAAGCAACACTTTATCTATAATACCTAAAAGCTTTTTAAAACAGTAGATCAAAGGCTAAGTTCGCAGACGTCCTTTAAAACCAGCGAAGTCTCGCTGTCGTAGCTTTTCTTGGCCTTGAAAAATCGCGGTCAACTCTGTCCTTGAAAAACCGCGATGCTTATTCAAGATGCTTTTCTTGTCCTTGAAAAGGAAAGCACTTTTCTTCGTGCGATGCTTATTCAAGATGCTTTTCTTGTCCTGTCGACCGAAGAATTGGGGATTTTAGGTAGCCGATGTTGAATTATCGTGGGAAGAAGTTCGAAGTTTGTTAGCAGTACGAGCGCTGAAGTTACTTTTTAAAAAAGTTATCCATCATGTATAAACGGATAGAGTTCCCTAAATGAAAAAATCGTTTCTAATTTAGAAACGATTTTAAATAGACTAATTTTATTAAGGTTTATAACGTATATAAAGCAGAATAATGTATCCAGTCTCCGATTATATATAAAATATGTGTCCAAAAGCAATTTCGCTAAACTGATAAAGATTACGGGTTTATGGCACCTTACATGCGGGATTAAAATTCCTCACGAGTCTAATCTTCATCACTAAAATGTGATGCATTTTAGCCTACAAAAATTTGGTATGTTATTTTGATGAAATTTTTTAACCGCTTTTTTGGCTAATTTAATTTATATCCTGTTTCGTTCCTTGATCGTTATCATTTCTTCAGCAAGCTTAATAATTCTTTTATTTACATCTTGATCAATAATTTCATTATCATCATTAAAGGAATCATTATGAATGAAGACACTACATGTAGGAACCGTCCCCTTTAAATAAGTAAGAATTGGCTTTAAATGATATTCAGAAACAAGAAAATGCTTATGTGAACCTGCAGTCGTTACAATTCCTGTTACTTTTTCTTTAAACGCATCAACAGGAAAATGATCAAGTAAGTTTTTTAGCGCTCCTGTAATCGATGCCTGATATACAGGGGTACCAAATACAATAATATCAGCAGCTAACATTGTATTTACAACATGCCACGTATCTTTATTATAATATGCTAATGGGGCTCCTCGAACAAATTCAACATCATATTCCTTTAGATCGATTAATTCTGTCACTATATTTTGATTAATACGCTTAGCGGCGAGTAACACTTCATGAACTGCTTGTGAAGTTTTCTCACCTACTAATGATCCAGCTATTCCGACAAGTTTCAAAGCTGCTCCCTCCTGATTTAACAAACTCTTCTCTTGAATAATATATTGCGTTGTCACCTGTTACATTTCCATCTATAGCTTCCTATCAAGCAATAAAATCCAAAGAAAAAAGCTTGCTCTAATAATATTTTATTTTGCTTGCTCTAATAATATTTTATTTTTTAAACGTATTCATATAGAAAAATAGATATAAATTCTGTATATTGCAAGGGCAAAAACTTAACCGCTCGTTTAACGATTTATCATTGGAGAACTCCTAGTTAGCATTAATATATGAGAGAAAGTATGGTATCTACAATCGTTTTCTGATTTTTTAAAAATTTTTCGCGCATTTATTATACCAATTGGTATAATAAGCATGTAAGAATCATAGCTTACCTCTCATAGAATAGCAATTAATTTGCTCCTGTAGTGCTAATAATTCATAAAGTTTTTTATTTTTATAGTTTTCACTTTTATAATTTCTTTATTTTTTATACAATATATACAGCATAAATACAATTTAGGTGATTATATGGAAAAAATGTCCACTAAGGATAAAATCTTATATTTATTAAAAAGGCAAAGCAGGCTCTCTGTAGGAGAGCTTACAAAATGCTTACATATTACAGACATGGCTGTACGAAAACATTTGTCAATATTAGAAAAAGAGAAACTTATCTATTCCGTAGAAGTAAAGCAACCCATAGGTAGACCCATCCAAAAATACATATTAACCAAAAATGCTGAATTGCTTTTTCCTAAAAGCTATGAAGGTCTTGCTGTTGAGTTTCTTAAAGACATAGAAGCGATGTATGGTGAAGAATCGATCGAGCAATTATTTCAAAATCGAGAAAAACGCTTAACAAATGAATATAAAGTACGACTAGAAAACAAATCACCTATTGAAAAAATAAAAGAGTTAAAAACCATTCAGAATGAAAAAGGATATATGGCAGATGTTGCAAAAATAGGAACAAATAAATATGAATTGATTGAATATAACTGTCCCATTTTAGCTGTTGCAAGTGAATATAAAGTAGCCTGTCACTGCGAAACATCTTTGTTTCAAAAAGTTCTACAAACAGAAGATGTAAAACGGACAAGTTGTAAAACCGAAGGGAATGACCATTGCCGATTTTTAATTGGATTTTAATAAAGTGAAACTTCATTCCGTGGAATGCTTTTTACACGGAATGTTAGTTGAACGAATCGGGCATTTAGGCGCCGTTTTCTTATCTTCTACATGCTTCTCCCTTGTTCCTTTAATTCTTGAAAGGCGATACTTACGGCACCTTATATGCGGGATAAAGTGAAACTTCATTCCGTGGAATGCTTTTTACACGGAATGTTAGTACCACAAGGGTATGACCTAAAGGCCCTTGAACGAATCGGGCATTTAGGTGCCGTTTTCTTCCACTTAGACCCCTTTATAACAACTCAGGTCTTGAAGGAAATAGGAGTCTTATATTGATGAGTACTTCATAGGTTCTGAGGACCAAGAAATTTAAACCATTCAGCCTGATCAAAAAACCGGTTAACTTAGAACGATAAAAATTTTGTAATTTATAAAAAGATCGGTTTACCTGAAAACAACGAATATCCGTGAAAGCTTTCCTTCCCACGGATATTTGTTGAAGCAAATCGTACTGTTCATATCTCTCAATCTGCTAGTCTAATTTTTTCTACACATTTGCCCTACAGCCCATTAATACGGGATAAAGCGAAAAAGATCGCCTAAAATAAGCTCATCAGAAGTTTGTAACTCCTTTCGCGCTTTCTTTAAATATTTCTCACATTTAGTTGTATCCACTGTTTCCCCTGACTTTTTGTCATAGCAGCTCCCGCCTATATATGCATAATCAATCGTAACAATACTTCCATTTCTGAAAATAACCGGGTCTTTATCGTCTTTCGTAAACAGATTTTGACTAAAGTTGATAAACTGATCATCACGTATTCCCATAAGCTCTAAAATAGTAGCATAGATATCGATCGTACCACCAACAGTGTTGACTATTTTTCCCTGCTCACCAGGTACATGAATAATTACTGGTAATCGTTGCAGTTGAAGATGGTTCAGTGGTGTATCTTGCCGTTCTAACAGTTCGTACACCCCTTTTTCGTATTTTTGAGAGATTCCGTAATGGTCCCCGTAAATAACGAATATCGAATCCTCATACAGTCCTTTTTCTTTTACCAGTTCAAAAAATCTTCGTAATGCAGCATCTTCATAATTAACAGTAGTCACATATCGGTTGACCACTTCGACAGAAGTATCAGCAGGGCGAATAGTTTGATCCTCTTCATCCAGTAAAAATGGAAAATGATTAGTCAATGTAAGAAAGTTTGCCATATAAGGTTCAGGTAACGTCTTTAATTTATTCATGGATTGTTCAAAAAAAGGGATGTCTTTAATCCCGTAATTAACGGAGTTTTCATCTGTTACATGATAATCCTTTTTAGAAAAAAACCGTTTATATCCTAATGTCTCATACATCTCCTCACGGTTCCAAAACGTAGCGTCATTTCCATGAAAGCTAACGGCAGTATAATTTCTTTTATTTGCTAATATTTTCGGAAGGGAATAGAATTCATTCGTTGATCGACGCACAAAAACCGAACCACTGGGCAATGGATATAAGCCCGTGTTAATCATGAATTCTGCATCTGAAGTTTTCCCTTGTGCAGCTTGATCATAAATATTAGTAAAATAATAGCTGTTTTTAATGAAATCATTTAAAAATGGAGTAATCTCTTCCCCATTTATTTTCTGGTTAATCACAAAGTTTTGTGTCGATTCCAAACTAATCAAGACAAGATTTTTTCCTTTTGCTATGCCAAACTCCTCATGTGCTCTAGTTGGTTTGCGTCCCACATTACTTGTTATTTCTTCCACATCCGTTTCATCTGCTAACACTTTCATGATGGGCGCTTTTAGCCCATCTATCATATTCACAATTTGATAATTATACAAGCCCAACGATTGTACAAGTTCTTTTCGATTATAGCCTGTTTCCAGCAAATACGGATTTTTAGTCAGTGCTAATACAAAGGTTAAAACTACTAATGTCATGCTGATAATTGTATATTTCTTTTTATTTGGTACAGGCTGCTTCTGTTTCGTTTTTTTTATTCTAATCACGACTAAACCAAGAATAATTAGATCAAGAAAAAGCAGCAGATCAAACGGCGAAACTAATTCAGCAGTACTTGGCCCTAGCCCTCCGACATTATGTAACTGCAGAAAAACGGAAACCGTTACAAAATCAATATAAAAGCGATAATATAATAAATTTGCATATACAAGTCCAATCATTAGTAAATAAATAATCAGCATTGTCACTGGCGGCACTTGTTTTTTAAAGAGAAAACCAAATCCGAGTATTATCATAATGATTCCAAGCGGACTTATTACTATTAATACAATATCAACCCATGAATGAATGGGTAATTGAAAGCTGATAAAAGAAATCGCAACCGTCTTTATCCATAAGAGTATAACTAAAGTAGCGATAAAATGTTTTTTTAAAAAATGAATTCCTTTTTTCATTTATTTTGTACCTTCTTCATTAAAAACTGCTTATAGTGGTCAGCTATTATGGAAACTCCCTGCATAATATCAATCGGCTTCAGATTCCCCATGAACGCTATTTGAATCCAATTACGCTTTAATAAATAAATGCTTTCATAGCTAATGTGAACCCCTTTTTCTTTCAAGAAATCGCCAAACTTCCTTGAATCAATATCCTGCTCTAAACAGATTGTCATAATTCCCGGAGAGTAGTTGTTTCCAGTTAGTACATGCATCCCTGCTGCTTTAAATGTTTGACAAATAGATAGATATATATCCGCTATTTCAGGTTTTGAATATTGTAATGCAGCAGCTAATGCAAACAATCCATTTGAAGAATGTGTAAATGGAATACTGCGATTAATTTGATATTTTCCTACATCTAAATAGCTTGGGATTTTTTCATTTGGCACTAATTTTTCTTCGTGAAATACGATAGCAAGTCCAGGGTAAGAGGCTAATCCCTTACCACTTACCGTGCTTGCTAAATAAACGGATTGTAAATTCACAGGAATAACCCCCACCGTACTGCATGCATCGATACATAAACGAACAGCAAACGTTTTACAAATCTGTTTTAATTGCTGTAATGGATAAACATAACCTGTTGATGTTTCACAGTGCACCGTCCAAAGCCAACCACTCTCAGGATTTCTCTTTAACACCACTTCTACTTCTTTTAAAGAAATGGGCTCATTCCACTGCTTATGAATGACGTGATAGGAAAGACCCCATCTGTTAGCATGATCCATTAACCGTTCGCCAAATTCTCCGTTTGCAAGAATCAATCCTGGAGAAGAATGTGTTGATATTTGAGCAGTCACCATTTCATTAGCAAGTGTTCCCGTACCCACTGCAATTTCAGCATAATTTGCTTTCGTAAGTTTACATAGACGTTGTTGAATGTCATCCATCACTTCGTGCATTTTATCTGCGCGATGAGAAATCGGCGCCTTTTTCCAAGCAATACTTACATCATCCGCTATTTCTACAGGTCCGGGCAAAAAATTATAATGGTTATGTTTTTCTTGTTTTTTGAGCATTCTTTTGAAAAGCTTCGAAGCACGCTCGAAATTTTCCTTTGTTAAATACATTGGTTGATATGGTGCTTCTTCGGTACCTACTACTGGACCAAATGCTTCAAAACCAAGATGTTTATACAACTTTGTTTGCCGCAGCGTACCGGAAATAACAGCCAGATTAAACCCTTGTTTTAAGCAATAAGCTACTAATTTTTCACATAAACCGTAAAAAATTCGACCTCCGCGATGTTGTTTTTTAATCGAAAGTAATCGAATTTCACATGGTACCGCATCATCAGGTAAATACTGATCCAGATTGGCTAATTTTTGATCTAAAGAAAAAGGTCTTTCGGCATTCACTGTGAGCATGTCAATTACTTCCTCTTCCCGCTTAGCAATTACATATGTATTTTTACTGTCAAACCGGTCTACTAGTCTATGTTTTTCGTTTGCTTCGTGTTGTGGTATTTCTTCAACAAATGTCTCGTAATTTAAATGATAAATTTGTTCAAATTCTGCTTGTTGATCCGCTATTTTATAGATTACAGGTAAATATTGGTTCATGTTTGATCCCCATTTCTATGCAAAATTACAATGATAAACAGCATGATAAAGAAGATTATTGCTAATATTACATCCTTGTAAAAAAACAATAGTATTATTGGCATACTAGTAAAACTGCTCATCGCGACGATCGTAAGTTTTTTTATAATCGGATACGCTATTAAAATAATTACACCGGAGATAATTAAAGCTAGTGGTGCGAGAATTAATGAAGCTGCTAAGTAAACAACCACTCCTTTACCACCACGAAAATGAAGTTGAATAGGCCATACATGTCCTAGTAAAATAGCAAATGTCATGCACCCAAGCACAACTCCATTGCTATGAAACAGATGAAATGCAAACAACAGCGGTATAATGGTTTTTAAGACATCAATAATTACTGTAAATATAAATGCTGATTTGCCAAATACTCTCCCAGCGTTTCTTGCTCCAGCATTAGAACTGCCTAACTCCCTTATATCCTGTCTGTAATATAGCTTTCCTACATAATAAGCCCCATTTATACAGCCACATAAATAGGATAGTACGATTAATATAAAATCATTCAGAGGATTCACCCCATCTAAACAAAGTTTACAAAAGATAATACTATTTATTTTAACATTATAAACCAATTTGTGAATTTCAATGAAGAATAATTTTTATTTTCCCAAGATTTTAGTTAAAATTAGCGACATTTAGTAAGTAGGATTTGGCTTTTTCCCTATTTCATTGTACGCTTAAAGTGTAACGTTATAAAAGGAGGTTATGATATGGTGGAGACCATACCAGAAATTACATTATATGATGGTTTAACAGTTCCAGCTATCGGTTTTGGCACATACAAATTAAATGGAAATGAAGGGGCTAATGCGATAGCAAACGCCATAAATATCGGTTATCGACTAATTGACACTGCCTATAACTATGAGAATGAAGGGGCAGTCGGTCAAGCAATCAAACGCAGTTCAGTTCGCCGAGAAGATTTACTGGTTACTTCAAAACTTCCAGGTCGTTATCAAGCGTATGACAAGGCCATAACCGCTATTCAAGAATCATTATATCGAGCTAGCTTGAGTTATTTTGATTTATATTTAATTCATTGGCCAAACCCAAAGCAAGATATGTATGTAGAAGCATGGCAGGCCTTAATTGATGCAAAAAAATGGGGACTTATTCGCTCAATTGGAGTATGTAATTTCCTGCCGGAGCACTTAGAGCGTTTAAAAACAGAAACGGGAGTAAAACCTAGTATTAATCAAATCGAATTACACCCATTTTTCAACCAAGCGGAGCAGCGAAAGTGGCATGCAATTCATCATATTCAGACTCAATCTTGGAGTCCGTTAGCTCGTGCAAATGAAATATTGAACAATGAAACGATTGTAAACATTGCTCGTCAGCATAACAAGACAGTTTCGCAAATTATTTTACGCTGGCATTATCAACTTGGATCTATTGCAATTCCTAAATCATCATCCTACGAGCGTCAATTGGAGAATATTTCAATTTTTGACTTCTCTTTAACTGAAACAGAAATGAACGCCATCTCCAAATTAACGAAACCGAATGGCAGAATAAAAAATCTAGACCCTGCAATATATGAGGAATTTTAAAACGTTTTGATCAACCAAACAAAACGTTATACATGAAATGTACAGATTAGAAAAACTTAGCTTATCGCCAAGCTTTTATGCGAAAGCTATCGTTTTTCTTAAAAGCCTACAGTTTTATATTTTCCTATAGTGGAACAACAAGAGATGCCCGTTTACGATGTGCAAACGGGAGTACTTTCTGATGAGATAAGGTGAAAATTTATTCAAGGAGCGCTTTTCCTCTTGAAGTGGAACAAAGGCTAAAAACTCGGCGTCCTTGAAAAAAAGCTTTTCTGCATACGATGTACCGCTCCCGACGTATTCCTTGTCCTTGAAAAATCGCGGTGTATTGCTGCCGTAGCAACTCTGTCCTTGAAAAAATGCGATGCTTATTAGGAGTCATTTCTTTCATAAGATGACAAACGGATTTTTCAACTAAGGGCAAAACAGCTCCTTAGATTCTGGATACAGAAAACATGCCTCTAAAAAGGGGGAAGCCGCGCCTAAACGGCAAGCCCACTTTTAGTCGGCCTTCCTTAGATTCGGCCGATCTTAAACGATTACTGAGTAAGAAGATGAAGTCTCGGCTAGACGAAGCTACTTTTAAAAAATCTATCCACAATGGAAACGGATATAAATAAAGGCGCTGCTTAAGTACTAGCCCCTTTATGTTTGTTTATGATCCTAGAATTTCTCTTGTTTTATCTAGTATTTCTTCATCCTTTAAGCGAAATTTAAATTCAACCCTTCTGGAATCTTTGGCGCTGTACTTGCCATCTTCATCTGTTCTCACATCTGAAAATGATTTACTGTTAACAGTTAGTTTATTTTCTAAATGCTGTTGAATATGTTTATATGGAAACTGTTCACTTAAAAGATAATCTGCAACACTATATGCTCTATCCTGAGCTAATTTTAAATTGTACAAATAAGATCCATCCCGATCTGTATGCCCTTCAATAATAATCTCTGCCACATACGCTTCGTACCCTTCCTGCAGGAGAATGTCTAAATATTTGGGTACAAATTCATTTAAAAAAGTAAAGGAATCTGTCTTCAATTCTGCTTTATCATACTCGAACAAAATCTCCGTATTAAAAATGATCGACCCAGTTTTTTCATCCACCTCAACCCCTAAGTTAGATCCGCTAAATTCTTTTTTTAAATCATTTACCAGCTTTGCTCTTACCCCCATAATTTGATCCAAGGTCCGCTTCATTTCTTCAATTTGCAACGATTTAATAATCATCATTGCGACAAAAATAAGAATAAAGCATAGTAATATAGTCGTTAATAAATCTGTAAAAGAGGGCCAAAAATGTCCTTCATCCCGATCCTGCCTAAATAGTCGCTGATATTTAGAATTCATTTTGATTCAACCTTATTTGATTATTTTGCGTGTAAGTTGGCTGTGATAAAGCAGCTAAATGTTGGTTTAAAATTTGAATTTCACGACCGAGTTCTTGTAATATTTGCTGGATAAACCTTTCTTGACTTTGTTGGCTGTTTTCTGCGTTTCGGCGTAATTGATAAAACTCCGTGCGCAACCCATCATTAATCTCTCTTAGATAGGATTGGATAGATTGGGCAACGTGCTCCAGCTTTTGACCGAGAGATCCTTCTAAATTGTTTACATAATTCGTTAATGCATCTTTTAAAACATGAAGTTGATTTTCCAAATGAGTATCTTGTTGTTTAAAAATTTGATTCATTTCTGTCATTGTTATGTTGATCTCTTGAATAAACTGGCTGTTTTTCATTGCCATTTGTTCATATGTACTAGTTGCATCCTTCATTTGCTTTTCAAACGATAACATGTTCGTTGCATGTGATTTTAAATGATGGTGAAAGGTACGATTAAATTCCTTTAAATCTTGAAAGCGATCCGTTAATAGATGTTTATATTCAGCTTGTGTTTGATTAATCACATCAAGAGCTTCCGGAAGCTTTATCAACGAATCCCCCATATGATCGAATACGCCGGAAAGTTCATGCAACTGGGAAATAATTCCTGTTAACTTCGTGGAAATATCTGTTCCAAATACCGTTTTAAATTCTCTATTTTGTTTCTCCATTTGCTTAACGAGATCTTTGCTTTGTGCCTGTATTTTTGTAAATACAGCTTTTAGAGCTGCTTGTTCATTCAATAAAGAAGTAGTGAACTGTTTGATTTCCTCCACCGATGATTCAAATTGTCGCAATATATCAAGCTGTGTTCCAGCCTGTTCTTTGGCCTTTTCAAACGTATTTTCTAATGCTTGCATCATTCGTTCATTTCTTTTATCCATTCGTTTAAAGTAAGTAAACAGTGTAGCGAAATTATCGTTTAATCGATTCGTACCAGTTGCAATATCTTCCGTTACACTTTTCATATTATGAAACAATTGCTGGAAGTCTTTAAGATTGGTTGCGAGTCCATCGTTAAAGGATGCCAAATCTTTAGCTGATTGTTGAAGACCAGTTGTATAGTCTTGAAATCCTTTAAAAGCAAATGCAATCGTCTGAAAGGATTGCTCACTTGTCTCTGTCAAATGTAAGATGGAATCATGAATGGTTTCCGATACAGTAATCAAGCGGTTCAGGCCATTTTCTTGTGTGCCTTCCAACTTTGTTTCCGTCATTAGCATAATATCTGTTAGCATAAATTCCGTATTTAACACTTTCATCAATACTGTCATAATTAAAGAAAATCCCATTCCTGCAATACTTGTGTAAAAAGCAACATCAATGCCTGTTAATACATTTGCCACCCCCTCGACTATCTCATTTCCTTCTAAATTAATACTACCTAGTGAGGAAGTTAACCCGATAAACGTTCCGAGTACACCGAGAAGGATAAATACGGAAACGGTCATTTGAATCATCTTGATTAAACTGATAATTGGTATATGGAACATACGGAAGCTTGCAAACTTTTCTTGCACAAACGTTTCCACCTTTACCGTTTCTTGTTGCTGTTGAATTTCATATTGTTCTTTAAATGATAAGACTGGTTCAATATCCATACGCCCAGTATTCTTTAAATAGTTTCTAATATGTTTGAGCTTACGAAATATAGTTAAGTGGACAATTAACGCTAAAACAAAAGCAGAAAATAAAATAATAAAAATAAGCTCCACAATTGGATTAGCCAAAATCGCCTCTGCTTTTTGTTCGGTTGTAAATAATTTAAGAATGGATTCAACCATTTGTTTTCCCCCTATAGATAGCTTGAAGAGGATGTTCAAAAAGTCCGGCTAGAAATAATTAGTGGAATTGATTATACGTTAAAAAGGATACTAACGCTGAAATAAAATAATGAGTAGGGAGTTTTATTGTTCCATGTATAAATACTGGATTCTGTATGCAAAGTTTTTTTCTACATAAAGGATGGAGAAAATTTTAGCTTAGTAGTTATTTCCACGTTGTAAAATTTTTGGACTTACGTATAAGTGAACGAGTCGATCTTTCGCGCCGATGTCTTAGCACCAACTATGTTTTTCTTAAATGCCATCCCCTATTTTTAACTGCATAGCCTGACTACTCAAAACTTCGTCGTCTCGAACTTTGGCGCATAAGACATGCCAGTGTCAGATTTTGCAACAGAAAAAGGTAAACTTCAACCGTGTCACATCGTGATTTTTTTAAGACGTTGCGATTTTGATACCCGACCCATCTCAGTCTGTTATCCACTTTTTGAACACACACTTTAAGTTAATATTTCGTAAAGGCTTGACTCACTACTTTATAGCTATTCAGGGCATGGCTAAATCATGAATAAATATTGCCAAAAAGATAGAGATGCGTTTTGCAATTTATAAACCTCTATTTTCCTAATAACTCTATGTTTTTAAAAAGCAGGTTACATGTTATTAAGGAAATTTCTGGTAGTACCTAGTCGTAGTTAGATTTATCATCGATCGATTGGCGAAATAATCGTATTTAATAATCCTCCGACGATGATAATCATTGCGGAAAGATAAAACCAAAGCATTAAAACAACAATACCACCTAATTGACCATAAAAGGCAGAGTAGTTATTAAAACTAACAAAAGAGGCAAATTGTAAAGAAACAAACTGCCAACCGATTGTTGCAAAAATAGCACCCGGAAGAACATTTTTTACCTTTAATTTAACGTTCGGGGAAAAATAATACAATCCAATTAAAAAAATAACGATAAATATACTGCCGATCCCCCATTGAAAAAAAGTCCAAAAGCTTTGAAAACTTTGCACAGTAAAAACGTCATCTAAATAGTCTCTGATCATTCTTTCGATCACAGGTATAATAACAGAAAACAAGATTACAATCATAAATCCAATTGTAAGCAATACTCCTTCTATCGCTTGTTTGAACAAGCTTTTTTTGGTTTCAATATTATAAGCAATGTTAAGTATTCGCTTCATCGATTGAAATCCCATTGAAGCAAGCCAAACAGAAGTAATAAAGCTGTATGACAATAAATTTTGCTTTTGATGTACTAAAAAGTAAGAAATCGTATTTTCAATTAGTCGATATGTTGCTTCCGGAGCAAATGGTTGAACTAATTCTAAAATATAATCTTCATTTAATGGCAAATACGGCAGTAAAGAATAGATCGCTACCAGAAATGGAAAAACAGATAGCAAAAAATAATAAGCCATCTGTGCAGAAAGATCATATACTTTAAACGTTAGGTATCGATTAAACAACTGACGTAGGATCATAAAAGCAGACATATAAATACTCCTTTTCATTTCGCACCTATATTTATTCATCTTTCCCTCTTTTTCTATGCTTTATTAATGATCATTTAATCGTTTTAAAATGGGGCCCGTCCTTTGATAAGCTTGACATTCCTTCCAGAACAAAAGCTAGAAGCGTATTTGGTCAACCCCGCCAAAAAAGGAGTGAAGCAGCCATTAGAAACTAGGCGTTTGAATCTGATATGGATAAAAATATATACAAAAATCATTCATAAGCAACGAATTATATCATCAATTAACCCCATTAGTATTGCGTAAATGGAATAAGAATATTCAGTTAACAAATTTCAGTGATTTTGAACCAAAAAGTCAAAACCTGAAGAAAGAGTTCATTTGATAAAAACATACAATTAATCCAAGGCAACAACGGCAAAAACTATTTACGGACTGGATCTTTCTTCAATTCGGTCATAGGATAATTTTCTTTACATAGTGTATTTTGCATTAGGAAAATACATAATATTGCAACTTGACATGTATCCTCAGCGAGCATGAGCTGAAAGGCAAATAGCCAGATGTATCATGTAGTAATTTCGCTTGAAAAGGTTATCATGATTGTCGTTCCATGAGAAAAGTCACAACGCGATGTTGCAAAACTAGTGTTTTTATTTGCACATTACATACGGAAGCAGTAAAGCAAACTAAAGAATATTACTTGAAGGAAAGGTTTTAAAAACGATGCAAAACTCCATTCAAATAATCACAAATATGACAGATAGAATTTAACCAATTGCTTTTGTTCTAGCTGAATTAATGAGGGTGGTATATATTTAAAAAATTAACCTAAATGCGAATGTTTACTGGAATAAGGAAGCTCATTAAAAGAGAAATCGGAAACTAATTCGAATTCTAATTAAATAATTTTAAATCATCATTCGGACTTTTCTTTCACTAAACCACTTTTGTCCAGTCTTATTAGAAAAATTAAAGGAAGTGCACTTAACTTTAAGTTGGCGTCTCTGATGCAAAGCTCAATGGGATTACAAATTAAGTATAGTTTTAAGGAATTAAAGAAAAAATAGTAGATAAGTTGTTGAAAACAAGAGGTTAGTCCATAGGATTTAATTTTAAAAATAAAATGTAAACCTTTACATTTTAAATAAATTCGTGTATTCTTGATATGAGGATATGACGTTATAACCTCTCGAGATAACAATGATGTTTCTAGTCTAAAAAATAGAAAGGAGACGTTTTTATGAAAAAAAACAGAGTCTTAGCAAGTCAATTGTTATCACTGATGGGAGGGTCGGACAACATAGTGTCGGTAACGTATTGTGCCACACGATTACGCCCTACATTAAAAGACCGTTCACTAGTTCAAAAGGAAAAAATTGAAGCGTTAGATGGTGTAGCAGGAACTGTTGATAAGGACTTAGGATTTCAAATAGTGATTGGCATCCATGTCGATGAGGTTTATGATGAATTTGTGAAGGTATGGAAGGCAAATAAATCAACTGATATGGATAACGATACTGTAGACGTTTCGCATACAGAGAACAAGAAGCGTCATTGGTTTAATGAGTTTATTGCTCTAGTTGTCAGTATTTTTTCACCGTTATTGCCATTATTAGCTGGCTCAGGGTTGCTTCGGGGGTTCACGATTTTAGCTAATGAGCTAGGTTGGTTATCGACTGATAGTACAACAAATTTAGTTTTAACTCTTGCAGCGACTTCAGTATTTTACTTCTTGCCATTATTAGTCGCTATTACATCAGCAAAACGATTTGATACAAGTCCATATATTGCGGTTGCTGTAATGGGCGCGTTGATTATGCCTGATTTCATCGACCTAGTACAAGGTGATGGCGGGAATACGATTACATTTTTAGGGCTTTCGATTCCTGTATTTAATTATACTAGTCAAATCATTCCGGCGATCTTAACTACTTGGGTGCAATCAAAAATGGAACATTTTATGAAAATAAAACTACCTAATAGTTTGCATATGATTGTGATCCCTACTATATTATTAGTAATATTAGTTCCAATTGCTGCTGGAATAATTGGACCAATCGGAAATTATTTAAGTATAGGTATTGCCAACCTTGTGAACTGGTTAGCAAATATTAACCAAATCGTTACTGGAGCTATTATAGGCGGAATATGGAATGTTTTAATCATGTTTGGTGTGCATTGGGCACCGAATACGATGGTTATTATCCCTGAAATTGCTTCAACAGGTAGTTCTGCTTTTATTGCTTACGGTGCGAATGCGAATTTTGGTATGGCAGGAGCTGCATTTGCTATCTTCTTACTTAGCCGAAATCGAGAATTGAAGAATTTTTCATTAACTGCAATAACTTCTGTCTTTTTATCCGGGATTGTGGAACCGGCAATTTATGGTTTAGGTGTGAGATTTAAGAGCCCATTAGTAGCTGGTTGTTTAGGTGCTGCTCTTGGTGGTGCGTTCATGGGGGCATTTCATGTCGTAGGTAATGCATTTGTATTTGGTGGGTTAACAACAATTCCTGCATTTGCGGGACCTACATTATGGGCATATGTCATTGGTCTAGCAATTTCCTTTTTTGGTGGTATGTTATTAACAATTATTTTTGGTATTAAGGATCCAAAAGCAGAAATGTCTGCTTCAAAAAAATAGAATACTAATTATAGAAAGGATAATCGAAATGGATTTGAATTTAAAAATACAAGGGATTTTAGGATTGGCAGCAATTGGGGATGCGATGGGAGCAGCAACTGAAAATTTATCGTTTGATCAAATTCGTGCACAATTTGGTACTGTAACTAAGTTTGAAAAACCTGGTGAAACAGCATTTGCACTTGGAAATGAAGCAGGACAAGTAACAGATGATTTTTCCCAAATATATTTTCTGTGCCAAGCTATTTTAGAAAATAATGGTGTTATTGATAAAGATATTGTAATAAAAGCTATTTTGGATTGGTCAAATGTTCCTTGGTATTTTGATCGTTTTGCAGGTCCTACAACTCGGAGTGCAGTGGCAATGTATAAGGACCCTTCATTAAAAATGAAACCGTTACCAGGAGCGGCAACGGTAGACTATGCATCAAAAGCTACAAATGGGGCAGCAATGAAAATTGCACCAGCTGGTATTTTGCATCCTAACGATTTGGAAGGAGCTATTGATGCGGCGATTACAATCACACAAGTAACACATGATAATTCTTTAGCAATTTCTGGTGCTTGTGCTGTAGCTGCTACCACAAGCGCTTCTTTAGCACCTCATGCAACAGTCGATGATGCTTTAAGTGCAGGTTTTTATGGAGCTTTACGTGGTGAAACAAAAGCAAAAATCATTTCTCGTGAAGTAGCAGGTCCAAATGTTGTAGAACGTATCAAATTAGCGTATGATATAGTAAATGGTGTTGGTACAAAAGAAGAAAAATTGCGTCAACTATCACAAGTAGTTGGAAGCGGCTTGCATATTTCAGAAGCCGTACCCTGTGCATTTGGAATTGTTGCTTTAAATAAGGACAATGCCTTGCAAGCAGTGATTGATGCTGTAAATATTGGTTACGATACAGATACGGTTGCAACAATTGTTGGTTCTATGGTTGGTTCATTTGTGGACTTAACTGATTCAAGTTTCCAGTCTTTGTTTGAGACTGTACAACGTGCTAATGATTTTAATTTGGTAGAGTTAGCAAATTTATTAGCAAATGTGGTGATTACTTATGAGGAGAAACAAAATTAAATATTTACAAATTTATGAGGAATTAAAACAACAGATCACCAATGGGGATTATCCCATTGGTGATCTGTTGCCAGCAGAGCCTGACCTACAAAAACAATTTAATGTGAGTCGAATCACTGTGAGGCACGCCGTGCAATTGTTGGTAGATGAAGGATATGTTCAACGAATTCATGGTGTAGGTACGATTGTTCTTAGTCAAAAAAAATCATTGCAATTACAAAAATTATTAAGTTTTTCAGAAGAAAATAATGAGAATTCTTTACAATCATCCTTAATTTCGTTTGAAGAGGCCATTCCGGCAAATTCGGTGGTATGTTCACAACTTGATTTGCCAAAAGGAACAATGGTTAGTTGTCATGAACGATTACGTCAATACAACGATATTCCTATAGGCTTTCAACGTGTATATTGTCCTCCATTTCTCTCTTTATCTGCTGAAGAGCTTAGGGCACCGAATGTTTCTTTGTATGAATTGTTCCGCAAAAAAGGATATGAAGTGAAAAAAGCAAAAGAAACAATTGAGTCAGTAGTTGCAAATGAGAAAAAGGCTAAACTTTTGAAAGTACCAAAAAACAGCCCATTATTATATGTTCAACGAATAACTAGAGACCAACAAGATCGATTAATTGAATATGCGGAGTTCTTTTATAGAGGGGATCGATATCGGTACCACGTCGAATTGCAGGTTCCATAAATCAGAGTTGACAGTAACTAGTGATTATAATGTTGAATCTTTTAAAAATTCAGTCCCTTTTATTAAAATATTGCAAGCACTTATTAATTAAGGTTATTTAACACAAAATACTGCTCGCCACTTTTTTCCTATTAGCAACCTGTATTACTTATTAGATGGTTTATAAAAAAATATAAAATAGAGACTCCAAATAAGATAATAGTAAACAGAGCTAAGAATATACCTATTACTCATTGACTTATATTATTTAATTTTAATACATATATAACTATCACTAGCATTACATAAAAAAATAAGGCTATTTCGTTTACAACTTTCTGTAATTATGTGCCAACAAGTCAACACCTGAAGAAAAGTGGCACCATCCATTTGATGAAATTATAAGTTAACTCATGGCAACAACGGCAAAAGCTGATTTACGGACTGGATCTTTTCTTCAAACTTCCTAATCCAGACATAGGATGGTTTCCAGAGCGCTCTCTTTAACCAACGAGTGATTCGCAGTAAGATTTTTTGCTTTTCTGTGTGCTTTCGCAGGCTAATCACTGTCTTTTCTGGATAAACGGAGGCCATTATCCATGACTACTAGTCGTAAATGCGGCTTTACACCGGCAAACGTTCCTATTTATGGTTGTTTAAATTTAGTGGAAGTGTACTGAATCCACGATTTTTAATGCTCTATGCTTTCTGTTTTTATTTTGTTGTATGACCAAGTTATTTTTGAATATGTAAGCATTTCAAATCGACAGATATAATTAACGCAACGTTAGTGATTTAGCCAAAAAACATATTGCTTCACCATTTAAAATGGAGGAGCAATATGTTGGTATGATTTGTCTAAGACATGGATATGTGTTTTTATACACATAAATTATTCAACGTTGCAATAAGCCCTGATCGCCAGTAGCTTTATCTGGTCAAAGAACAAGTAAACACTTAGAGCGAATCACAGCAGTTATAATTATACGAGCCAGTTGATTGATTAAAACATCTCGCTTTTTTGTATGGACCGCTTTATGTGCCAAAATTGCTTCAACAGTTGACTTAGACAATTGGAGCTATACGTTATTGCCCAGGAAATTTTCTCGCGGGCAGGGAATAGGGAAACAAAGCTGTATCTCATTGATTCACCAGTTTATAACGGGTTGGCAACAGGCATGAATATCGGAAAAGGAACAATTATGTTGACAACAGCTACAGCTATTTTTAGCAGAATCGAGAAGTTTCTCTCTTAATGATTTAATATGAACCGCAATCGTATGCACTCCATCCAATTCCAGTTGGTTCCAAATGCGGACAAACATATCTCTTATCACACGAGCAATTTCTGCATCATCTTCTACTAGTAAAATAGTTGCTTGCATCCATGTTTCCTCCTGTATAAGTACTATATCACGATAAATTAATCATACCGTAAACTTTATAATTTCTTTATCTTTTCCATCAAAACATTGATTTTTAGCTTTAAAAATACAGGAAATAACCCTTGGTCATTTACAGGCGCACTCATTTTTTACCATGGTACAATGTAATTACCAATTGTAAACATGTGATCCTAGCAATCCATTTAGTTCCGGTCACACTACCATGCTTAAAAAACAGATTACAAGTGGGGTAAAGGCAATCCAAATTATGTCGAATGATAAATAATTCTTTTTATTGTAGGATGTGATAACATAAGAACGGATTGTAAAAAAACTTTCTAACAAGGAGGTTATATATTAGGGGAAAAAGTCTAAAATTTCTTGCTAATACTTTCGTCTATTTAGTCAGTAAAAACTACAAAACTTAACAAATAGTATCATTGGTGATTGGCTGAAAAATTTAGTGATAAAAAACGTAAAGTTCATTTTGTCGGATATCTTATTTTCTTGATTTTACTCGTCCTTTGCTATTTCGCTGTGTCGGAAGAATACTTCTTTACATCTATGCGGATATTGATTGGCTTACTCACGGTAGTTAATATTTATCTATTTTTATGTCTTCAAATGATTAAATAAATTAGGTGAAATTACCAGACATGATGAAAAAGTCTACTCATAAGAAATAGACTTTATATTTAATTCGCATATAAAAACTGCAGTCTCTATTTACTTAGTTCATGGTAGTATTATTTATCCATCTAAAGATTTAGGACAAATTGAATTTGTCATTATGTTTTGATTGATGTTATTCCACTGATTGGTTATTACGCCGCTTATTTCTTATAAAAACAAATATAGATATAATGATCATACCAATTAAAAGGAAAATAGGTATATTGCCAGCAATAAAAACGAAGCTGTTAGAAAGCGCCATCAAAATCATATTCATGCTTTTAAAAAATTGCTGTTCTGTTTTATCCCACGTATTTAGATCATCTTCCCCTTTCATCACCGTATGATTTTCTCGTATCTCGATTGTTATAGTTGCCAAGTCGGCTTTATTTTTTAAATAGTTCATTCGCCCAATAATTTGTTCAATTTCTTCTTGAACATCGGCCAGGTTATCTGAGATATCTAATAAATCTTCTGTTTTATCAGCCTGTTCCATAAATGAGAGCAACCGTTTTTCCACTACTTTTTTTGACTTTAACCGTGCTTCTAAATCAACGAATTCCTCTGTCACATCTTCTCCTGAAACAGATCTCTCCATCAGTTTTCCTTCTCCTGTCTCCACTTTCTTCATAAACGATTGAAAGTTCTTTTGAGGTATTCTTACTGTTATACTTCCAGTTACATTACCTTTTTCTGAATCTTTATGGCTAGTCGAGTCGACAATATACCCCCCTTGTGCGTCAATTAACTGCTCTAATTGGGTTAGTTTTTGCTTAAAAGATTTCACTTCTAATTGAATCGTTGCTGTATAAATGATTTTCCGACCAGAAGCGGTATAGTTATCAGCAGCTTTTATGTTTTCCCCCGTTTCATTTTGTTCTGAAGCGTCTTCATTCTTACTTAAATCTTCATTTGGTTTAATTGGTGTAGTATTTTTCACATGAATATTTTCTGCCATCTGTTTACTCGTTTCATCCGATTCCGTTTGGTCATTACAGCCTACAAGCACTAACAATATAAATAAAAAACAAAAAGAAAACTTTTTCATCCTATCATCCGCCCCTTGTATATTAATGGTTTACTATACAGACGGATGACTACATAAAACGTTACAATAAAGCAAAATAAACTTTATTCGGTTTCTCTAAATCTTATAAATAGGAGATGCGTTTTCTTTGAATTCCTTTTATTTATATAGTTCAATATATTTAAAAAAAACTAAAAAATAAGTCGAAAAGTTCATTGCAAATCAATGAAATCTACGATACTATTAACCCTAATTTAAAATTAATAGAATAGGAGAGATTAAATTGCAAAAAAATTGGGTTAAAACTATTGGATTAATTTCAGTGGCTACGAGTTTAGTAATTGGTAATGGACAAATAATAACTGCTGCTGAAGATGAAGATTGGAAGGTTAAACCAAGTGTTGAGACGTTGTGGAAACAAGACCAAAAAGAAAGTACTCCATCATTTATAACCGGGAAACTATCAGAGGAAAAAGTAACCTCAGAAAAAGACATAAGAAAGTTCTTTCAAGCAAATCAAGATTTATTTAAAATGAACCCAACAACAGATTTAGCGTTTGAAGAGACGAATACGGATGAATTAGGAATGACTCACTATACCTTTAGACAGAAAATTCAAAATGTTCCTATAGATAATTCAAAAATTGTTGTGCATATAGATAAAAATAAGAAAATTAGTGCTGTCAATGGGGATTTTCATCCTGATGCTCCTTCCAAATTAAAAGAGGATCGAAAATTGACAAAGCAGCAGGCACTTCATGCCGCCTGGAAACACATCGATGTTAAACGTAGTACAGCTGATAGAAAAATAAAGTCATTAACTGGCGAAACATTTAATACGCTGAACGAGAATGCCGAATTAGTAGTTCTTGATAATAGGAATTACACATTAGCCTATCGTATTGAACTACAATTTGTCCAACCATCTCCAGCAAATTGGCAAATTTGGGTTAACGCAGAAAATGGAAAAATAGTAAAAGCAGTCAATCAAGTTCAAGAGGCAGCAAAAATCGGTACGGGAACAGGTACTTTAGGAGATACGAAAAAATTAAATACGTATCTATATGAAGATAATTATTATTTATATGATACTACTAAAAGAATGGATGGTGTAATAGAGACCTATAATAATCAAGGTCAGTATGGAAATAGTCTTCCTGGTGTATACGTAACAGATAAGGATAATACGTTTACAAGCGAATCACAAAAAGCTGCCGTGGATGCTCACTACTATGCAGGAGAAGTATTTGATTATTATTATGATACGTTTGGTCGTGTTAGTTACGATAATAAAGGGGCGAACATTCGATCCACTGTTAACTACGGAAATAATTATAACAATGCTGCATGGGTTGGTAACCAAATGATTTATGGAAATGGAGACGGGAATCAATTCACCTATCTATCAGGAGCAAATGATGTTGTCGCTCATGAATTAACTCATGCCGTGATTCAAGAAACCGCCGATCTAGTATACGAGAATCAACCAGGTGCTTTAAATGAATCCTTTGCAGACGTTTTTGGTTATTTTGTTGATCCTGAAGACTGGTTATTAGGAGAAGATGTGTATACACCAAAAGTTGAAGGAGACGCAATACGTAACTTAGAAAATCCAACAGAATATGGTCAGCCGGATCATATGGATAATTATCAAAATTTACCAAATACTCCTGGTGGAGATTGGGGTGGCGTCCATATAAACAGTGGCATTCCTAATAAAGCAGCATATTATACAATTAATGCAATAGGAATAAAGAAAGCAGAACAAATCTATTACCGTGCATTAACTGTATATCTAACCCCAAATAGTAGTTTTCAAGATGCACGACAATCCCTAATTCAATCTGCACAAGATCTATATGACGAAGCAATAGCGAATACAGTTGCTAACGCTTGGGATAGAGTCGGTGTAAACTAAACGATAAAGTAAAACTATCCCATCAGTGAAGAGACTTCGTCTCACTGATGGGTAGTTATAATAGCATCCTAGACTAAAGTAAGAGAATTCATGTCCTCTCCTGAATGCATCTGCACCATCCACTTTGATTTTTCAAGAATTTGTTCAATTTTCTTTAAAGAGCATCATTACATTTTTTTATAAGAATATAGAACAATAACTGACATACTAAATAATTCCTTTTTAGGTAAAATCCACTTTTAATCCTCCATCAACCTGTTTAATACACCTTATAAATGCTTTAATCATTCATATTATGTTTTTTAATATAACTCCTAATTATGAATCTATTATCCTATTAAGTAAATTATTTTTCATTTTCATTAAACTTTGATATAGCTAATTTAACCTATAATAAAATAAGCGATAGCCTATTATTGGTATATATTGCTTAATTACGTTAACAAATTAAAGAATTAAAGTGAACTTATTATTCAAAAAAACTAATCTTTTCTATTAAAAATTAGTTCTATACACTTAAAAAATATGTAAAAATAAGTCGAACGGTTTATTGTATACAGGTGAAATATATGATATATTTTTCCCACAATTTAGTTCCAATAATTACCAAAGAAAAGGAGAGATTGAATTGCAAAAAAAATGGGTTAAAGCAATTGGATTAATTTCCATGGCAACGACTCTAGCAGTTAGTAATGGACAAGTAGTAAGTGCTGCTGCTGGTGATCAAGCTTGGAAGGTTAAGTCAATTGTTGATACGCTGTGGGAACAAGACCAAAAAGAAAGCACTCCTTCGTTTATTAATGGAGAACTAACAGAACAAAAAGTGACCAAAGAGAAAGACGTAAAAAAGTTTTTTCAAGCAAATCAAGATTTATTTAAAATGGATCCCAAAACAGATTTAACGCTTGAAGAGACGAATAAGGACAAATTAGGAATGACTCACTATATTTATCAACCTAAAATTCAGAACATTCCAATAGACGGTTCAAAGATTGTTGTCCATGTAGATAAAAACAAAAAAATTAGTGCGGTCAATGGGGATTTTCATCCTGATGCTCCTTCCAAATTAAAAGAAAATCGAAAATTGACAAAGCAGCAAGCACTTCATGCCGCCTGGAAACACATTAAAGTTAAACGTAGTGCAGCTGATAAAAAGGTGAATTCATTAACTGGCGAAACATTTAATACGCTGAGCGAAAATGCTAAATTAGTAGTTTTTGATAAAAATGGGAATTATACATTAGCCTATCGTATTGAACTACAATTTGTTCAACCATATCCAGCGAATTGGAAAATTTGGGTTAACGCAGAAAATGGAAAAATACTAAAAGCAGTCAATCAAGTTCATGAGGCAGCAGAAACTGGTGAGGGAACAGGTACTTTAGGAGATACGAAAAAGTTAAATACGTATCTATATCAAGGCAATTATTATTTATATGATACTACTAAAAGAATGAATGGTGTAATAGAGACCTATAATAATCAAGGTCAATATGATAATAGTCTTCCAGGTATTTATGTAACAGATAGGGATAATAAGTTTACAAGTGAATCACAAAAAGCAGCCGTAGATGCTCACTACTATGCAGGAGAAGTATTTGATTATTATTATAATACGTTTGGTCGTGTTAGTTATGATAATAAAGGAGCAACCATTCGTTCTACTGTTAACTACGGAAATAATTATAACAATGCTGCATGGGTTGGTAACCAAATGATTTATGGAAATGGAGACGGAAGAGAATTTACCTATCTATCAGGAGCAAATGATGTTGTTGCTCATGAATTAACACATGCCGTGATTCAAGAAACAGCCAATCTAGCATACGAGAATCAACCGGGTGCTTTAAATGAATCGTTTGCAGATGTTTTTGGATTCTTTGTTGATGAAGACTGGTTAATGGGTGAAGATGTATATACACCTGGTATTGAAGGAGACGGTCTTCGTAGCTTATCTAATCCACCAACGTATCATCAACCTGACCATATGGATAATTACCGTTATCTACCAAATACTCGCCAAGGCGATTGGGGTGGTGTCCATATAAACAGTGGAATCCCTAATAAAGCAGCATATTATACAATTAATGCAATAGGAATAAGTAAAGCCGAACAAATCTATTATCGTGCATTAACTGTTTATTTAACACCAAATAGTGATTTTGCAGATGCAAGACAAGCCTTAATTCAATCGGCAGAAGATCTCTATAACCAAGACATAGCCAACGCAGTTGCCAACGCTTGGAATAGAGTTGGTGTAAACTAAGCTCTAAAATAAACTAACCATCCGTGGAGAATTACATCTCCTCTGGTGGTTAGTTAAAATTATTAATTTCACTGAACTTTAAATTAAGAGAACTGCATGTTATTCACTTCCCAGCAAAGATAGTATTAATAACAATTCTCTCATTTTAACCCTCATTGTTACTCCTAATAATATCTCTAGGTTTTTCACTATTTTTTCTATATAACAGTTTGTCTTCACCTTATAACACAGATTAGAAAAATCTCTATCATCTAACAATACATTTAAAACCAGTTTTCAATAATACTATGTTGGCTAAACTGTAACCTCAATTAAAGCAAACTTGATTTTGCTAATCTTCGTACTCAGGCGGCTGCCAGTTACACTTATACTCAAACCGTAAACGGAATATTAGTACTGACCTAAGGCTCTTAAACCAATCGGGTATTTAGATGCCGTTGCCTTACTTAGGCTTCTCCTTATTCTCTATGAAGCAGAAGTCCTTCAACAGCTTAGATGTGGGATAAAGTTTTGGTTTTCTTTTTTCCGTGTTAGTTGTTCACCAAAAAGATAGCGCAGTCGGTTTAACAAGGATCCTCTGCAAACGTAAGTATTTCAAAGATGTAAAGCAAATCTATTTTAATTAAAGTTCTGTCAGGCCCTTCTCAATTAAAAATATTAAAGTCAACTTCAATCGAATAACTACTTGTCTCTCAAACCAACGTATGTACAATTCTGAACGACATCCGCCCGGTGCACAAAATAGAAAAATCCCGTCGACTTATTTTTCTATAGCGGACGGGATCAATAACTATTCATTAAAGCAATAATAAATACGGATTTTCTAAATAATGAACAATTTTTCTTAAAAAGACAGCTGCCGGGCTTCCATCTAGTACACGGTGATCAAATGTCAAACTTAGTGGTAACTTGATCATGGTTTGCAGTTTTTCATGCTCGTCCAGTTCCATTTCCTTCATAAATGTTCCTACACCAAGTATTCCACTTTCAGGAGGATTGAGGATTGGCGTAAAATATTCAATCCCATGAGCACCCAAATTGGTAATCGTAAATGTAGAACCACTCATCTCTACATTTTCTCCAGCTCTAGCAGCTTCTGTTACACCTTGAATTTGCCTCGCCAGGCTGCCAAGTGGCAGTCTTTCTGCGTGCTTTACTACTGGAACTACTAATCCGTTGTCTAAAGATGTGGCAATTCCTAAATGTACTGCCTCATATTGCTGCAGCATATCATCTATTAGATGCGTATTTACTTCCGGATGATCCAGTAAACTTAGGGTAACTGCCCTTGCTAGAAAAACGGTTATTGTCAGTTTTATCTCTATATTATTCTGGTCTGCTTCCTCACGAAGTTTCTTTTGAAAAGCAATCAGTTCCGTAATATCTGCTTTCCGATGTAACGTTAACTGTGCAGTATTTGCAAGACTTTCCTGCATATTTATTGCTATGGATTTACGCATAGCAGATAACCCTTTCATGTTACTAGTCTTTATCGGTCGTTCAACAACTGTTTCCTCCACTTGCTCTTTCGTTACCGCTACCTCTTTTTGTTCAACAGCTCTCTCCACATCTCGGCGAGTAATTCTTCCTTTAGGACCTGTACCTTCAATAGTTGCAATATTTATGTCTAATTCTTTTGCTTTTTTCCGTGCAGCTGGTGAAATCCGTCTTTTTCTATTTGGTCCATCCTGTTTTTGATTCATAAGCGGATCAACTGTTTCTTTAGGAGCTGCCTGTTGAGATAATGCTTCAGGCTTTTCTTCTTTTTCTTCCAGCAAGGTAGAAGCTGTTTCGCTCACTTCTTCTCCTTCATGACCAACGAAACCAATTACTTCACCAACTGGGACTTCTTCCCCGACTTCTTTTGTTATATTCAATAATACCCCTGCTTCAGGTGCCTCTACTTCACTAGTTAATTTATCAGAACTTATTGTGGCAATTCCTTCTCCTTGTTCAACTGCATCTCCTGGTTTTTTCAACCACTCTTCAATCGTCCCTTCTGTCATTGTCATACCTAACTTCGGCATTACAATTGTTGTAGCCATAAGAATCCCCTCCTGTTTATCTTGACAAGGTAAGCTTCCCTATCATTTCTTTAGCTGTTTGTACTACTGCATTCGTATTTGGTATATACAGGCTTTCCAAATTTCTTGCAAATGGTACCGGTGCGTGCGGAGCGGTAACCATTTTAATTGGCGCATCTAAGGAATCAAACCCTTTATCTACTACCATTGCCGAAATATCTGTTGCGGCATTACAACGTGGATTCGCTTCATCAATGATTATTAAACGACCAGTTTTATCTACAGACTGTAAAATCGTATCCTCATCGAGTGGGGATAATGTCCTTGGATCAATAATTTCTGTTTCCACTCCCTGCTTTGCCAGCTCATTTGCAGCTTCTTCTGCTACATGCACCATTTTACCGATAGCAACGATTGTCAAATCATCACCGCTTCGTTTTATTTCCGCTTGTCCTAAAGGAATCGTATAATATCCCTCTGGTACTTCTCCTTTCATACTATATAATGTCTTATCCTCAAAAAAGGCAACGATATCATTGTCTTCAATTGCTGATAATAATAGACCTTTTGCATCATAAGGATTTGACGGAACAACTACCTTTAAACCAGGTATCGCTGTAAACATTCCATATAATGATTGTGAATGTTGTGCAGCTGCTCCAGCTCCTGCTCCATGGCTCGTCCGAATCGTTAATGGTACTTCTGCTTTTCCACCAAACATATAGCGAATTTTTGCACCTTGGTTCATCACTTCATCTAAACAGCTGCCAATAAAATCATTAAACATCAGTTCAGATATTGGTCTTAACCCTGTAACGGCTGCCGCTACCGCCGCTCCCATATACCCAGCTTCAGCAATTGGCATATCGATGACTCGCTTACGCCCAAATTTATTCCCTAATCCTTGCGTTACCCCAAAAACACCACCCCAGGCTTCTTCATCCTGCAAATGATCCACAGTCGCTCCTCCGGCTACGTCCTCCCCAATCAAAATGACTTTATTATCCCGTTCCATTGCTATATCCATTGCTTCATTAATCGCTTTTGAAAATGTTAATTTTCTAACCATTTTTTTCACCTCATTTTTATTATTTTATTAATAAGCAACATATACATTTTCAGTTAACGTCTCAGGACTTGGCTCTTTACTGTTATGAGCAAATTCCACTGCTTCTTGCACTGCTTGTTCTGAAGCACGTTCTATTTCCGCTAACTCGTCCTCCGATAATAAATCGTTTTTTATTGCATAATCCTTAAATTTTTCAATACAATCAACATCGACCGGCCATTTTTCTTTATCTGCCTCAGACTTATATGCTTGATTATCGCCTTCAAAATGTCCGTGAGTCCGGTAAGTTATTGTTTCAATTAAAGTAGGTCCTTCTCCATTTTTAGCTCTTTCTACCGCTTTTTCGGTAGCAGCGTAAACTTCCATGACATCATTTCCATTTACTCTAACTCCCGGAATATTATAAGCCTTCGCTCGTTCAGCGATTGTTTCTGCCGAGGTAGCATATTCAAATGGGGTCGCTTCACCAAAGCCGTTATTTTCTGCTACAAAAATAACCGGTAATTTTAAAGCTGCTGCGATATTAATTCCTTCATGAAACGTACCATGATTATTTGCTCCATCGCCAAAAAAACAAACCGCAATACTATCTGCTCCTTGTACATAGGAAGATAAACCAGCTCCAACTGCCAATGGAAATCCTCCACCGACAATGCCGTTTGCCCCAAGCATTCCCATTTCGAGATCAGCAATATGCATGGAGCCGCCTTTTCCATTACATAATCCTGTCTCTTTCCCAAATATTTCTGCCATCATTCCATTTAAATCACAACCCTTAGCAATACAATGCCCATGACCGCGATGTGTACTTGTAATATAATCATTTTTATTTAGATGTGCGCATACTCCTACAGCAATAGCTTCTTCTCCTGCATATAAGTGAACAAACCCCGGTATGACACCTGTAGAAAAAATTTTTTGTACCTGATTTTCAAAATTACGGATATCGTTCATTTTGGCATACATCCAATGCGCTTTATTTTTATCCATGGAAATGTCCTCCCTTTAAGATATTTATCTTTCACAAATATAGTCAGCAAATATCATGCCAACTTTTAAACCTTTTAAAATATAGCGCTTTCAATAAAAGTAATTAAAAATGAGACAACTTTTGTAAATTGTCTCATTTTGTCGCATTTTTTATGTTATGTTAACAAAAAATTTTGCAATGATTTAAAAAGAGCCTCAGTTAACTAAAGTTTGAAATAACATTTTTGTCAGCTAAGAATTAGCTACCTTATAGGTATTAATAACAGCTACGTAAGGTTATACTTTTTTAATTTACGATACAACGTACTACGAGATATGTTTAATTCTTTTGCTGCACGTTCAACATGATTATGATGAGTGATTAATGCATTCTGAATTTTTTCATATTCTAATTGTTCACGAAAACTTAAATTTAATTTTTGATTAGCTGTTTTTTCTTCCTTTTTCGAACTCCAAAGGGAAATAATCGTATAAAGCTCTTCTTCAGAAGGTTCCCGATCTGTAAACGAAATTCGACAACGGTCTAGCGCATTATACAATTCACGAATGTTTCCTAACCACATACCTTCTTTAAAAATAGCAATCAGCCTAGAAACCCAGCTTGGGTGCCAATTTTTCTTACGACAAAAATCATGAATAAAAAAAGGTATATCTTCATTTCGCTGACGAAGTGTTGGCACATGAATTGGATAACCGTAAATTCGATAAAACAAATCAGCCCGCATTTTCCCTGCTTGTACAAGGTCACGAATATCAACATTTGCAGCTGATATAACTCGTACATCGACGTCAATCGGCTGATGACCTCCTATTCGTGTCACTTGATTCTGCTGTAATACTCGAAGTAAAGATACCTGCATCGAATTTGGCATATCACCAATTTCATCTAAAAATAAAGTCCCGCCATCCGCTGCCTCCAGCTTCCCCACTTTTCCTAATTTATGGGCACCAGTAAATGATCCTGGCTCATAACCAAATAGCTCACTTTCTAAAAGCTGTTCAGGAACCGCTCCACAGTTTATTGAAATAAAAGGGGAATCGTTTCGGTCACTATTTCTATGGACAGCTTCAGCGATTAACTCTTTCCCTGTTCCTGTCTCACCATAAATATGAACCGCTACATCCGTTGAAGCGACTTTGCTTATATGATCCAAGACCTTTTGAAATGCCTGGCTTTTACCGGTAACACCACGGAAATAAATAGTTGCTTGCTTTTCCTGTTTTGGCTCCTCTACATAGATTTGATATCCAATAATCCGTCCATGTGCTTTGATTGGGATTTTTTCCTCTTTTAATCCAACTTCCTGTTGCAACATATCTAATGACTCACCTAATAGATATCCATATGTTTTTTTCAAAAATTTAGGTAATTTACAAATAATGTTATCTCTTGAGCAAATAATTGTATGGATGGAGGTTGCATTTTTTACTAAGTATTCCATATCTTCATAAAGTGTTTTTCGCCAAGCAAGCGAAATGGAATCTGCTATCATTTTCACCGTTGCCAGCACATAGCTGTAATTAATTGGATTATATGGGCTCGAAATATTTAATACTCCTAAGATATGGTTGTCCTGATCAACGATTGGAGCAGCAGCGCAATTCCATATTTGTGAGGCTACTGCAAAATGTGCATATCCCTTTACGGTAAACGGCTTTTTGAAACGATGCGCTAGTCCAATTGCATTGGTACCTACTTCAATTTCCCCCCAATTTGATCCTTGAATAAAGTGAATTTCACGCGCCTTTTCTTCTACGCAATGATCCCCTATATTTTGCAGAATAAAACCATCTTTATCTGTCAATGTTGTCACAAATCTCCAGCCTTTTAAAAAATAATTCAAATGATCCAATTGTTCTTCCGTCAATTTAATTAATAGTTGATTATGCTGTAATCGTCGGCGTAAGTCACTTACTTTTAAAATTGATTGCGATACACCATCAAAAGGGTCTACCCCATGGTTTTTGCAGCGTTTCCATGAATCAATCAGTTCATAAGACATATTTTCATCTAAAAAACTTCCTTCACTAATAAAACGCTTCCAATTATCCTTTGAAACTACTTCCGGTACCATACTTATCATCCCCCATTATTGTTGGATACAAAGTAATTACGATTTTTATAAAACGAGGCGATACCCTTTCCATCAACTATTCTAACCTGCTTATTTCTAATATACATGTTTTTCACAAAAAAGACATTTAATTGTCTGTTCAAGCGTAAATTCATTCGAGAGGCTTTTCTCTTTAAAGTGGGAAACGGCTAAAACTACAAATCGTTAAAAAAGGAAAAAATACTATTTATATGAGTCTATAACTTGTGCAATTTGACGTTGTCGAGACGTTCCTTGCAGTATCCATCAAAATAAATCAGATAGTAAAGCATTGGCACCCACTTAAACTTCTTTCTGTTCTTTATCAACTTGAATGGTAGGAGTCTAAGCCTCCTTAAATGCGAGATTAATAAGTGCAAATAACATTTTTATGTTGTTTCATCACCGAATCTAATAATTTATTTACTTCGCTCAACATAAAGCTACTATAAAATGCCCTTTTGATCTTAGATAATTTCTAATCAGCGTTTGTGTTTTTGATTAGTTATTAAAGCTTTCTAACGGTTTTATAACATAATTATTATGATTTAAAAAAGATATATTCTCTAGCTCTATCTCATATAAACTTTGACTTAATAGCAGATAATCTTAACCGATCAAAGACCAAAAACACCTTAAGTCACAAACATGATAATGACAAGGAGTTTCGTTTATTAACTTAAATAAATAAAATGTTGTTTCATCAATGGCTTTTTACAGATTCTTCCGGTTCACTAATTTCTTGGTCTATACTGTTTTCAGCAATAACAGATGTATCTGTTGGTTGCTGCATTTTTTCCTTTACTTGTTCTTGGACGGTTTGGAGCTTTTCTTTTAGCTTAATTAGTTTTTCTTGCTTTCGTTCACTATAGATCCCTCTACTGGCATCTAACTTCATTTCACTTTCAAGAATATTTTTTTCACGCTCCATCCCTTTGAACACACGCTTCATATTTTTTGCTTGGCCTAGCAAAGTTGCCTGGGCTACTATTTGTTCCTCTTCTGATTGAGGAGTCTTTTTCACCTGTTCTTCTTTGCCAAATACCCTGTTGTGTTCTTCCATTTGCTGCTTAGCAATTTCATTATCTAACTCAGTAATTTGCTTTTCAAATTCCTTTAATTGCTCTTGAATGCTTGAAATATCATTACCAGCTTCAAGTGTCTGCTCCGTCAAAGTATTCTTCATTTCCACCAGGGATTCCCGTTGTTTCATTAAGCTTTCAATCATTAAGTTCTGTTTTTTACCCTTTATTCCATTAAATAACTGAAAAGCCTGCCCACTGATACGAACACTATCTTGGTAAATTTTTGATAAAGGTGTATGTAAAGCGGCTTTATTTGGCTTTGCAACAAACCATACATTACTCAGCGCCTCATTGCTATGGGAAATCTTCAACATCTATCCCTCCCTTCTGTTTTAAATATCGGTAAGTTACACTCTAAATTGAAGAAGGATTGCTCAATATCTAACAATCATTATGGCTGAACAATTGAAATCTCTCATCTAAAGGTTCGCAATGTTCTTGTATTATACAGCACTATTAATGATGATCTTATATTTCTAGTTTGCACGATAAAAACTGCTGTTGTTGTACTTTTAGAAGATAAACACTATTATAATAGTATTAATTACAAAGAAGGATGTGTGAATATATGTTATTGAAAATTGCAGTAAAGAACTTATTTTAACAACTAATCATTGGGTTGTTTCTCCATACTGCAACCCTTAAATAAAGGGGATTAATGATGATAAAGAAATACTTTGACGCGTTTCTTAATGGGGAAAAGATTACATTACAACCAATGTCACTAAATGAGTTAAGTACTTTTGTAAAAATCGATAACGAAACAATTTCATTACTGCTAGCTAATGACAATATCCTGTTTCCGAGCACATCTGAAGATCAGACTACCTTGTTTCAAGGTATTAGTGGAAGAAAAGAAACATTCATATTTGGAGTTTTTGAAAAAAGGATAAAAGGAATTTTAAGATTAATTGGAAAAATAGTACATGCCATGTTGAAATTTCATTGGTGAAGCGAAGCGTGGCAACGAAAAGGTTTAGGCACAGACGCAATGCGCACCTTAATTTCATTCATTTTCCATTATATAAACGTTTATAAGATAAAACTACAAGTATTTAGCTTTCATAAACCAGCATTCGCTCTTATGAAAAATGTGGTTTTATAAAAGAAGGTGTTCTAAGGAAGGAATTCTTCAGATTTGGACAATTTTATGACATCTGCATTTTTAGCCTCTTAAGAAAGGAATGGATTAAACGAAGCCTTGGTAAATATGGATGTTTACCAAGGCTTCGTTTTTTCTACTTGTGCCTTAAAACAGCGCTAACACATGACTACTATAACCGCTCTTGATTTACTATTTTGTTCCGTTTTTTATTTGATAATATTCTTTTTGCAACATTCCCATAATGATTTCATCAAAATAGACATCATTTAACAAGATAGACTCTCTAATAACTCCTTCTCGTTTAAATCCTGCTTTCTCATAGGACTTCATACCACGTATATTATGAGAATAAACTTCTAGTTGTAGCCTATTGAGATTGATTTTTTCAAAAACAAAGGCAAGGGCTAGTTGAACAGCTTCCGTACCATAACCTTTATTGAAGTAGTTTTGATTATGTAAGGAAATCCTGAACCCTGCTTTGCGATCCGTTTGTTCAATATCTAAGATAGATAAATCACCAATTATTTGATCATCACTTACCAAACAAATTGCAAAATCATAGCGTGTTTTATCACTGCTTATTCGATCATAGTGTTCATACAGTTGTTCTAACGAAAATATATTTTTCGTTCCCGTCATATACCTTATTTCTTCATCTTGAACAGCTTGATAAAAACTCAACATATCCTGTTTAATGATAGTCCTTAAATAGACTGATTCCCCTCTTATTTGTATCTCCCCCACCTGAAAATTTTAATTTTATTTGATTATACACTAAGTTAACGTATTTAACCATATAGTACAATAGATTAACTTTTAAAATATTTCATGAGGGACAAACCAAATTATATAGTTAGCACTTAAAAAGCTCGTAATGAAGATTTGATTATGAATTATTTTTTAAAAAATAAACAGCTCATATGTATCTTTCTACAATGAGCTGTTGCCTAGCGTTTGTTAATTCAATTTTTATTTCCCGTTTATTGTATAAAGTAATCATCTCTACATGGATAATGCTTTATTAGCAAGCTTTATATCATTTTGTAATATTTTATTTAGATCATAAGCTGGATATAAACCTTTGCGATACATATAAGTGAAGATACGCTCGTGGGAGTCAATTGCTTTATTTAATTGTTCCTTAAGAATTTCTCTTACTGCTGGTGTAGCAGTTTCTGTAATTGCAATAGCATAATTTCGAACAGCTGCTTTGGAAAAGCTTAGTAAATCCCCAGCTAAGAAACTATCATCTGTACGGTAATCACTTGACTCTCCCGGATGTGGTGCATATGGATAAAATTTCAAAAGCTCCCTCAAATTCATTTCCAATTCGTCAATGGTTCGCAAGTAAATATTATATAGCTTTTTATCTCGAATTCCCTGATTTACTGCTTTTTTCAACTTCATTAAACCGATGGACTGAAATGCAACTAATTCATGAATTTCAAGTGTTTCATGCCATGCAAGCGTTTTTGGATGATCAGACATAACCATTCTCCTTTTCTTATATTCACTTCTAGTATATGAATTAAAAAGAAAATGGGTTCTTAACTCATATCCATAATATTTTGAGAAAACTGTAATTGTTGTACTGCATTTGATTTACGTTGGACTATTGCCTGTTGTACAGCTTGAGTTTGTATGCTGTTTTCCTTGCCTGCTGCCCTTGTTGCAATTGCTGTGTCGTTTTACTGCTCCTATTTTTTTAATAATTAAGAACCAGAATTAGTATTCTTTCTTTTGTCTATTTGTTATTTTTTTAAACTAGCAAACCATTCTAAATTGTACACAATACTATAGTAAGTAAACTATCTGCCTCATAGCTAAAACAATTAATGACCAAAAGAAAATAAATGAATCTATAAAAATGATAATCATTCATAACTTTATATATAACAAATTGGTGAATTGCTTTATTACACAAATGAATCACAAAAATACAAACTATTCCTGAACATCTGGTTTGACAAAGAATAAATTAAATACAAGAGCTGATGAAGATATAAGACGTAGTAGTCTTAAACTAGTCCAATCTCTACTTTTTAGCATTAGCAACTTCACTTTAATATTTAAAATATTAAGGTAATTCAATGAACAAAAAGAGCACGATAGGCTAATGAAACCATTCATGTGGCAACATTTAATATTCCTTCTGTAAATATTTGTAATGTAAAATAAGAGCATATGACATAAATAAAACATTTAAAATATATAACTCCATATATAATAGATCGATTACAAGTGACAGTAGAAAAATTAAAATCATCAAAGAAAATAAAACTACGTATACCTTTGATCATTTCATCAATCCACTTTCTTAAATAAAAATCGCTTTTGTCTAGATTCTACACGAATTTTTTCGAGATAAAATAAGCTATTAGTGCAGAAAGCAAAGTAAATAATAATGGAATCAAAAAAGAAGAACTTTTTAAAACAACTGTCTGAGATAAATTAGCATTTATATTCCAAGTCTCTGTTATGTCTGGAGCGTAAATTAATGTAAGAAGTAAACCAGCTGAAACCTGAAATAGCAAAAATAGCAATATAAAGCTGATCGAAAATATAATAATTTTTTTCAATTTATCATTCTCCTTTGAATTGAATTTTTAATAATCAAAACGAGTTTTCAACCATGATATTTCCCCTACACAAAATCCTTGATTGCCTTCTCTTCTCGTCTCAATTAGTAATAAATTCAATCCCTTTTAAGTAGCATTATACTAAAAGTATAAAAGTTATTAAAATGTTTTAGGAATAGAAAAACTTTCAAGAGAATCCCAAAAAAGTAATGGATTTTGAGATGAGGGATGAGGTTTTCTCTATATAGGGTTACGCTTCCGCTTCTATGACAGTTTTTATAAGAACTAAAAATTTAAATACATTAACGTATGAATAAATGCAAAAATTATAAGGTATAAATCCGGTACCCATACTCAGGAAAAAATAACTCATTCAGCTTTCAGCAAGAATTTCACAACACAGTTTTATCAGTTATTCTGGTTCACTATGATTGATTGTCATTTGACTTTCATGAACCAAAAAGTTCACATTCCATCTCGGATGTATTTGAAATTCGTCATCCTTTATTTGTAAAATAGCATGTAACTTATCATAGTCATTTGAAATAAATGCTACTTTTTACTTTCTTGATTAAAGTGCAAGCATAAAAAAACTGCTGATACATAATTGCACATCACTTAGAAAATAGACGTTGATGCAATAAAAATGTATCAGCAGTAATTAAATTAATCAATAAATTATGGTGAATTGTGGGTGTTATTCCTCACACTCTCATAAATACGTTGATATAAAGCCTTAACCAATACTTCCTTCCATCTCGAAGCTGATCAAACGGTTCATTTCTACGGCGTATTCCATTGGTAGCTCTCTTGTAAATGGTTCAATAAAGCCCATTACAATCATATCTGTAGCTTCTTGTTCAGATAAGCCACGGCTCATCAAATAGAATAGTTGTTCTTCAGATACCTTGGAAACTTTTGCTTCGTGTTCCAATGAAATATTGTCGTTATTGATTTCGTTGTATGGAATTGTATCAGAAGTTGATTCATTATCCATAATTAACGTATCACACTCGATATTGGAGCGTGCGCCTGTTGCTTTACGTCCAAAATGTACCAGACCGCGATACGTTACTTTGCCACCATGTTTAGAGATGGATTTAGAAACAATGGATGAGGATGTGTTTGGTGCTAAATGATGCATTTTGGCACCAGCATCCTGTAGTTGTCCTTTACCAGCAAGCGCAATGGATAGAGTTAATCCTCGAGCACCCTCACCTTTTAGAAGAACAGCAGGATATTTCATTGTTATTTTCGAACCAATGTTACCATCGATCCATTCCATTGTGGCATTCTCATCACAGGTTGCACGTTTTGTAACTAGGTTATATACATTATTTGCCCAGTTTTGGATGGTTGTATATCGGCAGTATCCATCTTTTTTAACAAAGATCTCAACAACGGCACTGTGCAATGAGTTTGTTGTATAAATAGGTGCTGTACATCCTTCTACATAATGGACAGAAGCACCTTCATCCACGATGATTAATGTTCTTTCAAATTGTCCCATGTTTTCTGAATTAATTCGGAAATATGCTTGGAGTGGTGTTGTGGTCTTTACCCCTTTTGGCACATAAATAAATGAGCCGCCAGACCAAACAGCAGAATTTAATGCTGCGAATTTATTATCCGTTGCTGGAATAACTTTACCAAAATATTCTTTAAACAGTTCTTCGTTTTCTTTTAAAGCTGTATCTGTATCTTTAAATACGATTCCGAGTTCTTCCAGGTCTTCTTTTAGGCTGTGGTAAACAACTTCTGATTCGTACTGAGCAGATACACCTGCCAAATATTTTTGTTCGGCTTCAGGAATTCCCAGTTTATCAAAAGTCCGTTTAATTTCTTCCGGAACTTCATCCCAAGTTCTTCCTTGTTTTTCTGATGGTTTTACATAGTAAACAATTTCATCAAAGTTTAACTCGGACAGATCTCCGCCCCATTGTGGCATTGGACGCTCATAAAAGTGCTCAAGGGCTTTAAGACGATAATCAAGCATCCATTGCGGTTCTTCTTTCATTCTAGAAATTTCTTCAACCACTTCGCGGGTTAGCCCTTTGCCTGAACGAAAGACCGAGACGTCACGATCGCGAAATCCATATTTATACTCTTCGATTTCTGGCATATTTTTAGCCATTCATAAACCCTCCTTAGGTTAAAATGAAATCTTTTCGGAATTTTTACTTCCTGTTTTCTTTAACGCCTTTTTCCATGGCTTTCCACGAAAGAGTTGCACATTTGATACGTGCTGGAAATTTTGCTACCCCTTGTAGGGCCTCAATATCTCCTAAATCTAGTCCTTCCGTATCAACCTTCTCACCCATCATCATTTTAGAAAAAATGTTGGACATTTTTAGTGCCTTCTCCAACTCTAACCCTTTAATTGCCTGTGTCATCATCGAAGCTGAGGCAATGCTGATGGAGCAACCTTCTCCTTCAAACTTTGCATCTTTTACAATGCCATCGGCCACTTGTAAATGTAGCTGGATCCGATCTCCACAAGTAGGGTTATTCATATCGACACTTAAAACGTCCCCATCTAAACTTCCTTTATTTCGCGGGCTTTTATAATGATCCATAATTACTTGCCTGTATAGCGTATCTAGGTTATTTAAAGCCATTACCAAAAATACTCCTTTGTCTTCCGAAGTCCATCTACTAGTCGATCTACATCTTCTTTCGTATTATACAGATAAAAGCTTGCACGTGCCGTTGCAGTAACTTCAAGCCAACGCATTAATGGCTGTGCACAGTGATGTCCTGCCCGTACAGCTATTCCTTCTGCATCTAGTACTGTAGCTGTATCATGCGGGTGGATGTCATCCAGATTAAACGTCACTAGTGCTGCCCGATGCTCCGGACCATAGATTCTTATTCCTTCAATCGTTCTTAACTGCTCCATGGCATAATCAGCAAGCTTTTGCTCATGCTCTGTAATTTTATCCATACCGATTTCCTGAAGAAAATCGATTGCTGCCCCTAAACCAATCGCTCCAGCAATAATCGGTGTACCAGCTTCAAACTTCCACGGCAACTCTTTCCATGTGGATTCATATAGATGTACGAAATCGATCATTTCCCCACCAAACTCCACCGGCTCCATCTGTTCAAGTATTTCTTTCTTTCCATAAAGCACACCGATTCCAGTCGGAGCTGCCATCTTATGGCCGGAAAAAGCATAAAAATCGCAATTTAAAGCTTTTACATCAATCTTCATGTGAGGAGCACCCTGTGCACCATCAACTATAATTACTGCACCATGCTCATGGGCAATATCAGCTATTTCTTTGATCGGGTTGATCGTGCCTAAAACATTAGAAACATGTGCGATTGCAACTATTTTTGTTTGCTTCGTAACAGTTTTCCTTACATCTTCTAAACGGATCGTTCCATCCTCTTGTAACGGAATATATTTTAATGAAGCACCAGTGGCTTTGGCAGCTTGCTGCCAAGGGATGATATTACTATGATGTTCCATTGGTGTAATTACAATCTCATCCCCAGCTTTTAAGTTAGCTCGTGCATAACTGGAAGCAACTGTATTAATCGCAGTAGTGGTTCCTCTTGTGAAGATAATTTCTTTTGTGCTATCTGCATTTATAAACCGGCGAACCTTATCTCTAGCACCCTCATATGCGGTAGTTGCTTTTGTACCAAGTGTATGCACACCACGATGAACATTGGAATTATATGTTCGATAATAGTTATCTACAGCTTCCATCACTTGAATTGGTTTCTGCGATGTAGCTGAAGAATCTAAATAGACAAAAGGATGGCCATTCACTTCCTGATTTAGAATAGGAAATTGCTCACGAATGGCTTTTACATCCATTAATATACCTTCCTTTCAATGACTTGAGTCAATTGATTTTTCACTGCTTCAATTGGCAATTGATTAACAACTGGTGCTAAGAAGCCGTGAATAATTAGGCGCTCCGCCTCATCTTTTGTAATGCCTCGACTCATCAAGTAATAAAGCTGTAACGGATCAACTCTACCAACAGACGCAGCGTGACCGGCTGTTACATCATCTTCATCAATTAACAGAATTGGGTTAGCATCTCCGCGAGCCTTATCACTTAGCATAAGAACACGGGATTCCTGCTCTGCATTTGCTTTCGAAGCACCATGTTCAATTTTACCAATGCCGTTAAAAATCGAAGTAGCTTTATCCTTCATCACCCCATGTTGAAGAATGTAGCCTTCTGAATTTTTGCCATGATGCACAATTTTAGCGGTAAAATTCTGTGTTTGCTTACCTCGTCCGACGGAAACTGTTTTTGCATTTGATAATGAGTTTTCTCCCATTAAAAACGTTATGTTTTCAGAAACCGTATTTCCATCATTCATTTGTCCTAAAGCCCAGTCAATCGTTGCATCTCGATATGCAACGCCGCGACGGTTGTTATATGCTGTCGTTCCTGCAGCAAAGTTATCAACAGCGCCAAATGAAATTTTAGCATTATCATGTGCGATGACTTCTGTTACGATATTTGCAACGGTTGCTTCTTTTGCGTTATGTGAGAAATAGTTTTCCACATATGTTAAAGAGCTTCCCTCATCAGCTACAACTAGAACATGATTAAACATTGCCACTTCAGGATCTTCCTGCCAAAAAATGGTTTGTAACGGAGCCTCTATGATCACGTTTTTAGGGATATAAACAAACACTCCGCCATTCATTAAAGCAGCATGCAAGGCAGTTAAGCGATGCTCATCAACCGCTACAGCATCCTTCATATAAAATTTTTTCACTAAGTCTTCGTGTTTTTGTAAAGCGGTAAAAATATCAGTAAAGATAACGCCTTTATCTTGCAAATCCTTGCTCAGCTTACTATGAGCTATGGAATGATTACGTTGGATAATCAGGTTTTCAGGTAAATTATCCTGATCTAAAAACTCCTGTATTTCAGTAGGCAGTTGGTTTAATGATGTAATTTCTTCACCCGTTGCAGTATGCTTAAATTCCGTAAAATTCCATTTGCCAATCTTTGTTTTATCCGGCTTTGGCAATTCCAATGTATCAGCCTGTTCTAAAGCTTGAACACGTAACTCCAACATCCATGCAGGCTCATTTCTTTCTTTGGAAAACTGTTCAATATATTCTTTATCGTATGGCAGTTTTGTTTCTACAGTCATTGTATCCCTCCTTGCCTTATGCGTTTTGCTCCACTGTTTCGTCTTCAATACCGAGTTCTTCTTTGATCCACTCATAACCTTCTGATTCCAATCGTTTTGCTAGTTCTGGTCCGCCAGATTTAACAATACGACCTTGCATCATAACATGTACATAATCCGGAGTAATGTAGTTTAATAAACGTTGGTAGTGGGTAATAATTAAGCAACCAAAGTTATCATCACGAAGCTTATTGATACCTTTAGATACAATTCTTAATGCATCAATATCTAAACCGGAATCAATTTCATCCAAAATTGCAATTTCCGGTTTTAGCAACATTAATTGCAGAATTTCATTACGTTTTTTCTCTCCACCCGAGAACCCTTCATTTAAGTATCTTTGTGCCATATTCTTATCGATTTCGAGATAATCTAATACACTGTCCATTTCCTTAATAAAATTCATTAACGAAATTTCATTTCCTTCTCCACGACGAGCATTAATAGAAGAACGAAGAAAATCGGAAGTTGTCACCCCACTAATTTCACTAGGATATTGCATGGCCAAGAATAAACCTGCTCGGGCACGTTCATCAACTTCCATTTCCAAGACATCTTTTCCGTCTAATAAAATGGACCCTTCTGTAACTTCATATTTAGGATGCCCCATAATCGCTGAAGCTAGTGTGGATTTTCCCGTCCCATTTGGCCCCATAACTGCATGGAACTCTCCACCTTTTATAGTAAGGTCGACACCTTTAAGTATCTCCTTGTCTTCAATTGAAACATGCAGATTCTTAATTTCTAAAGTTGATCCAGCCATATTTATACCTCCAACTACTGTTATTTTTATTATCACATTGAAAATGAATGTGATATTCATTCTCATTTTATTCTCATTACAATCTTAAAGCATTTCGAATTTATTATCAACTCTTTTAAATGTGAAACCAATTACGATTAATTCTAGTAAACTTAGCATATCATTAAACTTAAGTATACACCAAACACTATTTATCTTCTAAAGCAATGCTTTATTTTCTTATTTTCCGTGTCATATTCTCATTCGGCCCTATGTATCATGTATGTAAAATCAGCAAAAGTTCCCTTGCTTAGCATCAAGTAAGCGTTATAACTCTGACGCGGAGATGGACCACCCCACGGAAGTGGCGAAATAACCTTTAATAGAGGTTGTTCTCAAAAAGTCACTAAAAATAACACATCGAATTTCTTCGTACGTTAGAACGGATAAAATTTTAGCATTGAAGTTTCATTCAACGTAGTTAAAAATTTTTAAGTTCTAAGTATAAGTCAACTAGGCTATCGTCTGTGCTTCGCTTGCTGCTAGCCAAATTTTCTTTATTGACTTGTTTCTCTGGTATCCCCTTTTCCTGCGTGAGAATGTGTTTCGAGGAAGCTTCACTAGTGCTTATGTATCTGTACTGCATACACTCTAGCTACTCGACACTTCACCGCGTCGAACTTCTAGGTCCTTTTACCTTTTTTGATAATCACAAAGTCCCGAAGTGGAATATGGATAAATGCCATACAAAGATATCCACCTTGCAAAAACAGATATCGTTTTCCAGGTAAAGGAAAAGGCACTTATGCTTTCATCTCACATAAGCGCCGTTCTTTGCCATTTATCTATCGAAGCTTTTTCAATCTATAGCTAACTATCCATAAAGCTGATGATTATACTCAGCAGCGAAATGTTTACACTTCCGATGTTCTCTCTGACGTTTCCTTTCAACTGCCATACGCTTATCAAGCTTTCGTTCATATTCGGCATAGCCAATATGATGTGACTGCTGCATGGCTTTTTCCATTTCCAAAGTGTAATTCATTTTTATTCCACTATTAATAGGGAATCATCCTTTCTTGTTTCTTACATTCAATAGCCTAACACAGAACAAGTTCCCTGCACAAAGTGGATTTAAACGTATAATAGCACATATCATTGCTTATTTTCTGTTACATGAAATGAAATCCATTCGGTTCATAAAGATACGGTCACTCACGATTATATACGCTGACTTACTTTCAACTATTTTTTCCCGCCTACTGGTACAACCGCACCTTCGTATTTTTCTTCAATAAACTTCTGAATTTTTTCAGATTGTAATACTTCCACTAGCTTATTTAATGCTTGGTTATCCTTATCTTCTTTTTTTACTGCGAGTACATTCACGTATGGAGAATCCTCATCTTCAATAAACAAACCGTCTTTTGTCGGTTTTAGCCCGGCACCGATCGCATAGTTTGTATTGATTACGACTAATGCATTTTCTTCTGTTTCGTAAAATTCCGGAAGCATTGCTGCCTCATATTTAGGGGTAAATTTTAAGTTTTTTGGATTTTCTACAATATCATCAATTGTTGCTGCTGACTTTTCAACAGATTCATTCAGTTTAATTAGTCCTTGTTTTTCGAATAAAGTGAGTACACGACCGTGATCAGGTACAGAGTTACTCAAAATGACTTCTGTCCCATCAGGAATTTTATCTACACTCTTTATTCCCTTTGAATAAACACCAATTGGCTCGATATGGATTCCATCAATATAATCTAACTCATATCCTGTATCACTAATGGTCTGTTTTAGAAATGGTATATGTTGAAAATAATTCGCATCTAATTTTCCGCTTGCTAAATCATCATTTGGTAATACATAATCCTCATATTCTTGAATTTCTAATGTAATACCTTCTTTTTCTAATATCGGCTTTGCCTCTTCTAAAATCTCAGCATGCGGAACACTGGATGCTCCGACCTTTATCGTATTTTTATCAGATGCCTCCTTATCATTCCCACAAGCCGCTAACACAGTTCCTAAACCAATTACTAACAAAACGGAAATAATTATCTTTTTCATTCTTTTCGCTCCTTATTCTTCTGTGATTGTTATCTTTTATCTAATTTTCGAGTGATAAAATCGCCAATAAACTGAAATAGGAAGACAATGATGACAATAAGTATCGAACAGATCAATACGATATCAAAATCTCTTCGCTGAAAGCCAGAATAATAAGCATAGCTTCCAAGTCCACCTGCACCGATTGCACCTGCCATTGCTGTATAACCAATTAAAGCAATCGCGGTAACTGTAATTCCTGATACTAAAGCTGGCATGGATTCTGGCAAGAGCACTTTAAAAATAATGGTTCTGGTTTTTGCGCCCATCGCTTTTGCTGCTTCTACTACTCCTTTATCTACTTCTCGTAAAGCTATCTCAACCAACCTGCCATAGAATGGGGCAGCACCAATGATGAGTGCAGGTAAAGCAGCGTTTGGCCCCCGAGTGGTACCAACTAACAAGTTTGTAAATGGGAACAGCAATAGGATTAAGATAATAAACGGGATAGCTCGAAACACATTTACAAACGTGGCAGTAATAAAGTTAATCATTTTATTTTCCCACAGCCCGTCTTTACTCGTGAGAAATAATAATAATCCTAATAGTATCCCAAAGATGAACGTACCGAATAATGCGATAATCGTCATATAAAATGTTTCATAGGTTGCAACTGCAAAATCTTCTATTTTTATGGTTGGAAACAATTCAGTCAGCATCACGTACAACCTCCAATTCGACTGAGGTTTCATTTTGCACATAGATGATTGCCTCTGTTACCTCATCTGGATCGCCACTCATTTGAATAAATAGTGTTCCGTATGCACCAGCCTGAGTACGAGTAATCTTTCCTTGTAGAATACTAATCTCGATATCATATGTTTTAACCAGTTTGCTGATTAAGGCATCATTTGTCGTCTCGCCGACAAAATGCAATCTGATTATTTTTCCATGCTTATACGTATTGATTAGATAGTCTAAATCATAATCTTCTTCATCGTATCCCATGATTTGTTGAACGAATTTTTGGGTAACTGGACTTTTAGGTTGAGAAAACACATTTAACACATTTCCTTTTTCAACAATTTTCCCATTTTCCATCACAGCAACGTTTTTACAAATCTTCCGAATAACATGCATTTCATGAGTAATTAAAATAATCGTTAAACCTAATTGCTTGTTAATATCTACTAATAATTCCAATATTGAATTTGTCGTTTCAGGATCTAAAGCAGATGTTGCTTCGTCACAAAGCAGCACAGAAGGCTTGTTTGCTAATGCGCGTGCAATACCAACACGTTGCTTCTGTCCGCCGCTTAATTGCGCAGGATAAGCCTTTTCTTTTCCTGTTAGCCCGACTAAATCAATTAATGATTGAACTCGTTTTTTTCTTTCTTCCTTGCCAATACCAGCAATTTCTAGCGGAAATGCAATATTGTCTTCTACCGTACGTGACCAAAGCAAATTAAAATGTTGAAACACCATTCCTATATCCTGTCTAGCTACCCGTAATTTATTCTTACTGAGTGCTGTAATTTCTTGATCATTGATAAAAATTCGCCCACTTGTTGGTTCTTCGAGACGGTTTAAGAGACGGACAAAGGTACTCTTTCCAGCACCACTATAACCGATAACACCAAAGATATCTCCTTGATCAATCGAAAGGGTTAAATCATCAACAGCTGTTGTTTTTGTCTTGTTTGCAGTAAAAATCTTACTCAAACCCTCAATCGATATCACGCCTACTCCTCCTTCTTTTCGCATCGTACTTATTATGCTCTATGTGGCTTAGAAAAACTTGGCTTGTCGCCAAGTCTTTAGCGAAAGCTATAGTTTTTCTTATACTATAAAGTGAAACTCATTCAGTAGGAGTTTGCTTCCCTCTCCTACTGAATATTAGTACCGCAAGGGTATGACCTAAAGGCCCTTAAACGAATCGGGCATTTAGGTGCCGTTTTCTCCCACTTAGGCCCTTTGCATCAACTCAAGATTTTGTCTTACGGCAACTTACATGCGGGATAAACCTAAAAAACTTTATACTTTCCTATAGTGAAATAAAAACGCCTTTCTGTAAGAGAACAGAAAGACGTATGTTTGTCATTTATGTCCCCTCATCTATCAAAGCTAAAGCTTTGCAGGAATTAGCACCTTTCAAACAAAGAAGTTTGAAGGTTGCCGCGGGTTCACTGGGCCAGTCCCTCCACCGCTCAAGATAAGAGTTAAACAATATTTAATTTGAATAAACCATATAATAGCATGCTCTCGTTAACTCTGTCAACGTATTTCTTATTTTTTATGAGTGAATATTTCCGGTCTATACATTATTAAATAGTGATAAATATTTGCTATATTTTTAAATGCATAGATTTTCTCCATTATTTCTCCATCTTTTTTAATGAGTAAGCATGGAACGCTTTGAATTTGGTAATTCTGCATAAAATCGGGGTAAAAAGATGCATTCATTTCGATGAAAATCTCCTGCTGTTGCATTGCTTCAATTTTTTTAAGCATGCCTCTAGCAACATGACATGTCCCGCAAAATGGAGTGAATATATAAAGCAAATAATTATCTTTTTGTAATTGTTCTTTCGTTACCTGTTGCAAACGATCACCTTTTTAATAAGAGTTAAATCAAGAAAATCGGATTAACAGCAATGCTTTTGCTTACCAGTACTTGAGCTAAAATATTCTCAGGGGTTGTTGCTACTTCTCGGTATTCACTGCTAATATGCAGATGCTTTGCATGTGGCAATTCTCTAGCTAACTGTTTGCGCAGCTTTATTCCAGAAGGATCTTCATCAACGAAAATATATACATCCTTTTCATCTAGCTGGTAATCCTCTAACAATTGATCAAACCGTTCTATACCAAGTGTTCCATTTGTACAAACAATCGTTAAATCCTCTGTTATAACTTTATTTACTTGCTTTTTATCTGTTAACCCTTCGACAATTAAAATTTTTTCTGATTCATCTGGTATCATCACATAGCACTCCTTGGGAAATCAAGCGATATGCTTTCACTTCTTGCATTAGAAGGTGAGTAATCATTTATGAAACCAAACGGTCCATTTGCCTAATTAGCGCATATTCCCTTTATTTTCTCTACCAAATTGTACATTCGCTTTTTATTATATGGTGAAACACAGCTATTTAGTGATTGATTGCCTTTGGTAAAATTTCTATATTAAAAAGCTGATTGCAATCCTTTGCACATCAGCTATTATTCTTTGTTTTATTATTCACTTATCATTTCTTCGTATGCTTCAGCAGTTAATAAGTCATCCAGTTCACTTGTCGGCTCTACGACTACCATCCATGCTTTTTCATACGGAGACTCATTAACAAGTTCCGGGCTGTCTTCTAGCTCTTCATTTACTTCGACAACCTTTCCACTAATTGGCGCATACAGTTCGGAAACCGTTTTCACAGATTCAACACTGCCAAATGGCTCATTTATTTCCAATTCATCACCAGGCTCAGGAAGCTCTACAAATACGATATCACCAAGTTCATCTTGAGCAAAATCTGTAATTCCAATTCTTACTTTTCCATCTTCTTTTTTTACCCATTCATGTTCTTTTGAATATAATAGTTCCTTTGGTACGCTCACGTTTATCCCTCCAAAAGTTTACTCCACTTTCACTATACAAGGTTAATCAATTTTTATCCAGTATTTCTTTTTTCATTCAGCCAGCCAATTTTCTTCAAACATGTCTTCCTTAAATCCCACGGTTACCTTCGAACCATCCGTTACAATTGGTCGTTTAATTAACATGCCATCCGAGGCTAATATTTCTGCCATTTCTTCGTCTGTTGCGTCTTTAATCTTATCTTTTATATTCAGTTCTCGATACTTTTTACCACTCGTATTGAAAAATTTTTTTGCGGGTAACCCGCTTTTATCGATGAGTGTAAGGAGTTCATTTTTACTTGGCGGACTTTCCACAATATGTATTGGCTCATAGCTTATTTCTTTATCATCGAGCCACTTTTTTGCTTTTTTACATGTTCCACAATTTGGGTACCAATAAAAGGTTAACGTCATTGTTAAAACCTCCCTTTCATCATTAACTACAAAAGGATGCTCAAAAAGTCAGATTAGAAAAACTTGGCTTGTCGTCAAGTCTTTATGGCGAAAGCTACCGTTTTTCTTATAACCATAAGGTTTTATACTTTCCTATAGTGTAAAAAAGGGAACGGCTTTCCCTTGTCTCTGTTTCTATACTATGCATATATCAAATGCCATTTTACTTGTTGAAACAGTGTCGACTAAAATGTTTCGGTTATTTTTATCTTCTTTTTGAACATATACTATTATTATAGCAAAATCATGAACGAAAATACGAATGAAATGACAAATAATGAAATCTTGGTACTTCTTGCATTTAATTTTAAAAAGCGTATACAGCGAAACTTAGCTTTTAGAACTAATCCCTCGCTTATACATAAAGCTTAAAATCGATATTCGACACCAATTCATTTCAAATTTTTACACATGTAAAAAAGCTGCTGTCTTCTAAAAGGCAGCAGCTTTTCTTTCTGTTTTACAGTACATATTTTTCTTCTTCAATAATTACAGCAGCAATCTCGCGCTTTTTCGCTATAACGTTTACAGGTGTGTGTCTTGTTAGTTTGCGTAAAGAAGAAAGCAACATTCGTAATGTATCTCCTTCTTCTACAGCGATTAATGTTTCTTTTGCATCCGCTTCAATTCGGTTAAATGCTTCTTGAACATAAACTTGTGTGTAAAGGAGCTTCTGCTTATTCTTTTCTTTCCCTGTTTTTTGTATTGCCTTTTCGGTACGAAGGATGGCAGACTCCATATTGTAAACTTCAGCAACCATATCAGCCAAGTTTACTAGAATCTCTTGCTCCTTTTCGATCTGCTGCATATACTTTTGCGCCGCTAACCCAGCGACCATTAATACAATTTTCTTCGCATTTTTTAATAAATACTTTTCTTGTTCCAATGTTTCCGTACCTACTTCTTCTGGCATAAGCATCATTAATTCTTCTTGCAGGCTTTGAGCTTTTTGTAAAAGTGGCAGCTCACCTTTTAATGCTTTTTTCAATAGTGTGCCAGGAACTAGCAAACGGTTTATTTCGTTCGTTCCCTCAAAGATACGGTTAATTCGTGAATCGCGGTACATACGCTCAACTTCATACTCTTGCATAAATCCATAGCCGCCATGTAATTGTACAGCTTCATCTGCTACATAATCAAGCAACTCCGTACACATATATTTGTTCATGGAACATTCAATTTGGTACTCAGCAATTGCTCTAGCAACCTCTCTCCCATCATTTAGTTGTTCCTCTGTAAGTGCACCCATCCGCTGCTCAAATAAACCAACCGTACGATAAACAGCACTCTCATTAGCATACGTTTCACTAGCCATCGTAGCCAGCTTTTCCTGTGTTAATGAAAAGCTGGAAATCGGCTGATTAAATTGTTTACGTTCATTCACATATTTGGTTGCTAATTCCAAACCTATTTTAGCCCCGCCGACACCACCAATTGCCAGCTTATAACGACCCACATTTAAAATATTAAATGCAATGATGTGTCCGCGTCCTTTTTCACCCAGTAAATTTTCAACCGGAACCTCAGCATCTTCTAAAATTAAAGTACGTGTAGAAGAACTTTTTATTCCCATCTTCTTTTCTTCAGGTCCAGTTGAAACGCCCGGAAATTCTCTTTCAACAATAAATGCTGAAAAATGTTCCCCATCAATTTTAGCGTAGACAATAAATACATCTGCAAATGCAGAGTTCGTAATCCACTGCTTTTCCCCATTTAGAATATAATGTGTTCCAGCATCATTTAACTTTGCTGTTGCTTTTGCTCCTAAAGCATCTGACCCTGAACCAGGCTCTGTTAATGCATATGCAGCTAGCAATTCACCCGTCGCAAGCTTTGGCAAATACTTCTTTTTTTGCTTATCACTTCCGAAGAATACGATTGGTAATGTACCAATACCAACATGTGCACCATGCGTGACAGAAAAACCGCCCGCACGTGCAAATTTTTCGGTGATCAAAGAAGAACTGATTTTATCAAGTGCCAAGCCCCCGTATTCTTCAGGTATGTCCGCACCCAATAATCCGAGTTCTCCTGCTTTTTTCAATAACTCCACCGAATATTCAAACTCATGATTTTCTAAGTTATCGACTTTTGGCAACACTTCACCTGCAACAAATTCTGCCGTTGTCTTGGCAATCATTTTATGCTCATCATTAAAATCCTCTGGTGTAATAACATCATTTGCCGTTAAATCTTCAACTAAAAAACCGCCGCCTTTAAATACTTTTTCCTTTGTTTCACTCATTTTCTCTACCCCTTTTCTAGCTTATTTATAGATTTTAGATCAGTTCAAATACCCCTGCTGCTCCCATGCCGCCACCTATACACATCGTAACAACCCCAAATTGAACTTGTTTGCGCTTCATCTCATGCATTAAGGTAAGCGTCAGTTTCGTGCCTGTCATGCCTAATGGATGACCAAGTGCAATCGCTCCGCCATTTACATTCACTTTATCAATATCTAAGTCCAGCTCTTGAATAACACGTACAGCTTGCGAAGCAAACGCTTCATTTAATTCAAACAGACCGATATCCGATAACTCAAGTCCAGCAATTTGTAGCGCCTTAGGAACAGCGGCAATTGGTCCTACCCCCATAATCTCTGGTTCTACTCCTGCTACAGCAAACGATCTAAATTTAACTATTGGTGTTAACCCCTCTGCTTCAGCTTTATCATGATCCATCACTAATACCGAAGCTGCTCCATCACTCATTTGCGAAGAATTTCCAGCGGTTACTGTTCCTTTCACATGAAACGCCGGTCTCAGCTTTCTCAGCACTTCCATCGAGGTGTCCGGACGAACTCCTTCATCCATGGAAAATGTAATCGTTTTTTCTTGTGGCTTGTTTTTATCATTAAGGAAGCGATGCGTTATTTCTACAGGTACAATTTCGTCGTTAAATTTCCCTTCTTCAATCGCTTTTGCAGCTCGTTCATGACTCCTTACAGCGAACGCATCTTGAGCTTCTCTAGAAATTTGAAAGCGATTGGCAACTTCCTCTGCAGTATGTCCCATCCCCATATAATATCCCGGAGCATCTTGAACTAACGTTGAGTTTGGTTTTATAACATGTCCGCCCATTGGGATGAGGCTCATTGATTCTGTACCGCCAGCAATGATCGTATCACTTGCCCCAATCATAATTTGCTCAGCAGCGTAAGCAATGCTTTGTAAACCTGAAGAACAATAACGGTTAATCGTTATACCCGGAACATCATGCTTTAAACCGGCTAACCCCGCAATATTTCTTGCCATATTCATGCCTTGCTCTGCTTCTGGCATGGCACATCCAATAATGACATCATCAATATTCCCATCATACCCGCCTGCACGTTTTAATGTATCCTTTATCGTTAATGCTGCTAAATCATCCGGACGAGAAGTAGCAAGCGACCCTTTCTTTGCTTTCCCTACAGGGGTTCTTGCTCCTGCAACAATTACTGCTTCCTTCACCATGTTTCCCCCTTTTCCTTTAATTACGTAGTGGTTTTCCTTTTAATAACATGTGTTGCATCCGCTGTTGTGTTTTTGGCTCCCCGATTAGACTCAGAAACGCTTCTCTTTCTAAATCAAGCATTGCCTGTTCATCAATTTCCGTCCCCTCTTTGATTCTGCCACCTGATAATACATATGCCAGCTTTTCAGCAATTTTCAGATCATGTTCGGATGCATATCCACTTAGATATAGATTTTTTGCTCCCAGCACCATTGCCGCATATCCAGCATCACCAACTACTGGAATCTTTTCGGGTTTTGGAGGACGGTACCCTGAATTCACAAGCGCTAACACATTTTCTTTTGCATCATGCAATAAATGGTCAGCATTAACACTGATGCGATCCCCTTGATCTAAGAAACCGTATTCACGTGCTTCTGCGGCAGAAGTTGATACTTTAGCAGTAGCCACTTTTTCAAAAACATCATTAGCGACTTTTGATAAGTCAAATTTAATTCCCTTTGGCAATTGTCTAAGCTGTTTTAAATACAATTCCTTCGTTCCACCACCACCAGGAATTAAGCCAACTCCAAATTCTACTAGTCCCATATACGTCTCTGCTGAAGCCTGGATAGATGCAGCCGGTAACGTTACTTCTGCCCCCCCGCCAACTGTAATATTAAATGGTGCTACAACTACCGGTTTGTTTGCATATTTAATTTCCATTGTCATATTTTGAAAATGACGAATGACCATATCTAATTCAAAAAAGTTATCATCTTGAGCTTCCATCAGCATCATCGCTAAGTTCGCTCCAACACAAAAGTTCTTTCCTTGGTTACCAATAACCAGTCCTTCAAAGTTTTTATCTACTTCTTCAATCGCAAAATTTACCATTTGGATGATATCTAACCCAATAGCATTGCTCTTGGAATGAAACTCCAAACAAGCAACACCATCTCCTAAATCTATTAAACTAGCGCCAGTATTCTTTTTAATGACCCCTTGAACATCTTTTAATAGACGCAAATTAATTTCTTTTTTATTCACCACATTTTGTTTATACGTTCCTTTATCATAGTAGTACACATTGCCATTATCTTTTTTATAAAATGATTCATTACCATCAGCTAGAAGCTGTAAGACCCAATCAGGAATTTTCTCTCCCTCTGCCTGCATTCTTTCTACAGATGCTCGCAGTCCAATTGCATCCCATGTTTCAAATGGTCCATGCTCCCAACCGAAGCCCCATTTCATTGCATTATCAATCGCTAATATATCATCTGCAATTTCTCCCGTTAATTCAGCGGAGTAGATAAGCACCGGCTTTAATATTGACCAAACAAGGTCACCAGCTAGATCCCCTTTTTGTGATAGAAGCGTTTTCAATTTACGATGTGAGTCTTTTTGCTGCTTCGCCATTTCTATAGCGGCGGTTTTTAATTTATTTCGGTCTTCATATTCCAACGTTTCTGGGTTTAACTCATAGATCGTACTCCCTGCTTTATCTTTTTTCTTCAGGTAAAAACCTTGGCCACTTTTAGCACCCAACCAGCCTTTTTCCTTCATTTTCAACATAAAGCTTGGAACAGAAAATAACTTCTTTTCGCTTCCTTCTACTTGTTCAAAAACATTATGAGCCACATTAATAAATGTATCGAGACCTACTACATCTAATGTACGAAAAGTTGCACTCTTTGGTCTGCCTATCAATGGACCAGTTACAGAATCTACTTCCCCTACACTATACTTTCCTTTAAGCATCTCTTGAACGGTTACAAGCAAACCATATGTTCCAATGCGGTTAGCAATAAAGTTTGGTGTATCTTTTGCAATGACAACGCCTTTTCCTAAGACATCCTCGCCAAAGCGTTTCATAAACTCGAGTACCTGAGGTTCCGTATCTTTTGTCGGTATAATTTCAAGTAGTTTCATATAGCGTGGCGGGTTAAAAAAATGTGTACCGAGAAAATTTTTACGAAAATCCTCGGAACACTCAATCGACATTGCTTCAATAGAAACACCAGATGTATTTGAACTTACAATAGTTCCTTGTTTTCGATATTTATCTATATTTGCTAGTACGTTTTTCTTTATCTCTAAATTTTCAACGACCACTTCGATAATCCAATCTACGTCAGCAAGCCTTTCCATATCATCTTCCATATTACCGATTTCAATTAAATCAAGGCTTTCTTTTGTTGTAATTGGTGAAGGCTTTTGCTTTAATAATGCTTTTTTACTTTGTGCAGCAATTCGATTACGTACAATTGGATCTTTTAACGTTAGCCCCTTTTGTTCTTCTTCCTTTGTTAATTGTTTTGGTACAATATCAAGCATTAAAGTTGGAATACCAATATTAGCCAAGTGAGCAGCAATTCCAGAGCCCATGATTCCAGAGCCTAAAACAGCAGCACGCCTGATTGATTGCTTCATCATTTATCCTCCCATCCGCAATTTGAATGAATACTCATTCATTTTGTTTCAAAAATAAAAAGATAGTCTCCTATCACTTAATTATTACTATAATGTATTTACTGACATTTCGCAACAATAAATCATAAGTTTTTAATAAAGGGATTAGCAAAAATTTTTAAGCTTCTATACGGAAAACATAACAAGTGGCTAGTTTTCTTACCCTATCTTCTCATCCTAAGAGAGAACTTCAGCAAGCTTTTTCTATTAGTGAGGAATGAAATGATATTTACTTCTATAGTTCAAGCGCTCAAACTTAGTAAATTACGATTTTCTTCCGATAATAAGTCACCATCGGCTCTAAGCCTACTAAAAGCGTCGACATCCCCCTGTTTTTTGAGGCATGTTTTCTTATCCCACATGTCAGCATCCGTATTTTGCCATTTGAAAAATATTTTACGAACTTTATGAAAAAACGGCTCCTACATTCCCATTCGTTCGTGGCGACAGAACAAGTAAGACTTCCTGAATAAGCATCGCACGCAGAAAAAGTGCTTTCCTTTTTCAAGGACAAGGAAAGCTACGAAGTAATATACCGCGGTTTTTCAAGGAGAAAAGCACTCCTTGAATGAAATTTCACTTCCGTTAGAAGTTCGCAGTTTGTACACTATTCATGTGTACTTTTCATTCCTTTATCACATGTGAATTACTATCTAAAATAGATTTCTTCCACTTCCTTTTTGCCTTTTTATCCCTTTACATGATTCATATTCATTTACTAGCTCTAAACATAGATGAATCAGTTGGTATACATGGGATTAGAATTTTAACATTAGTCTCTTCACAAAAAACAAATCGGAATCATTACTATTTACATTTCAGAATGATTACGATATTATAATAACAGATTTTAGTCTGTGGGAGGACACGTTGTGAAAAAGTTGTTCATATTGATAATTTTGTTTGGCATACTAAATTTTATTTTAATGGGTTGCACGAAAAGTACTTCACAGCCAAAGAATAATTCTGATTTAACTATATATACTTCCATCTATCCCTTACAATTTGCAGTTGAACAAATTGGCGGGGAAACTGTAAAAGTAAATTCTATCTATCCCCCAGGTGTGGATGCACATACGTATGAACCTGCTTCAAAAGACGTTACCGATATCGCGAAAAGCGATGCATTTATTTATATGGGAGCAGGCTTAGAAGGCTTTGCTGAAAGTATTGCAGATGCCTTAGCCAGAGAAGATGTAACCCTTGTTGAAATTGGAAAACACGAATCATTATTTGCTGCTGCTAATACGCATAAGAATAGACCGTCTCATGACAAGAGTAGTCTTTCTCACGATGATGAGCATAGCCTGCCTCATGAAAAGATTAATCATTCTCACGATGATGAACACGATCATTCTCATGATGGTCATGATCACGGAGGTCATGACCCACATATTTGGTTGGATCCGTTACGAATGATGGAGATGTCGGAAATTATTAAAAATCAATTAGTCAAATTAAATCCGGAGCAACAAGCATTGTATAACCAAAACTTTAAACAACTCAAAAAACAATTAATAAAGTTAGATCGTGATTTTCAACAAGTGTTACATGCTAAAGAAAACAAGCATATTCTTGTTTCTCACGCTGCATATGGGTATTGGGAAGAACGTTATGGATTAGAGCAAATCGCTATTAGCGGCATATCTTCCAGCAATGAGCCTTCCCAAAAAGATTTAGTCCATATTATTGAACAAGCAAAACAATACAAGCTCGATTATTTGATTTTTGAACAAAACAGTTCTAATCGCATTGCCGAGATCATTCAAAAACATATGGACGCAACAGCAGTAACGATTCATAACTTATCCACACGAACAGAAAAAGACATTCGTAATAATGAAGATTATCTTTCATTAATGAAACAAAATTTGCTTATTCTTGATAAAGTAACAAAATGACTGTGTAAAAATTAAATTAAAGGAGTTCTACGATGAGGGAAAAGATCGTATCAATCAAAAATGTTAGCTTCACCTATGAAAACAAAAAAGTATTGGAGAATATTTACTTTACCATCCCTAAGGGTTCATTTGTGGGGCTAATCGGTCCAAACGGCGGAGGTAAAACAACTCTCATTAAACTAATTCTTGGTTTAGAAAAGCCTGATACGGGATCTATTGAGCTTTTTGGTGAATCAGTGAACAAATTTTCTGCTTGGAATAAAATCGGCTATGTTTCACAAAAAGCGAATACATTTAATAAGGGGTTCCCTGCTACCGTATTCGAAGTTGTCTCTATGGGATTAACTGCAAAAATTGGCTATTTAAAATTTTTCACACGTAAGCATAAAGAAAAAATATATCAAGCGCTTAAACAAGTAGATATGGAAGCTTATACACATGAAAATATTGGTAATTTATCAGGGGGACAGCAACAGCGTATTTTTATAGCCAGATCTCTCGTTAGTGAGCCTGAATTATTAATCTTAGATGAACCGACTGTAGGAGTGGATCGTAAAAACGTTCAACGATTTTATGATCTGCTTGATCGATTAAACCAAAAGCAGGGAATTACGATGTTAATGGTTACGCATGATACCGGAACAATAACTGAACAGGCTACACATATCGCATGCCTTAATAAAACATTACATTTTCATGGTAAGCGGGCTGAATATAAATCGTTACCTGAAAAAGACCTGTCTCAACTATACGGACATCAAGTAAATATTGTTAAACACGATCATTAATTTGGAGGAAACGGTATGCTAGCAGACTTTTTAGAATATGATTTTTTACGTAATACATTTTTTACAGGGATTTTAATTGGGATTATTGCTCCGTTGTTAGGAACATTTATTGTTGTTAGACGGCTATCATTATTAGCTGATGCACTATCACATGTTACATTAGCCGGGATAGCTTTTGGACTATTAATGGAGAAGAAATTTGCCATTATGCTTAGCCCTTTATATAGCGGTATGGCCTTTTCTGTGATTGGCTCCATATTAATTGAAAAGCTAAGAGGCGTTTATAAAGCCTATCAAGAGATAGCAATTCCCATTATCCTTTCTGGAGGAGTTGGACTTAGCGTTATTTTTATTTCCATCGCAAATGGATTTAATACTGATTTATTTAATTATTTATTCGGGTCTGTATCCGCAGTGAGTAGAAATGATTTTTACTCGATTGCAGTAATTTCTTTCTTTATCGTTGTGATCATTCTATTATTTTATAAAGAATTATTTGCGCTTTCCTTTGATGAGGAATATGCAACGATATCTGGACTGCATTCTAAAGCGATTCATCTTTTGTTTATCGTGTTAACAGCACTTGTTATCGCTGCTTCCATTCGAATTGTGGGCGTGTTACTTGTATCTGCACTAATGACATTACCCGTTGCTGCTAGTATGCGATTAGCAAAAGGTTTTAAACAAATGGTTATGTTGTCTATTGTATTTGGTGAAATTGCTGTTATTATAGGATTAGTCACCGGGTATTATTTAAGAATACCATCAGGCGGCACCATTGTTATGACATCGATACTTATTTTGTTATTCGTTATGTTTATAAAGCGAAGAAGGAGTAAAATAGGAAGTAGTACAGCTTGACTTTACAGAGGAAGAAGTAGTTAAACTCCGACATGTAAGGTGTCGTAATTCTTTCGTTTTAATGGTTTTGCAATTAAAAAATCAAAGTGCTAAGAAAACGGCATCTAAATATCCGATTGATTTGAATCGACAGGACATACTTCGGTACCGATTCATCGCGTTTTTTCATGGACGCCTGCGATCTTAACGAACTTGGTCTATTTCTTCTCTTTTTGAATATGCGCTTTAACTAAAAAGTGAGGGAAGCTTAATGAACAAAAATGAAGCGATCGAACTTTTACAGAAAAAAGGATATAAAATAACAAGCAAACGAAAAGATATCCTCTCCTTTTTTGAGCAAGTGGACGGATACCGTACTGCTAAAGATCTTTGTACCCATTTGGAAAAAAAATATCCCGGGATCAGTTTTGATACGATATATCGAAACCTCCACTTATTTCATCAATTAGAAATTTTGGAAACAACTGAATTAAATGGGGAAAAGCATTTCCGTATGAATTGTTCTCAAGATCACCATCATCACTTTATATGTAGGGATTGTGGGAAAACAAAGAAAATTGAAATTTGTCCGATCGATGAAGTCAAAGAAGTATTAGCTGATTACTCCATTGAAGGACATAAATTTGAAATTTATGGAAGGTGCCCCAGATGCAAAGCAACTCTAACCTCAAATTAACCGCAATAATTGGACTAGGTGGAGCGGTCGGTGCAATGGGAAGGTATGGCATATCTGTTTTATTAACAGAAGAAGGCTTTCCCATTGCGACGTTATGTACAAATTTATTTGGGTGTTTTTTGCTTAGTTTTTTAGTACATCAAAATCATATAAAGAAACTTCTCCCTCCTTCTATATTTACCGCTTTAACGGTGGGGTTAATTGGATCTTTTACTACTTTTTCTACTTTTAGTGTAGAAACCATAGCGCTATGGAATTCAACCAAAATATTAGCAGTACTCTATATTATGATTAGTGTAGTTGGAGGGCTTCTATTTTGCTTAGCGGGATATAAAGTGGGAATAGGTAATAGAGAGAAGGCAAAAAGTTGAGTTTTTTATTAGTAGCTGTTGGTGGATTTTTTGGAAGTATTCTGCGTTATGAGTTATCTTTATTAGCACAAAAAAGATTAATTGGAACATGGGGAGCGAATATTACCGGCTCCATCCTTCTAGCATTTTTAGTTCATTTACAACTTAATGGCATGCTTTCTCAAAATTGGTGGTTGCTGTTAGGAGTAGGTTTTTGCGGTGCTTATACCACTTTTTCCACATTTGGCAATGAAACATTACAGCTATTGTTACATCAAAAGCTAAAGCAAGCTGTATTTTATATCACTATCTCTCTTTTCCTTTCTTTATTACCAGTATTTTTTATCTTATCACTCCATCGTTAATTGAGAGCTACGCTTGACATACGTGATTGCCTAACCATCACTTATACGTAAAGATGTTACCATTTCAAATCAGAGTACTTAAAGTATAAAAAGAGTCTGCACAGACTCTTTTTTAACCAAATATCTCTTTTAAAATGTTAGATTTTTGATGATCGAGCATGTTTTTATTAATTACTTCATCTGGTGATTTATTCATCTGATCTTGAAATGCTTGTGCCTGACCTGGTTCTCCAACGATAAATACTTTTTCCCATTGTTTATCTGCGGCTAACTTATCCATTTTAGGAGCAATTTTTTTATACCAGCGTTGTTTATTTGCTTCAAAACGAGCGTATAAGTCATCTTTTTGAAGTGTTGGATTACCAGGTTCTATCGTTGTTTTTTCACGCCAATCATCAATTTCCAAGTCAAATTCATACATTTTTACCGCTTCAACCTCATTTAAATAAGCTTCCATTAATTTCACTTTATTTTGTTGAACAAGAATGATTCCTGATTTTGGGTATTGTTCCTTCAATTTTTTCAATTGATCCAATACTGGTGTTTCTTGCCAAAAAAAGACTGTTTTCAAGCGCATTTGTACCCTTACAGCGAACCAAACTTCTTCATCTGCTGTTGTAATAAGAATAATACCACGGCGAAATTGTTGTTCATTCATCCGAATATATTTTTCTACTTGCTGTTTTACTTGTTGGAAACAATTTAATTCTTCTTTATTATCTGCTTCTTTTAAATACTGTTCAAAGTTGCGCATGCCGTTTTTAAATTGTATCTTCCATTCTCCCCCTTGTTGTTCAGGATCAGAGGGGTCCGTGTTTAAATACATTGTAAAAACTTTATTTGGACTTTCTCTATGAACTGCTGCTAGTCGCTTCAGTTCTTTATTCAAATCCATGATCTGCACTCCCTTATAATGTTACGACTTAGTAGTGTATATCCGTTAAAAAGACTTATTAAACATCCTAAGAGATCGACTTTAAACCAACTGCTGCACACAATATCATACTTATGAATAATAATCGCCGCCAATCTTTTGATTCCTGAAAAAACAGCATTCCAGCTAGTGCACTCCCTACCGTACCCATTCCAGTCCAGACCGCATAAGCAGTACTCATAGGAATCGTCTCCATTGCAATACCTAACAATGTGAAGCTTAAGCCAAATCCGCCAAATAACCATATAAACGATGTTTTATCTGCTTTTTGATTAACTTTATTAATTCCCATAACACCGATTACTTCACTAAAACCTGCTAATAATAGAACAACCCAGTTCATGAGGATACCTCTCCTTTATCTTTTTCTGGGGTGACCATTTTAAGTCCAAACACGCCAGTAATTAATAACAAAATAAGTGCCATTTTTATTAAGCGAACGGCTTCACCAAATAAAACAATTTCTGCAATTACAGTTCCTGATGTTCCTATTCCTGTAAAAACTGCATAACTTGTTCCTACAGGTAATCTTCGTGAAGCAATTACAAGTAAATGCATACTAATATAAATTGCGAATATAGTTAGTCCCCATTCTATCCAGGTTGTGGAATGTTTTAATCCAATAACCCAGCCTATTTCAAAAAGACCTGCAAGAAAAACAATATTCCAGTCTCTATTCATCAATATTCACCTCAAGTTTCTGTTTTAATAGGCTAAATTTTAGCGTAAACTAGTGTATAGTAGAATAACGAGAACCTGACTATCACTATTGGAATGCACTTCTTTGAGAGCAATAAAATTGTTTCCCCGGCGAAATTACTTTCATGCTTTAATACTTTCTAACATAAAAAAGCCCGGAGAGATATCCAAAATCCGATATCCTCCCGGGCTTTTATCCCTCCGTATACACATAAATGTGCATTTTCTCTTGGTCCAAACCAAAACATATTTTTGCGGAACCTAGAAAAATAAATAATTTACGTTTTTATTTCTTTTCATTATAGCAACTTTAAACAGTTACGTCAAAGGATCACCTTGTTTTTTACTTTATTTCAACATAAATAACTAGCAGCTATGGTGGTTTAATAAGTATACGCTTTTATTAACCTTCTTATTTAAGCTGGTAATCATTCCTTCAAGAATAAAGTTTTCAAGCAACATATAGTGCTGCTTTTTTCTTTTAATCACCATCTTCCCTTTGTTTAGCTTTCTTATAGTCCTGATTAATCATTTTGGTGAAGGAAACTACCATAATTAGTAATATAACAGTAAATGGCAATGCTGAAATTAATGAAGCGGTTTGCAGTGCTTCTAACCCACCTGCTAAAAGAAGTACAACAGCAATTGCTGTGATTAGAAGACCCCAAACTATTTTCGTAATTAATGCCGGATTTAAACTACCTCTTGATGTCATTGAACCTAAAATATACGTCGCAGAATCTGCAGAAGTGACTATAAAAGTAAATATTAGAAATATAGAAAGTATAGAAAGAATGGTGGTCATTGGCAGATGCTGATATGTTTCAAATAGTGCTACGGCAATATCCGCATGAACAGCCTCTGCTATTGATGTGCCATTCATTAAATCATTGAATATTGCTGTTCCCCCAAAAGCGGCAATCCAGACACAAGCAATAGCCGGGGACACTACTAACACACCGATGACATATTGTCTAATGCTCCGTCCCCTTGATACCCGAGCTACAAATGCACCAACGAATGGAGACCAAGCGGTAGACCATGCCCAATAGAATATGGTCCATTCCCTTACCCATGTGTCCCCCGTATACGGAGTAAGCCGCAGACTATATTGAATAAAATTAGAAAAATAATCCCCTAATCCTAAGACAAAGGTATTTAAGATAAATACAGTTGGTCCTGCTAAAAAGACAAAAACAAGCAACAATAAGCATAATCCAAGATTAATATTACTTAACCATTTAATTCCTCTATCCAACCCAGTACTCGAAGAAATTAAATACGTCATTAACATGACTCCAGCAATAATCATTTGCACCCAAATAGATGAAGGTACATCAAAGACTGATTTTAGCCCACCGTTCATTTGCAATATACCTAAACCTAATGATGTTGCAACTCCCATTACTGTTGCGACAACCGCCAATGAATCAACTGTACCAGCAATTACTTTATTTCTTCCAATAATTGGCTGGATAGATGTTGAAATTAATCCTCTCCGCTTTTTCTTAAACTGTAGATACGCTATTACTAAACCCACAACAGCAAATACAGACCACTGACTAATTCCCCAGTGAAAAAAAGCATACCCCATTGCTATTCTTGCAGATTCTTCCGTCATCGCTTCTAATTCAGGAAAAGGGGTTTTTAAAAAATGACTCATTGGTTCCGCTACTCCCCAAAAAACTAATCCAGCGCCAAAACCAGCTGAAAACAGCATGCTGATCCAAGTAAAAAAGGAGTATTCTGGCTTCGAATCAGCTGCTCCTAATTTTATTTTTCCGTATTTACTCAAGGAAAGCACGATTAAAAATATGATAAAGATAAATATGGATAATAAATAAAACCATCCAAAATTGATTGTTGTAAAGTTAAATAATTTTTCTGCTACCTTGCCAAATTTAACTGGCATGATTGCTCCTATAACTACGAGCAGTAACACAAAACAAGCTGAAACATAAAATACAGGGTTATTAAACGAATTGTTAGGCTTCATAACATATCCTTTCTTAAATGTAAATAATAAGGAAGAAGTAGAGAGAAGTTTTTTAAATTGTACCTTTTGCTTGAATTATTAAACATAGATTACTACAAATAAACTAACGTACATGTGCCATAAAAAAAGATGATACATGGTGACGTGGCATCTTTTATATTTAATTGATGTATCGCTTTTGGTTGAACGATACCAAAAATAAGTAACCATACTTACCGATTTTCAAAACTACCTTCAAAAACAAATTCCTCGATTTTTTTCCTAGTAGATGGTACTTCCCGCTGCTGTAAACTTTCTGGAAGAGCTTGCTTATCCCCTTGATATCCAATGGCAACAATAGCATGAATAGCATAATTATCTGGAATCTCTAATACTTGCTTTGCTTTTACTCGATCAAATCCTCCCATCGCATGTGTTGAAATTCCCTTTCGCGCTGCCTCTAATGCTAAAAATCCCCAAGCAGCTCCCGTATCAAAAGCATGAGTCGGGTTCTTACTGCCCGGACGCTTCCTATCCGTTTTAGAAATGATAGCTACCAATACAGGTGCATGCTTACACCAAATTACATTAGACTCATCAATAAATGATAAAAATTTCTTTTTATCCGCATCTTGCTTAGCTATAATAAAACGCCATGGCTGCATATTTGCTGCAGACGGTGCCCATTTAGCTGCTTCAAATAAACTATTCAAATCATCTTTGGTAATATCCTTTGATAAAAACGCTCTTGGAGACCACCTTCGTATATATATTGGATCAATTGGATAATTCGGTTTTCGATAATCTTGAATCTTCACTTTATCTCCCCTTTATCAAATTACACATGTACTGTTACCATTATAACGAAAAAAACGGAATATTTACCATTAATAAAAATATTTTAGCTAATAGATTAGAGATTCCATCGTATTATTTAACTTAATATACCGTTACTACAAAGTTAATATAGCAAATTTATAAAACTAAAAATATGACAGCAACAGTCCCAGCTGGTTGTACATATGCATAAGAGTTAAAATTCTACAATGTTACATGGACATATACTTTTGAACTCGGATATTGACCAAGATTAAAACCATCCCTCTAAAACTCCATTTCTTATGTAGTTATTGTATAACTATCGAATCCTTTCATATTCTATAAATCAGGATTATTCGGATTTTTGATCGATAATACTACTAGATTATAAAATTTTGAATACGAGTATGAAATGCGCTTAAAATAATAAAGTGCGGTGTACTTCATGTCTTTGTGTGTGTATACTTTATCCGTTCTATCTTTATACCCCATAATGCGTTTATAGATAGCCTATTTGCTCCTGCATTGCCCATAAGGGTAGCAAAGGGTATGCCTACAGTCATGAGGTCTGTTCTAGTGTTAGCTGCTCTATAATTTTTTCGATCTTTTATAATAGTAGCATAGTAATCATTTTGTCGTTTTTGTGGTTAGTAACAAAAGATCGTTGTTAGAATCCATGTGAGCTTTATCTTTCAGGTTCAAAGATCATTAATTATTGGCTACACGTTATGGAAATCTACATAGGTATTCACTGGAAGTCTCGAGAGTTAATTACCATTGCACCTGATACACATGTATAAAGGCATCTGTAAAGTTAGGTCTATGTTCTAAAGAAGTATTAAAAGGTACGAATCGTGACCGAAAGACTGTTGCGGAAGCATGATCAAAAGTATTGGATGGTAGTCAAATAGACCCTATAGATCTCCGTACTTCATTATGGTTATGAGCTGAGCTGGATTCCCAACACCGTTGCTTGACCATCTCTAAAGCAAAAACAACGAGGTAACTATTTTTCCTAGTTACCTCGTTTTCAATTCATCTACTTATTCTTCTGCTTCAGGTATGCTATCTCCACCTTTATATTTAGGTTTTTTCAGATGGAACATAATTTTTATCGTAAATACAACCAAGATGATCACACCTATGAGAAAGATTGTATCTGGTACGGCACGCCATAATAATAGATCTTGAATAATATCTTGCTGTAGAAACTCACTTGTTCGTGACGCCCAATACCCATTATCGAAGGCTTCCTTCAATTGGATAAATCCAATTGGTGTTAAGGAAACAAATACCATTCCAAATAATCCGATATTTAGTAGCCAGAATGACCATTTCAACCATGTATCATTCCATTTCTCAGGCTTAACCACATTTCGCAGTGAGTAGATAAGTACAGCTATTGCAAACATTCCATAAACACCCATCATTGCTGCATGACCATGTGCAGGTGTTAACTGCTGACCATGTTCAAAGTAGTTGACGGCTGGAAGGTTAATTAAGAATCCTGTTACACCAGCACCAACAACATTCCAGATAGAAGTTGCGATTAAGAACCAGAATGTAAGTTTATATGGAAAATCTACCCCGCCGGCACGCATCATTTTGTATTGATCGTAAGCCTCTAGCACTAACAATGTTAATGGAATAATTTCTAAGGCACTAAATACAGCACCAACTGCTATCCATGCCTCTGGTGAACCATTGTAATAGTAATGGTGACCAACCCCTAATACACCTGTTCCAAGTAATAAAATAATTTGGAAATAGAACATTCGAACAACCGATGACTTCGTTACAAGTTTCATGCTTACTAGCATATACCCAATGATGACAACAGCAAATACCTCAAAAATTCCCTCTACCCATAAATGAACTACCCACCAACGCCAGTAGTCTGACATCGTGAAGCTTTGTCCAGGTGTAACGAAAAATGCAAATATATAGAAAGCTGGGACTGCGATCGATGCATAGAATAATAAGTGGATTAATCCACCTTTATCTCGCTCTTTTTTAAGTCCATGATGGATTCCACGATATACGATATAGAGCCATATCGCCAATCCGCTTACAAGGGCAATTTGCCACACACGTCCTAACTCTAAATACTCCCAGCCTTGGTGACCGAGTAGGAACCATAAGTTACCGAGGAACCCTTTGACGCCTAACCACTCACCAACCATGGAGCCACCAACAACGACAACTAATGCCCAGAATAAAATATCAACCAGGAATCCTTGACGTTTTGGTTCGATACCACCAACATTTGGTGCAAAGTAGATCCCCATACCTAGCCATGCTGTTGCAATCCAGAAAATGGCTAGCTGTAGATGATAGCCTTTTGCAACCTCAAATGGTAATAGATCATAGATCCATTTAATACCAAAGAAGGCGTCTGGTTCAGTATAATAATGAGCTAATAAAGCGCCAAACATCACTTGAACAAAGAACATTATAGTAACGAGTAAGAAGAATTTGGCAGATTTAACTTGTGATGTGGTTACTGCTTTATTTCTTAAATTATAGACCGGGTAATTATTCTTCGTAAATGCTGGTGTCATGCCAAAATGATATTTATAGAAAACAAATAGAACAATTGCCACAAATAGTGCAAGGATGGTTATACTTACACCACTCCACAGTATAGCAGAATAAGACATCGTATTTCCTGCATCTTCATAAAATGGCCAGTTATTTGTGTAAGATATATCATCTCCGATTCGATTTGTACTAGATAACCATGCTGTCCAAAAGAAGAAGTCAGATATTTGTTCAATTTGATCTCCCTCCGCTACATAGTTACGATCTTTCTCTGGAAGATGCGACTCTTGAATTAATCCTGCTTCTAATCCCCAACCATCTCCATTTACAAATATATCACGGTAATATGCTTCTACTTTTTCAATTCCATATACTTGAGCATCCGTAACGTAAAGGATACTTTCATCTTCATTAAATCGATTTTTTCGTATTTCAGAAATTACTTTATCCTTTATCACGGCTGCATTCTCATCACTTAGTTTATTATATGCTTTACCGTAGTCTAGATCTGCGTAATAATCCTGCATGCCCTCCGTATATATTTTCAATGCTTCAGCAGTATAGTCGGGTCCCATATAGGAACCATTTCCAAGTAAGGTACCATAATCCATTAGTCCATACTTTTGGAAAACAGCCTGACCGCCTTTAATTGAATCCTTTGTCATAATGACTTCCCCATCTGGTGTAACTACTTCTAATGGGGTTGGTGCTTGGTTTTTAAAGATCCAGACCCCCCCAACAATAAGGGCAGTAAAACTGAGCACTAGTGTAATGATTGTGATAGATTTTAATAGTCCATTAACCGTTGTAGGCTGTTTATCCTTCGAATTAAATATATTTTTCTTATTTTTATCCATTCTGATCCCCCTCTTTTCGAATTGTGAATATAAACATATAGTTATAAATAAATATAAAGAGATAGCAGTCAGATTATTTTTGTTAAACAATTCACATATGAACTTTAAAAAACCAGACATTCCCTAAGCCTTTATACGAATGCTTATAGTTGCACTTATACAGCATAAGAAAGTTTATACTTTTGCTTATTCACTGATTAAAATGAAATAACTTGGCCATACCGGAAACTACTAAAACAAAAATGTTAGGTGATTTTCATATGTTAATAGAAATGAACGTGTTTTATCGCAGATGGTATGTCGCGTTTAGTAAAAGAACATGAATACTAGGCTTGGTGGATACTACATCCTATGTTGATCATACGTTACCTACTCAGGATTGATATAATTTTGTATCTGCCAAAAAGTGAATCTATTACATCACCTTTCACATTCATTCTAGTTGCCGAACTTACTTCTTATTTGACTGCTAATCTCGGGTTTTTAGTTCATCAAATTACAGTCCATTTGTATATCACTCCCCTTCTTTAGTTTTTATTATTTAATAAGTGAATACAAAAAAAAATTGACCTACATCAATTTTTACTCACAAACCATACTTTATAAATGTGAATGTCATTTTTTGTTCAAAAATGCAATTACTTCTTGAAAAATTGACCTACATCAATTATTTTTCAAAACGGTCTTATTATGCTAATGATACTGAACGGAAGGAGATACACTGCAAGAGATTAGACGTCTTGCAATTGTAATTTTATCTATCAAAATTGATGAAGAAGTGAGTATATGTTAATGAAAAGACTTGGGCAAACAAGAGGAGTTTTATTGAATTGTTTAAAAGATCTATCCAATGAAAAATTGAACCAAAAACCGAGTAAAAAAGAGTGGAGTATCTCACAAGTCATTTTTCATTTATATGCGATAGAAAAGGAAACAGTAAATTAATATAACAATCCTTAAATGTATCAACTAAGAAAGTAAAACGTAAAGATGTAACGTCTATTTTGAACCGTTTCAAAAAAATGAAAGCAACCAATGAACCACTTGAAATATTCCTTCCCCAAAAAATTTACTACAATTACTGGAAGAATCAAGATTTCAGTAATTACAAGCTTCTTTTAATGAAATACATAAAGATGCACTTATAGAAATGTCGGCTGTTCATCCTACATTTGGGGAAATTTGAAAGCTTAACAGACGATATTTTGCTTACATAAACAACGACATACCATACAAATAAATAAAAGAAATGAAGCAAAAAATAGTTAATCGAAATGGAAGGATAATAAATATGCTGGGACAAATTTAAATATACATCACGTTGGAAACTATCCCAACATGAAAAACAAAAAAGCAATGAAAGAAGTACCATAAATATGAATAAAAAGTCGGTCTACGTAGTGCATACGTTAGCTAATCCTTTCAAGCACATACCGATATTCTATTTTGGATTATGCAGATTGATTTGAAAACATGCAGTCGAGCATTTACGTGGATCCTTAGTTGAATTATAAGTTGCCAATGTATGTACACACCCTACTTTATCGCTATTCCAGGTTTCAAAGATGCAATTTTTCAATCACGATACGATGTATATTTGCTCTGTTCATGAAATGCTGGATTAACTAAATAAATGGTCAACTGCATCCAAAAGACAATACGCATAGAGCAACTTGACGATGGGAAAAATGCTAAATCTACTCGATAGAATGCAAATAATGATAAAAATATTTAGACAACCTTGCTTATCACAACACGTAGGTTATAAGTCTTTTTGTTTGGCTGTTTTCTGAATGATTGTTGTTTTTGTACAAACATATAAACAGCGTAACAAGAGCATGATATAAATAAGTTGAAACATATTACTAGCAAAGGAAAAACACGGAGATGCGTGCGGGAAAGCGAATACGCTAAGCCCCCAAGTGAGCGTTCTTTACGAGCGAGGAGGCTTAGCGCAAGCCCGTGAAAACCGTAGTGATTACCAAATCGATTTTCAGAGCGGTTGTATACTATGTTGCAGTTTATATCAATTGCATAGGACAATAAACAACAAAACTTACGTAATAAGTCTTTTGTCTTATCCAAAATCAATCACTGATGGAGAGATAGTATGAAAATCCAAACAGCTGCTGAACTTATGGAGCAATTTATAGAGAATGGTACATATTATGAGAAAAAATATGTGGAGACCCAGTTAAAGAATGATAAGAAGGCATTAAGAAATATTTTAATAGATAGTGATATAAAACGTCACGAATACAAAAGCTTAAATATGGTTGCCAAATTTGTCCCTAGAATGATTTATGAATGGGACGAAAAGGGAATAATCGAATATCTTATGGATTATTTGATACCAGATGTTTATATCGATTGTTTAACAGTTGATCATAAAGAATTATCTTCCATTAAGAACTGGAATGAAATGAGTAAGCCATTTCGTCAAAAGGCTAGCTATTATATCAAATTAAATTTTAATAATACTGGTAAAAATTTGTTAAAGCTAGACTTGGAGGATAATCAAACGAAAGATGAACAGGAATTGCTGACGGAAATAAAAGCTTTACAAGAAAAGAACATAGCTTTAGCTAACGACTTTAACATGCTAAAAGGTAAAATGATTCAGTGCAATCAATTAAATGAAAAACGTAAATTATCTTATAAGTACGGATCAGTCTCCCTGGTGGCAAATAAACCAACATATGATCTTCACCGTTTATTGGATGTATTTGGAGAATCACTTTTTTTAGACTATGGTCACGTTAACAAGCAACGACTACTTGATCTTGTACTGAAAGGGTTTATTCATAAGAAAGATATAGAAGGATTTCGAACATTAAAGGATATTCGTTTAGACTTTGTCGTCATGTCAATAGAAGCAGAACAACGTATGTTTGAGGGAATGAATAGAAGAAATAGGTATATACAAAACAACGGGAGGTAATAAAGTGAAACATCAATCAGTTGGGATTTTCTTTCATCCCAATCATCCCCCACCAAAACTTCTGTGATTTCTTGCATTTTTGAGGTGGACGTCTTACTGCCAGTAACATGCGGGATAAAGTTAGTACCATTTTAACTGTACCTTCTTTAAATATATTTCTTAAGTTTCGCACTTAAAAACATCAATTCTTGACTAATGGACATTTATTTACTATCTGATATGAATCAAAATTATGATTCATTTAGTGTATTATTTCCTAATGTATTTAACTTGACGATCACTTTAAGGGGACATTTGAGCGATGAAAGTCTGAAATAACCATTAATTAAAGCAGCTCAATATATTGGAGTTAGCTTAAACCTTTTCAGAAGTTGTAAAAAATGGGATTACCGATAATTTAGATTAACGGAGTAAAACTAGTAAAGAAACAGGATATTGATGAGTTTTTAAGTTACTATAAAAAAGTGATACTTGAAAACAGGCTCTAATCCTTGTGGTTTGTAACAAAGCTAACAAAAAAGGAGCTTGCGTTTTTTTAATCAACAAATTTTCTTAAACTCCAACATATATTGTAGAACCCTTTTTTACGCTCATTTTTCTATACTCCAACAAATAGTTTAGAGCCAAAAAAGATAATCGATATAATTTCCTAGACAATCAAAAAAGCCATTCCTTATAAAATGTCCTATAGGGACATTTTATAAAAGAATGGCTTCTATTCTGTTAGTTTTATCTTACACGACGAACATGCCCTTTGAACGCTTTTTTCCAATAACTGTTAGACATGGACGCTACAGATAAACCATTATCTTGTGCACCAATAAACTGTCCGCCGCCAATATAAATACCTACATGCCCGTTCGTTTTATACGTATCGAAGAAAACGATATCTCCAGGTTGAATCTGGCTATACTTTACTTTTTGACCAGTTCCTGCTAACGCACCTGTGTTGGATGGAATCGAATATCCACCTTGAGCAAATGCCCAAGATACAAAACCGGAACAATCAAAGCCGCTTTCTGGAGATTTACCTCCCCATACGTACGGTTTTCCTAAATAAGGGTAACCAGCGTTAAGAACTGCGCTTAAACCGCCACCACCAGATGATTTAGGTTTTGAAGAATAGCGCTGTTTGCTGCTTTGGTTGTTGCTTTGTTTGCTAGCTACTGTCTGCAAATCTCCACCATTGGAATTATTATTTACAGAAGCTGCTGGTCTTGATTCTTCTGTAGTAGCTCGATTACTTGAAGTATCCGCATCGTCAATATTAGCTGCAATGTTTTGTCTTACTTCTGCTTCTAGTGCTGCCAAGTTACTATCTTTAACCTTTAGTTCGTCTTTTAGAGACACAAGTTCATCTTTTTTAGTTTGTAACTTATCTTTTTTCTTATCATTTTCTTGTTTTTGTTGAGCAATTGTGTCTTGCATACCTTTTAATTCTTTTTCCAACGCTTGTAATTCTTGTAAACTAGCTTGTACTTTTTCTTTCTTTTTCTCTACTTCTTTTTTATCTTTTTCTTGTTCTTCCATTAAATTAACATCTGCATCCGTTATTTTGTTGACAGCAGATACACGATTAATGAATTCTCCAAAGCTTTTAGAACCTAAGACTACTTCAAGGTAGCTGACATCTCCACCGCTTTCTTGGTAAGATACGGCACGTTCTTTAAGCTTGCTGTAACGCTTTTCAATTGCTTCTTCCAGCTTTTTAATTTCTGCTTCGAGTTTAGCCCTTTCTTGCTCTTTTTTAGCAATGTCACTTTTTGCTTTTTCCATTTGTTTATTATTTTCTTTCATCGCTTTATTTACTTGATTAATTTCTTTATTTAAGTCTTCTAGGTCTATTAAAATATCTGCAATTTTTGCTTCTGCGTCTGATAGATTTGCTTTAATTGCTTCACGATCATTTTGAATTTCAGTATGGCTCTTTACGTTACTTACTGGTTCAGCTTGTACTTGAGAATGGAAAAAAGCACTGCTAAAACCAACAACTGTTATCGTTGCTACAGTTACGATTGACTTTTTCAACATACTCCCCCACTTTTTTATATTCTACCACGCTTTATATGTATTTTTGCTTCATTCTATCGTGGCTATGTTTTTTATTATAATTAGTTATGTATATCTATCTTCTTAGGCAATTCGTATTATATCAATAAAAAATTGCAGGCGTATTATAGTAATGTTACAATTATATTTCAAAACAGACATAATCCTCTTTAAACCCTTAAAAGAAGCGTCCATTCGCTAATAAATGAACGCTTCTATTTTTCTGTGTTTATAGAAGAATATTGAAAATTCTACAACAATTTCAGTGTTTCTAATGCTTTTAAAATTCTATCTATACATGTTAAAGTAGATTCTCTACTATTATGACGTAAATTGTTCTTCTTCTGTTGATCCTTTTAAAGCAGCTGTTGAAAGCGCTCCTCCAGAAATGACTTGTGCTACCTCATCAAAATATCCCGTTCCAACTTCCCTTTGATGTCTTGTAGCAGTATACCCGTATTCTTCCATAGCAAATTCTGCTTGTTGTAATTCAGAATAAGCCTTCATACCCTCATCTTTATAATTTCTTGCCAGCTCAAACATGCTGTAATTCAACGCATGGAAGCCTGCTAATGTAACGAATTGGAATTTATAGCCCAGTTTAGCTATTCTTTCTTGAAAACTTGCAATCTCATCATCTGTTAATTTTCTCTTCCAATTAAATGACGGTGAACAGTTATAAGCTAACAACTTGTTTGGATATTTTGCATGAATTGCCTCAGCAAACTTCTTTGCTTCTTCATAGTTAGGCTCTGCAGTCTCACACCAAATTAAGTCTGCATATGGTGCGTACGCAAGGCCTCGAGCAATTGCCTGATCGATTCCTGCCTTCGTCTTAAAAAATCCTTCTGTTGTGCGCTCTCCCGTAATAAATGGTGCATCTTCCTCGTCAATATCACTCGTTATTAAATCAGCAGCATTGGCATCCGTTCTTGCAATAATAACGGTAGGTGTACCCATGACATCAGCCGCTAAACGAGCAGCTATTAAATTACGCACAGCTGTTTGCGTCGGAAGTAAAACTTTTCCACCTAAATGCCCACATTTTTTTTCCGAAGACAATTGATCCTCAAAATGTACACCAGACGCTCCTGCTTCAATCATAGCTTTCATTAATTCAAAAACATTCAACTGTCCGCCAAAGCCGGCTTCAGCATCTGCTACAATTGGTGCGAACCAATCTATTTCATTATTTCCTTCCGAATGATGGATCTGATCCGCTCTTTGTAAAGCTTGGTTAATTCGTTTGACTACATTTGGCACACTATTTACCGGATACAGACTCTGGTCAGGATACATTTGTCCGGCCAAATTTGCATCAGCCGCAACTTGCCAACCACTGAGGTATATAGCCTTCAAGCCTGCCTTAACTTGTTGAACAGCCTGATTACCTGTTAATGCCCCAAGTGCATGAATATAATCTTCCGTGTTGAGAAGATTCCATAATTTTTCTGCCCCTTTTTCCGCCAGTGTGTAAGTAATTTCCATCGATCCTCTTAATCGAATGACATCTTCTGCACGATATGGTCGTTCTACCCCTACCCAGCGTTGATCGTTTTCCCAAGCTTCTTTTAAATCTGCAACACGTTGATTTGTCATGTTTATCCCCCTATTAGTTTATATGAAATTCACCTATGATAAAGCCACCCTTTGTTATAACACATTTATTGTTGTTATATAACAACAAGGTCAAAAAATTAATCTTGCTTCTTTGAAAGACAATGATCACATTCTTGAATCATACTTTTCCCATCCATCTCCTTACCACAGTCAGGACATATAATCACATCCTTTGTCATTTCCATTTCCACCCCTCCTTTTATATAACAGTGTACCAATTAAATATTTTGTTATAATACAGTTTATGTTAAGATGACTAAAATTGCAACCCTTTTTTCAAGTTAGTTGAAAATTTTTTAAAGTTAGCGGAGAATAGATGAAGAAGTAACATAATTAAGGATATAACATCTAGGAGCTGAACTTGATTGAAACGTTCGTATTTTGTAGGGAGCAGAGTTGTTAAAACTGGAGTTGCCGTATTTTTAACTGCATGGATATGCGATATGTTAAAGGCACCAGCGGTCTTTGCTGTGATAACTGCAATCGTAACGATTGAACCGACCGTTTCTGACTCTATTCGGAAAGGCTTCATTCGTTTTCCTGCTTCAGCAATTGGTGCTGCATACTCGGTATTTTTTATTTACTTATTTGGCAATTCACCAATAACCTACGCTCTTGCTGCTACATTGACGATAGTGACTTGTTTTCGCCTTAAATTACATGCTGGTCTTTTAGTGGCAACACTTACAGCAGTCGCAATGATCGAAGTTATTCACAGCAATTATTTTATTTCATTTTTCATTCGCTTAGGAACTACTACAATTGGTCTGGTTGTTTCTACAATGGTCAATATGTTTGTCCTACCACCTGATTATACGGAAAATATATCTGAGAACATGATGGCTATTCGTAAACGGTTAGGGAAAATGATTAAAAATGTATTCTATTCCGTAACGGCGGATGATCCTCTAGTTAATTCATTGCGCCTTCAACCGACGAACAAAGTCTATAAAAAGATTCGACAAACAGAAACGCTAATCCGTTTTCAAAAAGATGAAGCAAAATATCATCCGTTAACAGATAATGAAAAGAAATTCTTTCAACGTGCAGAAAAACAGCTTATTTGTTTACGATTCATTCATTATCACATGGATAATATTATTAATATTACACTTCATAGCAATATGTGGGATGAACAAGAAAGAGAAGTTATTCGGCAGGTAACGGATGAGCTTATCGATTCATTACATAATCAAACGGCGATCGATCAAATATATGTAAGTAAACTGAGAGAAATGTACTGGCGAGAAAATGGTATTGCCAGTCGGAAACCTGATGCAGATATAGCTAATTTTCCTCCTGAACTGATCATTATCTATGAATTAATTTCTATTTGTCAATTGACAGAACGTCTGTTAAAACAATCTTCATAATTTCACTATTAAAGTGATCTTAACCATTTTCTACTGCTACAAGGAAGTAAACGAACAGCTAAAATTTTTTCTTGTTTTATAAAAATCAAGTTCCAGAAATGAAATTATAAAAAACGAGTACAGTTAATGTCTCGTTTTTTTGCTGTTAGGAGATTGTTCAAAAAAGTACGCTAAAAATGACACATCGAATTTCTTCGGACGTTAAAACGGATAAAATTTTAGCTTTGGAGTTCATTCAACGTAGTTAAAATTTTTTACGTTCTAAGTATACGTGCAACTAGGCTATGCTTCGCTTGCCGCTAGCCAAGTTTTCTTTATTGGCTTGTTTCTCGTTCTTTGAGCCTTTTTCCTGCATGCGTCTAGATCCCAGGAAACCTTACTCTTGTTCATGTATCTCACTGCATATACTCTAGCTACTCGAACTCGACAGGGACGTACTAGTGTCGGCGTTGCGACAGGACAAGAAAAGCTGCTTGAATCGGCATCGCACGCAGAAAAAGCGTTCTTCTTTTTCAAGGACAAGAAAAGCTTCTAGAATTGGCATCGCACGCAGATAAAGTGTACTTCTTTTTCAGGACATTGCGATCTTAGCTGACTTCGATCCTTTTTTTCCTAGTTTTTGAACCCGTACGATTACGTCCTCTTCGTTCTCAATCGACTAAATGGTGTTTAAAAGCATAAATAACTGCTTGCGTACGATCCTGCACCTCTAATTTTGCCAGTAAATTACTAACGTGAACTTTTACGGTTTTTAAAGATATAAATAATTGATCAGCAATTTCCTGATTTGTTTTCCCTTGTGCCAGTAATAATAATACTTCTTTTTCTCGGCCTGTTAACCGTTCATGTAATTGTTCCTGAGGGGAACGCATCCGATTCATCAGTTTACCAGTTACTTCCGGTTCTAAAACTGTTTGTCCTTCATAAGTAGCACGAATCGCTTTAGCTATTTCCTCCGCTTTGGACGTTTTTAGCATATAGCTGGTTGCTCCAGCTTCTAGAGCAGGATAAACTTTTTCATCATCCAAAAAACTTGTCACAATAATAATTTTTGCTTCCGGCCATTGTTCCATAATTAATCTAGTTGCCTCAATACCATCCATTTCTTTCATAACGAGATCCATTAGTATTATATCTGGCTTCAACTCCAAAGCAAGCTTGACAGCTTCTCCGCCATCATCAGCCTCAGCTATTACATGAATATCCGGTTGAGCAGATAAATATGAAGTAACTCCAATCCGCACCATTTCATGATCATCAGCAAATAAAACATTAATCATTTTTGTTCTCCTCTCTTCCCAAGTTTGGTACCTTTACTTCAATGCGTGTACCTTGCTTTGGGAGACTTACTACTTTATAGCTTCCCCCAACTTCATACGCACGTTCCCGCATATTTTGTAGCCCGTAAGATCCTGTCTTCAACTTCTCCATGTCAAACCCAATGCCATCATCCGTCGCCCGGAGAATAATATTTCCATCTCTTTCTACGAGCATAACATGCAAAGCGTTAGCTTTCGCATGACGAAGCGTATTCGATAATGCTTCTTGCAAAATTCGAAATAGCTGATCTTCTACCCCTTTATCTACAGAAAAGGCTTCAATATTCCAATCAATTTTCATTGGTACTTTTTGTGTTAATTCAAGCAATAACTCTTTTGTTCCCTCTTGCAAAGACTTTCCTTTTAATGCTACAGGTCGTAAATGTAAAAGCAATGCACGCATTTCCAATTGAGATTGCTGGATCATTTTTTCCACCATAAGCAGTTGTTTTTTTATCGTCTCATTTTTTGGCGGATTTGTTTCCGTAATTGTCGACATCATCATGGAAGCTGCAAATAACTGTTGACTTACTGAATCATGCAACTCCCTAGCTAACCTGTTTCTCTCTTGAACGACAATTTCTTGAAGACTTTTCTCTCTTTCTTCAGCCCTCTCTGTTGCCAAACGTTGGGCGTGTTCGGTCTGAATTCGGATTTTATTTTGAATTTGTTCCAAATACCGCTGAATTGACTCTAAGTCCTTCGGCGTTTCTAGTTCAAAGCTCAGCTTTTGACCTTTAATTATTTCTTCCATTTGCTTTTCTACATAATGTACTCGTTGCTTCCAGTAAAAACCAATTACGATCCCTGCTACTCCGCCAGCAACGATTGGAATAGCAAACAGGATCAATAAAAATGGAAAATCCTCCATCTTCTTTTCAATGATTATTGTCCATTCATCGATAAAGGCAGCAAAAGTAAAACCAGCAATAATAACAGTTAAGACAACACTATACATAATTGCAGTAAAAACATAGCGTAAAAACCAATTCATATTCGCTTCACCTCAATATCTCCAGATGCTAATGAGGTGATGATTTTTACACGAGGATATGTTTTATCATAGCCTTCTGTTTGATAAAGTAATGTTTGATTCATTAGCTTGTCATGATATTTTCCGAGGATTAACGCCCGACCAATAATTGAGCTGTGCTGAATACTAATTTCTACTTCATAAGGAACATAAATCTCGATATTACCAACGAGATGCCTAATCGATATAACAGCCGTATCATTTGGTAAAACTGTATTGCTAAGGTCAATCACCCGATCGCCAAATGCTCCATGTATATTAATATCACGCCACTCATAAGCTATTTCATCCGTACGCTGATCAGCAAACAATCGATGGTAAAACAACGGTCGTTTGCTAACTAGTTCCTCTTTTTCTTCTTGAAACCCCGATAATTCCGGCTTTATCCATTTTGCTTCTTTTTTTGATTTGGAGTAATTAATAATAAATATAACAATTGCCGCAATCACCAAAAAACGGACTGCCAGCATATTCAAAACAGAAAAAACGACGCCAACGATTCCACCCCAAAATGCTAGCTTCCCCCAAAGCTTCGAAAATCGCTGTCGTCCTATATAAATGAGCAATGCAAAAAATAATGCAGGAATGATCATACCACCTTGAAAAAAGGTAAGCTCAATAATAAAGAGGATTACTCCTACGATAAATATCCAATTTAAAGTATCTGTTGATAGTTGTTTAAACATGAAGTAACCCCCTTTGAATCGAGTATGTATAAAGTGAAACTTTCATGAGTGGGGGTTTTCTTTCATCCCTACTCATGGTTAGTACCTTAAAGGTATGACCTAAGGCCCTTGAACCAATCGGACATTTATTGCAAGTCTCCTCCGTCTAGGCTTCTTGATTCCTCTTACTCTTCTAGGTGGAGGTCTTACTGCCAGTTAGATATGAAATAAAAATTGATCGGTAAATCAACACTTGTAAGGTGTGGTTAAACAAAGAAGTGCAAGGTTTTAGGTCTGGTCGATTTTTACTGCATGCTGCGCTGCCTAATCAGTTTTACTGCTTATCGTTTTTATCTTTACATATACGGATCACTTGAAATTTTTAGAAAGGCTTGGCTTATCGCCAAGTCTTTAGCAAAAGCTGTAGTTTTTCTTATACTTTAAAGCCTAATTTAAACTTTCCTATAGTAGAAACAAAAACAAGCGCAAATGACTGCGCCTGTATAGTATACCATGTTTTTATTTTTCTAAGAAGCGCCGGAAAAACAGGCTATGCATCGAACTATTTCAGCCTTCTCTTAAGCTGCTAACCTTATTTAGCTGTTCCTTTAAACATGATGTTATTTAAAACTGTTCCTTTGCATCCATCTTTTTCTCCAGCTTAGCAATTTTATGATCAAAGGTACTGCGGTAATAGGAATTATTTACTCTATGTTCCAGGCCCTCAATGTATCTTTCCATTTCAGTAAATTTAGAAAATGGTTTATCTGATGATTCATCAATTACACGATTGATCTGATGATTGGCACGTGCTACATTTTCACGTCCCATTAATTCCATTCTACGTAAATGCATGTCCTTTAACTTATGCTTCATATTTTCATATTTTTGTTCTAATACCTCTAGTGCTTCAGCTGCTTCATCATAAGAAGCTTTCATGCGCTCTGCACGTGCTATATATTCCTGATGTTCTCTAAGCGCAAATTCATGTAGCTGTTCTTCTCCTGCTTGCTCGGCAATTTCCGCTTGCTTCGTCCGCTTTTCTGCTAAATTCTTTGCTAACTGGTATTCTTTAAAAAATTCTTCTTTTAGTTTATATTGGCGTTCTACAAGTTGACGTACTTTTTCTTTTTCCTGTTCACTCTGCCTAAGATAATGATTTAATGCAGCGATTGGATTTTTTTGTTCTTTTTGATCTAGTGCATAGTGAAGATCACTTACAATGGATTCTTTTATTCGGGTAAATATATTGGTCATATATGATCGCTCCTTATCGATTATTAAATTCTGCCCATTGGCGCTCAAAATTTGTGAATGGGTCATCATCGTCAATATGCTGAACAACAGGGTTCTTATCGGTTTTTTTCCAGTTTTTATAAATAAGGTACAGTGCTAACAACGCCACAACACCCATTAAGGCAAACACATTTGAAATAGTGAAGCTTAGCACAATAAGCCCTAACATTACCCAGCCAATCTTACCAGCTGTTGAATCACTTTTCATAAACTGTTTAAAGATCACGTAAAGCAGCCAAATTCCAACAACAAAAAATACCATTGGACCTAAATTGGCTAATAATACAATCAAAGCTGTTAATCCTGCTAGAAATAGTAGAAACTTTTTCAATCGCGTTTCCTCCTTCCTTTAGCTTACTTCTATCATATAGTTCATTCTACTTTTCCGTAATGAACTGTAGCCATATTTTACTCTAGTACTTAAGATGTAGGGAGTTGATATTTGGGACAAAAAAGAAATGAGTAACGTTTAGACTGCTAATTCAGGTAATGAAAAATCGAATAATATTTTAATTAGAAGGAAATTTGCGGACAATAAAGGAAGAGAGCCAATAAAATTTAAGAGAAAGAAACTACATTACATATTGTAAGCTATTGCGCCTTAGATGCGAGATAATGGAACTATGACGACAGGAGCCAATGGATTATCGTAGGAAAGAGATCGAAGTTGACTACAGCTTAAACACGTAAGCTGGATGAAGTTGCTTTCACAAAAGCGAATAGAAAAACCTTCTCTACAAGCTGAAAGCAGCAAATTAATGCTGCTTTCTTCGTTTGATAAATAGATATACAATAAGTACCATCCCTATTCCTAAACCAATATAAACGACGGTTGAATATAAATCCATGAATTTCAAAATATCAGTCCATGATTCTCCAAGTTGAACGCCAATTAAAATAAGTATTGTGTTCCAAAATAAGGTACCTGCAACAGTAAATAATAAGAACATGGCAAAATTCATGTTCGACATCCCCGCTGGAATCGAGATCAAACTTCTTACTAAAGGAACCAATCGACAAATAAATACCGTCCAATAACCATACTTGTCAAACCAAGCATCCGCTCTTTTAATATCTTGTTTTTTTATACGCAAGATATGACCATAACGATCAATCATTTTTTCTAATTGTTCTACATCAAGAAGTAAACCAATCCCAAACAAAATAATTGCACCAAGTACAGATCCTACCGTTGCTGCAGCAATCACACCAAGTACTGTTATATTCGTAGTGGTCGTTAGAAAACCTCCAAAGGGTAGAACAATTTCTGAAGGGATGGGGGGGAATACATTCTCTAAAGCCATCATTAGAAACACCCCAATATAACCCAGTTCTTCCATCATCGATGTTACCCAATTTTGCATTGATATCTCTCCCAACCTGAACAGTAAATTAAAGACATGTTTGAGCGATTAATTGATAGGAATTTTTTCTAATCTCATAATCAGGTATATTTGTAAGAATCATGATTTCATCTGCTTGATATATTGCTTGTAACGCCTGTAGCTGCTCATATACTTGTAATGGATTACCAAAAATAAATGGAGTTTTTAGTTTTTCAGGTAACGCTCCATCTTTATTAGAAACATTGGATTCCATAGTTCTTTGTGTGGCTGTGGAGTAATGCTCCTCCGCTTCTTCCAACTCTATATTTTCAAATAAAGCTATTTCCGTAAGTTTTTTTGCCTGTTCATAAGTTTCTGCACATATCACTGATACTGCGACGATGACTTTTCCTTTTGCCTGTTGTCTATACTGTTTAACAATCGCTGGACCGTCCTTCTCTGTCATAAAATGCCCAAACACATAGGACATATCTTTTTCTGCAGCTAACTTAGCACTTTTTTCACTTGTGCCTAATAGCCAAAGATCAGGCGGAGAATTAGGAACAGGAGTAGGAGCGATCTTTGCATAAAGATGATCCTTGGCAAATGTTTGTTTAAAAAATGCAAGCAATTCATCTATATCAGCAGAAACGTTTCGTACATTTTTTAAAAAATTTCCCGATAAAGCTATTGTAGCTTCTGCTGATCCGCCTGGAGCTCTGCCTATCCCAACATCGATTCTCCTTGGATACAGCGTTGCTAATAAATTATATCTTTCGGCGATATGAAACGGTCGATAGTGAGGCAATAAAACAGCACCAGCGCCAATCTTAATTTTTTCTGTTCGACTCCCGATTAAGCCAAGAATAATGTCGGGAGCAGGACAGGCAAATCTTTTCATATCATGATGTTCAGCAACCCAATAACGTGCAAAACCAAGTTGATCAGCCATTTCAGCTAAATCTAATGAAGCCTTGATTGCTTCTTTAGCCGAAGCCCCTTTAAATACTGGCACTTGATCTAAAATACTTAGCTTCAACTGCTTCCCTCCTAAACATAGACAACCTCTATTTTAGTGTATACACTATTTGTGTCAATTAGAAACAAAAATCAATTGTTGATAGAGGTTATTCGAAAAGAATGTACAAATCACACATCGAACTGCGGACTTGTTTCTGCGTTCCTTGGAAAAGAAAAGATTTTTTCCTGCATGTGAAGAGAGGCTTAGGGAAGCAATACGAGTGCTAAAAGATCTTTTACTAAAAATGCCCACGTCTTGTGGGCATTTTAGAAGTCAGTACGTCCTGTACAAGCGCGCTACTCGAAACTACACCACCTCGAACTTCGGCTCGACAGGCGTGCTAGTATCGGTGTTGCAATAAGATGGAAAGCTGCTGCAGCGACACGTCGTACGCAGAAAAGTCGCTTTTCTTTTCAAGGACAGATTATACTTCGACTGCGACACATCGCACGAAGAAAAAGTAGAATGCTTTTTCAAAGACACATGAGATCCTATGACCTCAGTCTTTTTTATCTCTTTTTGTACACGCACTTATTTGTCATTTCTCTGAGCGATTTGATCAACTATTTTTTCTGCAGCTCTTCGATAATAATTACTCATATTAACAAAGGAAGCAACTAATAAAAATTCTTGCAAATAATCTGTATTATTACTATCCAATGTTTCAATGTGTTGTTCTACATCTTCTACTAATTGTTTAATTTCTGACCTTAGCTGCTTCATACTATCATCGGCAAGTTGTACATAGCTTTCATATAGTTTTGCTAAATCAAATTTATCCTCCACGATCATCTTGTTTAGCTTGTACAGCGTTGTTTTTACATCATTAATTGACAGCGCGCCTTTTAATTGATAAATCATAGAAATAAGCATTAAATGATCTTTTGTATATTTTTTATTTTTTATGGGAAAGAACAATTTACCTTTCGCATAATTATTAATCATCGTTTTAGTTAGAACTTTTTCATCATCATCTCGCTTTAATATTCCAAATTTACTTTCAAACAGTTGTATAACTTGATCCATATATAAATCCAAATTAGGAATTTCTTCTATTGGAAGCTGACTATGTAATTGCAGATTATTTAAATATTCATTTACGTTTTTCATATACAACCCTCAATCTTTTTGTCTATAATCAATAAATTTATTATACGTGAGATAAAAATGGAAGTAAACCTTGACTACATAGCAAAATGCATATATTATTGTTATATAGTTTTCAAAACTACATAACATTGTAAAGGTGTTGATTGAATGGGCGTATATATTCGTGAACCAATTAATGGGCTAACTCATTTATTTGGTGCCATATTATCATTTATCGGGTTACTCGCATTAGTAATAAAAGCAACTGCAACTACAGATTCTGCACTTTCTATTGCTGCAGTCATCATTTTCGGTGTTAGTATGACTTTACTTTATTCTGCATCCGCAACATATCACATGGTCATAGCTAGGGATCGTGTAATCGGATTTTTAAGACGAATAGACCATTCAATGATCTATGTATTAATTGCAGGAACATACACTCCTTTTTGTCTCATTAGCTTAAAGGGAACACTTGGCTGGACATTATTTGCCATTGTAAGCTTATTAGCCGTGTTAGGGATTGTATTTAAGTTAGTGTGGTTTCATTGTCCACGATGGTTATCAACAGCTCTATACATTGGTATGGGGTGGATCGTTGTATTCTTTAGTTCGTCCCTTGCACCGGTAATTAATACTGGTGGAATGGTATTTTTAGTAATAGGTGGTGTTATTTATACGATTGGCGGAATTATCTATTGGTTAAAGCCAAAAGCGCTCGATTTTAAACATATGGGTTTTCATGAGATATTTCATCTATTTATTTTGGCAGGAAGCTTATTTCACTTTATTACAGTTTACGCATATGTATTGTAGACAGATTCTTTTATTTTAGAAAAACTTGGCTTATCACCAAGTCTTTATGACGAAAGCTATCGTTTTTCTTATACGATAAAGTGAAACTTCATTCAGAAGGAGTTTGCTTCCCTCTCCTACTGAATGTTAGTACCACAAGGGTATGACCTAAAGGCCCTTGAACCAATCGGGCATTTAGGTGCCGTTTTTTGCCACTTAGACTCTTTTGTATCAATTCAGGACTTGAAGCAGGAGTCTTACGGCACCTTACATGCGGGATAAAGCCTAAAGTTTTATACTTTCCTATAGTGGAAAAAAGGACTTTGATTCGTTTAATATCAAAGTCCTTTTGTTATTCAAGTAAGGTTATCACACCTCAGGATGAAAGGTGAAAGCCCCATTCTGTATGCTTAAAGAACATTTTGGAAACTCGGTTTCTAACGTCTAAGAAAAGACCAATAGCTATTCAAAAATGAGCAGGGGTAACAAAAGTATCCCCACTCTTGTTTTTGCTTTATTGCTGTGGACTTGAAGGATTTGAAATATTTGATAATGCTTCTCCGGCTTCATTTTGTAATTGATCATCTACAGCTAAGTCACCTAAAGCTACCATACCGACAATTTTCCCATTTTCAACAATTGGTAATCGGCGAATTTGTTGTTGTGCCATTAGCTCTGCTGCTTGATGAATATCCATATCAGGTGTACCGTGCACGATTTGCTGGGCAGTCATCACTTCGGATACGGGAGTTTGTGCTGCTTCCCCTTGAGCAGTGGATCGAAGCGTTATATCGCGATCCGTTATCATCCCAACCATATTTTCACTATTATCTACTACAGGTAAAGCACCGATATTATGCTCACTCATCAAAGCAGCTGCCTCTTGAATAGATTGAGACTCATTTACTGTATACACATCATTTGTCATGTAGTTTCGTATTTGTTGATTCATTAAAAATAACCTCCTTTTTTTTAGGATGTGTCATTTGACTATTTTTATGATGAATAAGTAACAAAACGAAGTCGTATGCTGGGAATTTATCCTTTAAAAAAGTACAATCAACACTAAAATTTTATACTGAACTCCATTTTTATTGCACACAAAAAAACACCTTCCAGGGATGCTTTCCCCATAATAGAAGGTGATTGAGTTAATGTTAAAAATTCTATTTTTTAAAGAAAGTCGTAATTAGCGGGCTGACTTGACCATATAATCTTCCCACTTGAGAAGCAACTTCTGTCATCTTATTAAAGTCAAGTTGACCATCTTGATCTCGAAATGATGATAGTAAATTAGCTGTGACAGAAGATTGCTGTTGCGGATTTTGTGGAGGTCTCCCTATCCATGTAGGTGGACGGCGGGAGCCTTGTCTTGGTTGCTGATTTCTAGGTCTATTTGGAAACATTTCATCACCTCTCATTCCGTGCTTCTTACAGTTTATGAGCAAGTAATTACATGCTGTGAATAGACGTTTTTCTTATTTATTAATTAAAACCATTAGCCGTTGGTTGTCATTCCTAACCATAAATGAATTTAACAGCCATCAACCTACATGGATAGCACAGTTCAAGCGGTTCATATTTTACTGTCTTATGATTTATTATCTCACGCTATCCGAGGCTCCGGTTTTCCGGATTGTCGCGTCTACCTTTACATTAATTTTACTTTTAGAAAAATAATTCGTTCCTACATCCCAATTATCTTTTATTTCCTTCCAAACTTTATAATGGCGTTCAAACAAGACATCTCCAATGCCAATAAAGTCTACTTTTAAATCCTTTTGAGCTACTTCGATCGTCTTTTCCGTAAGCTCTTTCACCCGCTCTTCTGTGGCCTTCTCTACTTTTTTAAAAAAAGAAGCCGTTAAAATATCTGAAAAGCCATGCTCCTCTGCTATATTTCCTTCCACACTTATCGAAATTTCTACTTCTATATTGTTTTTATCAGCTTTTAAAACTTTAATATCAGGATTCCCATCAAATAGTTCAACAACAACAGTATGCCCATCAATGTTCACATTAATTGGGGCAATTTGTTGTGGTTCCGTTAGAAAACTTAGCCCAGCAGTTTCATCATCTGATAATGAAGCGACCATTTTATCATCCAGAGCGTGGATGACAGCGGCATCCTTATATTTTAATTTTTTAGAGCTTACAATTTCAACTTCCGGTACAGTATAGCTCCGATCGTTCAGCATTAATTCTTGCAGCTGTCCAACATGTATATGTTTTAAAGAACTAGCGTTTTTATAATTACTTTCCATAAGGGAATCAATAAAGAGAGCAGGAACTTTTTCATCTACAGGCATAACCTCCAAAACATCCTTTGCTTTATCGTTCTTTGCAATAGCTACTTTCATTCCTCTACGCATCTCATGATCTCTTATATAAACATCTATAATTTTTGAAAAAAGTTGGGGCTCTCTGACAATTTCCTCTGAGACGATAACGACTTTCATATGTTGAAAGAAGGGAGTCTCACTAGATAAAATGGCCATTTCTCGGATAATTTCAAAAATGCTTTCTCCTCTTACTGTTACATTTTTATAAGCTGTTGGTTCTCCTCCCCCACCTTGACTTGGATTTTCCAATCCAGTTGGTATGACGAATTGATTCGTAACTTCAAGTTCATAAGTACCATCTGTTTTTTTGTCTACAAGGTCTACTGCTGAACCAACAACAAATCCTCTTTTTTCAATTTCTACCCTGTCCCAACAAGCAGTTAAAAATAGAAGAAAGAAAATACAAATAAATGCTCTTTTTAAATTATTTTTCAATTATGTTCATCCTTCAATAAACTTCTTTTGTATACAACTTTTTCTTTCTTCTTTTTCCCTATCTTACTCGTTTTTATACGTACAACATCTAGCATAAAGACAAACTTTTTACAGGTAAAATTTAAAAAAACAAACTGAAAAACATGAGTTTTTCCATCAGTTCCCTAAATATTAGAAACGAAAGAAGGAAAATGCTAGCCTCTTTAAATTAGAAAAACTGGGCTTTTCACCAAGGCCTTTAGCGAAAGCTGTAGTTTTTCTAATACTATAAACCCTAAAATTTTATACTTTCCTATAGTATAAAAAGTAATTTCTTAGTTATTATAGATCAACAATCGAGAAGCCAAGCAAGATAATTGCCGACAGCCATCATTTAAAAAAATAAAATAAGTTGAAACGAAGCTTAGGCGTAGTAAAAAAGAGCAAAAAAAAGGCATAAGCAAATTTCCTATGCTTATGCCTTTTTTCTTTAGCTAATAACATGTTCGTTTTGTTAGATGAATAGCTATGTAAATAGGAGATTTACGACCCTTAAAAATCTAAACAACTTAATAGATACGTTGGAATCGATATTATGCGTTATCAATCAGGAAATAAACGATATAAAGATCGTATCAATAAACGTGGAAATAAGAAACTGCGAAAAAAATATTTTATGATTTTTTCCATGATTATTACGAAAAAAAGGAAAAAACCTATCGTTGATTATTTTGACAAATTGAAAAAACAACCTCAGAGGAAACCTCATAAGGTTGCGGTGATAGCTTGTATAAATAAGTTCTTGAAAGTGGCAACTCACCTTATTTTACACGCCATACTATATGTAGAAGACGTATTATTTACACTTCTTAAATATTCAGTTTATGGATATAACTTTAAAATTTTTGGATGAATCCAATGTAACAGAAAACTTTTCTTGTTTATTATTGGTGACATGTCCTTTTAAATATATTTCATGTGAGGCATATTCTCCTGAAGAACTTACTTCGTCTACTGTAACCTCAAGATTCTTTTCTTTTTTAAAGTAATCAACAGTAGTTTGTATAGCTTTTTCTTTTGTTTTTGGCCAATTTTTAGCATTGAATTCATCTGTTGAACCATGGTCTCCAATAACAAATATCCAAGCTATAAATATAAGTGACAAGCTACTGCAAATTAAAATTAATGCAACCATTGTGTTTTTCTTCATTATCAGTGACCTACCTTACTAACTTTTATTTTGCTTTTGATTCAAACACCTTAGCTTTTTTTATTTAAGGAATAGTCTTAATCCCATCTGTATTATTATAACAAATGTTGTTATGGTACAGCCATCTTAAAATGTTGAACTAAGCATCGACTGCTTTAAAGATTTTTCATAATAATACCCGCTTTGCATAACTCCCTGTATACTCCTCGTACTTTCCATCACTATATTGTTCTGATTTCAAGTAAGTTTTAGTTTCTAAAATCATGGACAAACTAAAAATACAGGAAGCTTATAACTTCCAAATCCCACCTTGGAAGCCCCTCAACCAACAAGGGGCTTATTTTATTATCTCAATTTATTAAGCAACCGTGAATTTTGTGCAGCAGTACCACGATAATTCTTTATACCGTGCTTAGCTGCTAGTTTTTTACGGTTACTAAAGCTTGAATCTACATCAATGCTTTCAAGTAATCCGCTAATGAATTAGTTTTCATATCCCCTTTACTGTTTTTTATAATTTTCCGTGTTTCCTGCATTTCATTGCTTAAACCTCTAAAGTCACCACGCATGGAGTTAATTTGTTCAAATAAATCCTTATTGGTGTACCAAGGTCTTTGCTCACTTATATTCAACCTCCTGTTTATGGGCATGAAAAAAGCACCTCGTTTGAGATGCTCTTTAAGTTAAAAATATTAATAAAAATACTATTCCATCCCTAATTGCACAAAGGTTAGGACACAGTGATATCTCAACTACCCTAAATATATAGCCATTTATATCCACAAGCACAGAAAAAGAAGACGTCCTTCAAGTGGAAGACGACTTCAAGCCAGCAAAAAATTATTGAGTTTAAAAATGCTTAGTTTTGCATTAGGCAAAAATAATTTCTTACCAAGATTCTTGCCAAGCTTTTTAAATCCCTGTCGCATCAATGTTTATAAACATTTGATGGAGACGGTGGGAGTCACTTAGTTGGTTAAAGTTATATTTCATTAATGCTCATAATTGTTGATGGTTAAACATTGTTTCTATTGTGTTTAAAGAAAATAAACAAGTACTTTTACTGGTTTGTTACCACAAAAAAAGAGAAGGCATAACAACCTTCTCTAGTTTATTCACTTAGTATTCTCTCTTTCTCTCGTTGGAACTCAACCTCAGTTAACACACCTTGCTCTTTTAATTTTGCTATTTTTTCAAGCTGCACATATTTATCTGCAGAACTAGTTTGCGTTTGCTCAAATTCTTCTTGTGTAAAAGTAAAACGAGATAATTTCTCAAGTGTTTTACTATCGCATTTTATGATAAGCATTATTTTCTTTTGGGTTTCTTTATTAAGCAGGAATAATGCCGCAGTTGATTTGTCCTTTCCTGCTTGATCCCCAAGCCCTGCTGCTAATGCTCCAGTTTTTCCCCACAACATGCTTCCTGCAAAAGTCCAGCCGGCTACATCTAAAGCACTCTTCTTGATGTTTTCAGTTCTTTCAAATTTTATGAAAGTAAATACCTCATCCTGGAGCTTGCCATTTACTATAAATTGGACTTCCCCTGCATTGAATTGAAGCATCTCATAACGGCGACCCGAATAACCCAAGTCGTTCGCACCGTTAAGTATTTGCAGTTTCACCTTTTGGCTTCTTGCTACCAATTCTATCAGTTTCTTTTTTTCTTCGTATTCCTTATAAATCCGCTGCTTTTTTTCTTCATATTTTTTATCAGTTTGTTCTCTGGCTTCTGCATTACTTTTTCTATAATCCTCTTTCATTTGTTTCTTGCTTATAGCAAACTTCTCGTCAGCCTGCTTTTTTTCTTTTCGGAAGTCTTCAATGATTTTTTTCGAACCTTCTTTGTGATCTCTTTTTATTTTTTCTGACTCTTCATTTAAATACTTTTTATTTTTTTTGGTATTGTCTTTAAAATCCGTATTAGTTTCTACTAAACCTTTTTTAGAATCTGCCTTAGTCTCTTCTACATTTTTTTAAAATCTACCTTAGTTTTTTTAAAATCTTCTTTAGCTTTAATAGTACCCTCTTTAAACTGCTGTTTTATTCCAGATAACTCTTTTTTGAAATCCGAGAATAACCCCATAATTTCCCTCCGTTGTTTTTTACCGTTATTACTCATATCTTATTAATAATAATATTTTTTGTAAACTAGCACTGTGTTCCCCATAGAAAAAAGCCTACCCGGAGTAGGCAATCATAGTTAATTTTTTATTAAAAACATCGTATACGCCATCTTGTCTATAGGCTTGCAATTTCTAAATCAATCTTTTCGTTTATTGAATCCTGTAATGCTCTTTTCAGAACCTCGATTAAATCTCTGCCATCGCTTGTAACAAAGTAATTCGATAAATCAGTTATTTCAGAACTAATATTATCTTTCCATGGAGGCTTTTTAGATAAATCTTCAATATCCCATATTACTTTATCAGGGCCGTAATGCTTTAATTGTTTTTGGATAGAATTAAGTTCTTCCAAAGCTTTTGGTGCATCCTTCCAACTTAGTTTACCTTGATATAATTTCTTTAGAAGATATGGATACTTAGTTCCCCAACCCTCTGGCTCTAAATGAAAGCTAATTGTTGAAAAAAATGAATGCAAAAAGTCGCCATGTCCAATCTGATACCACAAGAAATCTATTCTAAAACCAACTGCCATTTAAATCACCTCATAAATTGAACCTTAATATTTTCACCTGATTTTTCCCTAATCGAGTCTCTAATTTTTCGAAGAACATCATTTGAAACATGTTATCCTCTGACATCAATAGTAACTGTTTGTGTTGTACCCCTCGGTAAATCATCGATTCTTTTATTTACCTGTTTAACGACATTATTTATTAATCTACTTCTGCCACTAGATGAGGTTACATTATAATTCTTTACTTCAATGCTCTTTTTAGTCGAATAAAAGTCTGGTCGTGAACTTCCTGAGGTGCCGTATGGAACTTCTTTCCCTTTCTTAAAAGCTTTTTGTTCTTCATAATCTGGATAGTTTGTACCCACATCTTTTTCAGATTGTCTCCAACTAGGCCTTTTTCCATCAATATCCCTTGCTCTTTTCGCTGTATGTTTACCTTTATTCGCAAATTTAAACGCACCTTCGCCAGCTTTAGCTAGCTTGAAAACTTTTCCCACTGGAATAATAGAAGCTCCCGCCCATATTCTTTCACCTACAGAGGCTTCTGAATCAAGAACAGTATTCACATCATCTAAAATAACAAAGTCTAAGGCCTTTTTGGAAACTTTTAAGCCAGCTTTTCCAGTCTTATATCCTGCTAAACCTACATGTAAACCTGCTTTAACAATCCCATCAGTAGTCTTTTCTAACCAGCTTTTTTCCGGCTCCTTTGGCTTGTGTCGATCAGCTGGAATCGTACGAACTAGTTCATAGTTTATACCTGTTTCTGATTTAAACTTCCTTACAATTCTCCATCAGCTAAAGTGTAATAGACTCCTTGCCGTTACGCCCTTGTAATCCGAAACCTTTTCTTTTGAAATAACGAGATGCTCGATGGTTGAAAACTCACTTGCAGTTAAACTATCCCCCGTTGCTGCTAGGGTGGCATGCATAGCCCGATAGCTGAAATCCATTGTTTTCAGTCCAAAATGTTTCTGCAAATAGTTAATCGGAATCGCTGCTAGTGGGATAAACTTCGAAAATAAACGTTTGCCGAGCTCTCCCATAATTACTTCTAAGTCTATGGCATTTTTTCCAGCCTTTTTCATGAGACATTGCATCAGCTGCTGATGAATCTTTTGATCAACTATCTTTCTTGCTTGGTACGTTGCATTATTTATTTGACCACTATTTCCAAGCTCCCTAATTCGACTTTCATAGTTTTTCATGGTATGGATATCTTGCTCCACGGGCTCTAGCTTAGCTGTATTGTGCCGATCAAATAGATAAAGCTTTTCAATAGTCTTGTGTGTCATTTTCTTTGCGTGTTGTACTTTGTCCAGGAACTCTCCATCATCTAAATCCCTAACATCAATAATATCCCTGACCGATCGAAGAACAACATTTACTTCATCGGTTAACATCATTGCCATATGTTCCGCCCGTTTAAGTCCTCCTTGAACACCATCGGCAAGAAAGTCCTCTCGAATAACTCCATTGCTGTCCGGTTTCAGTTCATTAATAGACTTTTTTATCTCTCGTAACGTATCCAAGTAATTTGCGATGAATCCCTCTAGGAACAACAGAAACGGCTGGTGTCCCTTTTTGTAAAATGTTCGAATAGAATTGGCTGTCTTCCCTTTAAAAGCTTCCTCTAAGGCGGTAATGCCTTCTATGCTTTTCTGGATGTTTTTAATTTGTGTATGTATTTTTCTAGTTGCGCTAATGTTTTGTCGATAAAGCTATGACATTCCCCTACATAAAGCGCCTTGATTGACATCTTCTCTCATCTTAGTTGAAACTTAATTCCCCTTTTAGTTGCATTATACTAAAAGGGCTAAATTTATTGAATTGTTTATGGAAAAATAAAAAAAGCCACCTCCCCATAACTCATTTCGATTATGTTATGGGGAGGTGGTTTGTCGTGGAAATTCCCAAACAGCAGTCCCATATCTTTACCCTTAAATTATAAAAAAGCTAATCTATAGTCTTTAACATACTGTTTAAAAGAAGTCGGTTCCCTTTTTAATAGTTGTTGAGTGACAGGAGTCACTTTGTTCGCATTCCCCAATTTTGTAATAAAATATAACATTACCATTACATTCACATATTCTTTAGGTTTACCACGACGAACCATTACAGAACGAAAATGCCATAGAGATGGTTTACTATAAGTAATCTTTTTACCAAGAACAGTAGTCATAATTTCTGCAATTTGATAATAAGTTAAGGCTTCTTTTCCAGTGAGATCGTATTTCTGTTGTAGATGCTTGAATGTATTTAGCAAGCAATTGGCCGCTACTTCTCCTATATCACGCGTATCAATAAAACTAGTTTTGGCTTTGCCTGCAGGAATAAATAAATCCCCGTTTTTTTGAATATCCTCTCGATGTGTGGTATTAAGATTCTGCATAAAAAAACTTGGTCTTAAAAAGGTATAAGGAAGCTGTAACCGTTCAATTTCTTTTTCAATTTTATGATGCGGTGTAAACGGATTTTTTTCTACTCCTAACAAAGAAACAAACACGACATGCTCAATAGCTTTTGTTGTTAAATACGTAAGAAACGGGAAAATTTCTTCTTTTGGATGAGATAATTGTGGTGGACGAACAAAGAAAACCTTTTTCACGCCTTCCATTGCTTTAGCATAAGTGCTTTGATCTAAAAAATTAAAAATCACTGGTTTAACGTTATCGTTACCAGCCCAAGGATTTATTTCTTTTTTTTGAGAGATAGCTGCATGTACTTTAACATCATTTCTAGCCAATATACCTACCACTGAAGCGCCAATGTTTCCTGAAGCACCAATAACCAAAATGGTTTCCAAATTAGTCACTCCTTTTGTTTGCTTGTTCTAATAATACATAAAATTTCCTTTTTTCTTCTTCCGTATAAATAGATAAATAGTCTTGTGTAATTTGCTCACTGATCTTTTCAAGTTGAGGAATAATCCTATAAGCTTTAGGTGTTAACTGAAGGAAAAAGGAGCGCTTATCTCGAGAATGCTTCACCCTTATTACCAATTCTTTTTCTTCTAAACGGCGAATCATACCTGAAATGGTTGGTTTATCAAATCCAAGATGTGTAGACAAAAAAATACTGGTACAATTTTCCCTTTGTGTATTTTCTTCAAAATATTGTAGTTGTTTTAAAATAGCCCATTGACCACTTGTAACCTCATAATTACTCAAGGCTTGATTTAACATATAACGCAACTGTTTTGCAGCATTCATTAATAAATAACCAAAATCAAGGACTTCTAGTTTTTGTTCCTTCACAGACTTACCTCCCTATATAGTTAGTATACTAATTATATAAAATAAAAACAATAGGAGGTTGTCCTAATCTCGAAATTAAAAATCTCAAGGGAAATTAAAAAATCACCTTGAGATTTTTGACTGTCAAGAAGCCCCGACAACTATCTATCTTATTACCTTAATTTATTAAGCAACTGTGAATTTTGTGCAGCAGTACCACGATAATTATTTATGCCGTGGTTAGCTGCTAGTTTTTTACGGTTGCTAAAGCTTGAATCTACATCAATGCTTTTCTAATGAAATAGTTTTCATATCACCTTACGCTTGTTTGACTTACCGGTATCGTTTTTGCCCAGAATGAATTAAATCACTAGAAATTTTTGAGTTGTTTAACTGTCTTACCGTGATCTTTTGCAATTTTCCAAAGAGTATTACCTTTTTTCACGGTATAGGTTCCTTTGCCTTTACTTGGTTTGGAACCCCCTTTTTTTATGCTTTAGATCTAAGTAATCAGCTATAGCCCGTACAGCTTTTTTCAGCACTTCTTTATTACGTAACTGCTTATTATCAATAGTTGAACTCATATAACCTCCCTCTGTCAGAATGGTGTCCATCTTAGATTCACGTAACACATGAAAATTAGCCTTTTTCAGACATACACTTATTTAAGTAATTCATTCAGGCGCTGAAGCTCTAGCAAGTAAAGTGCATTATTCGATCTTCCAATTGAAACATCTCCGTTATCGTCTACTACAAACTGGTTATTGATATATAAACCATTAAGGGATTTGATATACTGAAGCAGAAGCATTTCTTAATTTAGAAGACGATGAAGAGAATGAAGATGATTCTACTTTTAAATTTGTCGCAAAAGAATATTTGAAGTGGTATAAGAAGAGAAGAAAAGAATCATCTTACAACAAAATGAAAAGTATTGCAGACAATCAGTTAATACCTAAGTTTGGTAAAAAGCGGCGATGTTACAAGGTATCAGGACGAATTATTGGACAAGTACTCCCCGGCTCATTCAAAGAAGATTCATTCAGTTATGTCTCCATTTTCAATTATTCAATTAGGATGGAATACGCAAAAGATAATCCAGCACGCGTTGCTGGAAATATAGATATAGAAGAAGATAAACACGTTAATTATTGAACGTTAGAAGAATTTAAAAAGTTTATTAGCGTTGTAGATGACGAGAATGTATTATGCTCTATTTATGACTTTATACTATAGTGGTATGCGGAAAGGTGAGCTGTTAGCATTAACGTAGGAGATATTGACTTTAAAATAACACGTGTAATATAGACAAAACATCTTACAATCGAGTTATAACAAAACCTAAAAAACAATCATCAATACGTAAGATTATAATGCCAAACCACGTTATGACATTATTATCAAGTCTCTAATTCAAAAATGTCTTATGTAGTGTTCGGGGAATTCCATAAACATATTTCAACTACTACACTTGACCGCAAATATGAGGAATATATAAAAGCGTCCGGAGTTAAAAAATACATTTGCATGACTTTAGGCACTCGCATGCTAGTTATTTAATAAACCAAAATACAATAGTGTCTGTAATTGCTCAAAGACTTGGTCATGGAAATGTTTCAACGACATTAAACACCTATAGCCATCTTTACCCGTCAACTGAAAAAGAAGCCGTTTCGAAAATGGAAGACGACTTCAAACCCGCTAAAGTATATCAATTTAAGTGAAAGTGTTACCAGTAATTTTAAATCCTTGTCACACCAATGATTGTATGTATTTGGTGGAGACGGTGGGAGTCGAACCCACGTCCAGAGATATTGCCACTCAGGCTTCTACACGCTTAGCCGGTATATTCGTTTTCGCTTACTCTGCAGCCTACCGACAGGCTTTCAAGCAGCTAGCCTGATTCAATTCTGCCATCATCCTCAGGCGGTGAATGACGGTATAGCCCGCTTACGTTTGAGACCCTTCAATCTGCTACACGGGCGATAGCAGGAAGGATCGCTTAGCAATGCTTACGCAGCTGCTAAAGCAGTGTTATTGTTTGTTTTGCCAGTTATATTTAGGCATAACGTTTTACGAGTCGTAACCTCGACGTGCAACCTGAGCTCAATCTATCCCTGTCGAATCCGTAACGTCCCCGTAAAAGAGTAACGCTCGGAAGATTGAGCATCTATTTAATTACTGTTCAGTTTTTATTGTAACATTTCCAGTAAAATAGTCAAGTCCATCAATGTTCTGGGCGACTTCGTATTTGTTAACGCATATGTTCTTTAATCGCCCGATCGACATCCCGTTTCATTTGTTTCCGTTTTAAATCTTCACGCTTATCATATTTCTTTTTCCCTTTTCCTAAGCCCAAAAGCACTTTTGCATAGCCGTTTTTAATATAGATTTTTAAAGGGATTAAAGAATAGCCTTTTTGCTGAGTTAATCCAATTAATTTATCAATTTCTTTTCGATGAAGTAATAATTTGCGCGTCCGTGTAGGATCGTGATTAAACCTGTTCCCTTGTTCATACTCGGCAATATGCAAATTAATTAACTTGACTTCACCACGATCAATTCGGGCATGTGCATCTTTAATACTGACTTTCCCCGCACGGATTGATTTAATTTCCGTTCCTTGTAAGACAATCCCTGCCTCATACGTATCCTCGATAAAGTAATCATGAGAAGCTTTTCTATTTTGTGCAATAACCTTTCCTTGTCCTTTTGGCATCAGTACTTCCTCCTACTGCTTACATGAACTTTATTCTACCAAATATTCAGCTGTATTCCAATTAGAAAAACTTAGCTTATTGCTAAGTCTTTAGTGAAAGCTGTAGTTTTTCTTATACGATAAAGCCTAAAATTTTATTCTTTCCTATAGTAGAACAAAAGCGAAAGCGCTCGGCTATTGGCAAACAGCTGAATAAAGGAAACATCCCCTGCAACAGAAGTATGCCGACGCCTGAGCGGCAAGCCCACTTTTAGTCAGCTTTTTCCTTTAATTTGAGCCGATGACTGACTTATCGTAGGAAGAAAGCGAAGTTTGCCAGTAGCTTGAACGCTTAAGCTGGATGGAGCTACTTTTCAAAAAAAGATTTCGACAATTATTATTTTCTAGACAAATCATGACCACCCGTGCTGAAATGCACCTCCTATTATTAGGTTTGTGTCTAACAATTGGGTTGCATTTCATAGCAGGTGGTTTACTGTTTCGCACACTCTCGCGAGTTAACGGACTCAAAGTCATAAAATAAAAATTTGGGACAAATCAAGGAAATCTCTCGTCATGATAGAAGATTTTTATTTAATATTAGCATCAACACGTTACGTCAGTAGTTTTCCACCAATTCTTATAAGCCGTGATATTTTAAAAACCACCTAAAAATCCGCTGTCACATAAAGTACAGCGGATAGGATTACTTCCTTTCTCGTTTTGCCTTCATTACTCGTTTATTTTCTGAATGCTCGTCATAAACGATAGCAAAGTCAACCGTTCGCTCGTCAATATTAACGCCAACCACCTTAACTTGTACTTCTTGTCCAATACGATACATTTTAGCTGTTCGTTCGCCAATCATGGCTTGGCTCCGCTGATCATAATGATAATAATCATCTGTTAAATAGCTAACATGTATCAACCCTTCAATCGTATTTTCTAATTCAACGAATAAACCAAAATTCGTTATCGAACTAATGACACCTGTATATTCTTCGCCAATTTTATCCTGCATAAATTCAGCTTTTTTCAGGTCATCTGTTTCTCTTTCTGCATCCACTGCTCTTCGCTCAGCGATAGATGACTGCTTTGCAATTTCAGGCAATTCACTCTTCCACTTTTTCAATGTTTGTTGATCCATCTTTTGATCAATTAAATACGTACGAATCAATCGATGCACTGTTAAATCCGGATATCGGCGAATAGGTGAGGTAAAATGCGTATAATATGGTGTTGCTAAACCAAAATGACCGATGCTTTGCGGGTCATATTTCGCCTGTTGCATAGACCGAAGCATTAACTTGGAAACAATCATCTCTTCCGGTTTTCCCTTGACTTCTTCCAACACCTTTTGTAAAGCTTGTGGATGAATTTCATTACTTGTCCCTTTTATCACATATCCAAGACCGGCTAAGAACTCAAAAAAGGTTTGCAGCTTATCTGGATCCGGGTCTTCATGAATACGATGTATGAACGGAACATCCATCCAATGGAAATGTTCAGCAACTGTTTCATTGGCCGCCAACATAAATTCCTCAATCAGTCGCTCCGCAACAGATCGTTCACGTAACACTACATCTATTGGTTTTCCAGCTTCATCCACTAACACTTTTGCTTCCTTAAAATCAAAGTCAATTGCTCCGCGATTCATTCGTTTACGTCGTAAAATAGCTGCTAGCTCTTCCATACTTTCAAAAAGTGGAACGAGTTCCTTATACTGCTCACGCAATACTTCATCTTTATGGACGAGGATTTGATTGACATCGTAATACGTCATGCGTGCATTCGTACGGATAACGCTTTGAAAAATATCATGATCGACGACATTTCCATAAGCATCAATTTCCATTTCACATCCTAATGTCAACCGGTCAACCTGGGGGTTTAAGGAACAAATTCCATTCGATAAGCGATGTGGAATCATCGGGATCACACGGTCAACCAAATAAACACTTGTCCCCCTTTCCAACGCTTCTTGGTCAATGGGGCTGCCTTTATCTACATAATAGCTTACATCAGCAATATAAACTCCGAGTAAATAGTTTCCATTATCTAATTTCTTCACAGAAACCGCATCATCCAAGTCCTTCGCATCAGCTCCATCGATCGTTACAATCGTTTCGTTCCTTAAATCTCGTCTATCTTTGATCTCATCTTCAGAAATAGTATCAGGCGTATTTGCTGCCTGATCTAACACCTCTTGAGGAAAATCCATTTTTATTCCATGTTTATAAATAATGGACATAATATCAATACCTGGATCGTTTTTATGTCCAAGTATATGAATAATCTCACCTTCAGCACTTTTTCTGCCTTCCGGATATTTAGTAATATGAGCAATGACCTTATGACCGCTCACTGCCCCATTTGTCATGTCTTTAGGAATAAATATATCGTTTGGAATGCGTTTATCATCCGCAATAACAAATCCAAAGGAACGATTATCTTCAAATGTACCAACAACCTGAAGGGTAGCTCGTTCTAAAATACGGATTACTGTCCCTTCTGAGCGAATACCATCTTGATCTCTTTTTTCAATTCGAACAAGAACTTTATCACCATTCATCGCCGAACCTAGGTCAGAATGATGAATATAAACATCATCCCGAGTATCATCATCCGGAATTAAAAAAGCGAACCCTTTTGCATGCATTTGAATTCTGCCGCGAATCAAATTCATTTTTTCCGGCAAGCCAAAACGATTCTTACGAGTACGAACAAGCTCTCCTTCTTCTTCTAATATATTTAAAGCTTTAATGAGCTCTTTAAATTCGTCAGCCGTTTCAATTTGCAGAGCTTCTTCAATTTCATTTACAGTTAATGGTTTTGTTCCATTTTCTTTAAAGTAGTTTTGGATTCTCTCTTTCATTCTCTTTTCACCTTCTTTCTAGTATTGTTATCCTTTTATGGTAAATATAATCATTGTTCCCAGTTTAGTGTTTCCAGAAACTGATAAATATCTTCAAATACTTGGTCTTTTTCTTTATCCATCGTAATAACGTGGCCAGATTCTTCATACCAATGAATGGTTTTATGTTCTGCTTCTACATTCTCATAGATATAATTTGCACTATCCGGATTAATCATTTGGTCTTTTCTAGCTTGAACGACCATTGTAGGAGTGTAAATCGTGTCGACATTATTTTTTACTTCTTCAATCAGTTTAGCTAGCTGCTCGAATAATGTAGTGGAATTTTCCATTAATACTTCCACTTCTTCTTTAATTACTTGTGCTTCTTTACGTTCTAACTGCTTATATTCTCTTGCAAATGCTTGGAATCCCTTTGTAAGCTGAGTTTCATTGTCAAAGAACATTGGTGCACACATAGGAATAACTGCTTTCGTTTGCTCCGTGTAAGCAAGTTTTAACCCAAGCACACCACCTAAAGAAAGTCCGGACACGGCTATTTCTTTATAGCCTAATTGTTTTAAATGGTTATATGCTTGTAATACATCCTCCCACCACTGGTCTGGATTTGATTTTAAAATTTCTTCTGGCGGTAACCCATGTCCGCGATAAATTGGGGCATGGCTCGTATACCCACGCTTTTCAAGATATCTCCCCAACATGCGGACATCAGCGGAATGACCAGTAAAGCCATGTAATAATAATACCGCACGTGGACCTGCTTCAAACGTAAATGGTTGAGGTTGTTTTACTTTCATTATTCTCTAACTCCTTCTGCTTCTAAACTAGTTTACCCTTTTTCATTGTAATTGAATCTTTCCCTATATAACAAACCTTTCGTTTTGGAAGATTTACATGAAACTATTGTTTTATTCAAGCAATACAGCCCATCGTCTATCGAGACTCACCAATTATAAAAACCCTTACCACTTTGAAGCGATAAGGGTTTGTATCTATTGTAAAACATATGCGCTTAGAAAAGCTAGTACAAAAAATATAACCGCTGTGACAATTGTTCCGCGATGTAACACAAGGTCAATGCCCCTTGCTTTTTGCTTGCCAAATAATTGCTCTGCTCCTCCGGAAATTGCACCGGATAGACCTTCACTTTTACCTGACTGCAATAAAATCAGTATAATCATGATAATTCCATCAATAACTAATAATACATTTACAATTCCTAGCATATTTACGTGATACCCCCTGTAACATATAACCAGCTGAACCTCTGTACGAATCGTATGCTACCAGGAGCATACATGGATTTACATACATGTAATTTCATATATGTATTTATTTATAACTGTAGCATAAATCCTGTAATCATAGCAAGTCTTTTTAAGTAGACGAAGTGTAAATTTATATTTAAGATAGAATATAAAGAAGGAGGTTGGGATAAAATGAAAAAACAAACGTTTTGGTACCGCACCCCGGATAATCTCGATATTCATGTAAAGAAATGGGAGCTTCCGTCAGTAAAAGCGAAAGCTGTAATCCAAATTGCTCACGGCATGATGGAACATATAGAAAGGTATGATAACTTTGCAACATACTTAACCTCTCATGGTTTTATTGTTTACGGTAACGACCATCAGGGACATGGGGAAACCGGCAAACGCCAAGGAATGCTTGGTTATTTTGCTGATCAAAATGGTTTTTTTAGAGCTGTTGATGACTTTCTAAATATATCTAAACAAATAAAAAAGAAACATCCTGAATTACCTCTATATCTTTTTGGCCATAGTATGGGATCATTTATTGTTCGTTCTTATATTCAAACGCATAGTAACTTAATAGCAGGTGCCGTCCTTTCTGGGACAGGATATTTCCCTCTACTAAAAACAATCGTTGGTCGAGAAATTGCCTCTTTCCTTCCTCCTAAAGAAAAATCTCCATTCATGAATAAGTTAGTATTTGGTTCCTTTAATCGTAAGGTTAAGAAACCAAATACCGGGTTTGATTGGCTCAGCAACTCGCGTGCAACGGTTGATGATTATATGCAAGATCCTTATACCGGCTTTGTTCCGACAGGCAAATTTTTTTATGATCTGTTAGATGGTATTATCTCTATCCAGTCAAAAGAAAAAAATAAACGAATCCGTCAAGATCTCCCGTTACTGCTTATTAGTGGAGAGCAAGATCCTGTTGGAGATTATGCAAAAGGAATTTGGAAAACGGCTGATTTATACAAGCAAGCAGGATTAATACAGATTACAACCATGTTATTTTCCGATGGTCGTCATGAATTAATTAATGATTCCAATAATCAGGAAGTCTATAATGCAATGGTTCACTGGATTAATACGGAAACTATATAAAGGAATAAGACGACCATAAAAATGAATAAATGTCTTTCAATAACTATTCGTTTTTATCTTATATAACGGTTAAATTATGGATTTAATTAACTTTTATTGAAATTTTAAACAAAGTCAGTATAAATTTTCTTCTTTTTTCGACAAACTTTTTTAAATTTAGCTTGTAATTGCTTGTACCATGATGCACAAGCAGTTAAAATAGAAATGGTGATTGATATGAAGAAAGGTTGGAATATGAATATGGCTAACATTCAAGGAATCGCAGCATCTTCAGGGATAGCTATTGCAAAAGCATATCGGCTGGAGACCCCAGATTTATCATTTGAAAAAGCTTCTACAGATAATCCTCTATTTGAAATAGAGCGCTTGGAAAAAGCACTTGAAGTTTCAAAACAGGAACTGGAGAAAATTAAAGCACATACGAAAGAGAATATTGGAGATGAACATGCAGAGATTTTTTCTGCCCATTTATTAGTTCTTAGTGATCCTGAATTAATTAATCCAATGAAAGATAAAATCGAATCAGAAAAAGTCATTGCAGAAGCTGCTTTAGATGAAGTTGCAACAATGTTTATTGATATGTTTAAAAACATGGATAACGAATATATGCGTGAGCGTGCTGCTGACATTCATGATGTAACTACAAGAGTCAAAGCCCACTTATTAGGAGTTTCCATTCCGGATCCTGCTTTAATTGACGAAGAAGTTATTGTTATTGCCAATGATTTAACACCGTCAGACACTGCCCAGTTAAACCGTGAGTTTGTTAAAGGCTTTGCAACTGATATTGGTGGTCGTACTTCTCACTCTGCTATTATGGCTCGTTCCCTTGAAATCCCTGCAGTAGTTGGAACAAAAGAGATTACCACCACCGTTAACAAAGACGAAATGATCATTGTTGATGGAAATGAAGGATTAGTTATTGTTAACCCGACACAAGATGAAATAGCTTTATATCATAAAAAACAAGAGGAATTTGCTAAACAAAAGCAAGAATGGGCAAAATTAAAAAATGAACCAACAATAACTGCCGACGGAGACCAAGTAGAGTTAGCTGCTAATATCGGTACACCAGATGATGTTATTGGGGTATTAGATAATGGTGGAGAAGCTATTGGATTATACCGAACCGAATTCTTATATATGGGTAAAAGCCAACTGCCAACAGAAGAAGAGCAATTTACAGCATATAAGTCTGTTTTAGAGCAAATGCAAGATAAACCAGTTGTCGTTCGAACACTTGACGTTGGCGGCGATAAGGAGTTAAATTATCTGGATTTGCCAAAAGAACTAAATCCATTTCTTGGTTTCCGCGCTATTCGCTTTTGCTTAGAAAACGAACATGTATTTCGACCACAGCTACGCGCGTTGCTCCGCGCTAGCGTATACGGAAATTTAAAAATCATGTTTCCAATGATCGCTACACTGGAAGAATTCAGAAGTGCAAAAGCAATTCTATTGGATGAAAAAGAAGCACTTAAAAAAGAAGGCTTTGAAGTATCAGATGAAATTGAAATCGGTATTATGGTTGAAATCCCATCAACTGCAGTTATTGCCAAGCAGTTTGCCAAAGAAGTCGATTTCTTCAGTATCGGTACCAATGATTTAATCCAATACACCATGGCAGCAGACCGGATGAATGAACAAGTTTCTTACTTATATCAACCATATCATCCTGCTATTCTTAACTTGATCAATAACGTTATTGAATCGGCACATAGTGAAGGAAAATGGGTTGGTATGTGTGGTGAAATGGCCGGTGACCCGATTGCCATTCCAATTTTACTTGGACTCGGCCTAGATGAATTCAGTATGAGTGCAACTTCAATTCTGCCTGCACGTACACAAATCCGCAAACTGGATAAGGCGAACTTAGCTTCCTATAAAGAAAAAATTCTTTCCATGGGAACTGCTGAAGAAGTGGTACAATTTATTAAGGAAAAAACAGAATAAGCCTTTAATACCGCAGTGCTAGCTAGTTGCTCTGCGGTATTTTTTTGAAGTTGCTTTTAGATGTGATATCTAAACAAAATACGTTTTATTATCCAGCTATTTCATTTAGTCATCACCGACATAAAATCATAATAAAAGGTAGCGTAATCCAATTCAAAAGCAATTTCATGAACTTCTCCGCCAACCACTGAATCTCCTTGGGTATCACTTTTCAAATCGACATATGGACGAATATCAGCAATGCTCTGGCCTCTTGCTATTCCTGCAACATCCTGAACAATATAGACAGGATGACTTTGATATGTCAACATACCTGGATGAATCACTGCCATCAGTGTCAGTACATCATGTAAAGGGGATCCTTGGATAGATGGATTTCGCTTCTTGTAAAAATCATAATAATAATCTAGCAATATTTTAATGAGAGGTACTTTACCTACTTGATCAATATAGTTTACCATCTTTGGGGTAGCAATCGCTTGATTTGTTGCATTTAAAGGAATAATCTTAACATTTTTTGCGTTTGCTAAAACCACTTGGGCTGCGGCAGGGTCACCATAAAAATTTGCTTCCGAAACTGCTGTAATATTACCAGGAATCCAGAATGCTCCTCCCATAATGTAATACGCTTTTACAGTGTTCATTAATGATTCATACAAGATAAATAAACTGGCTAAAGAAGTTAATCTGCCAATATTAACAATAATTAAATCTTCTTCTTTATATTTTTTAATAATCTCGACAACTTCAAAAAAATTATCACTTATTCCATCATGCAGCATCTTAGGAGGAATGATCGGACCCAATCCATATTCCCCATGGATTTCCGGTACATATTTTGGATCTTCACCAGTCATTGGAATATGAGCTCCGGCAATCACTTTAATCTTCTTTACTTCCTCTGAAGGAAAGAGACTTTTTACATAATGAATATTAATCAGTGCATTCTGCCTTGAAATATTGCCATAGTCTGCTACAATTCCTACAATATCAATAGCAGCATTAAAATATGCATAAATAAGTGCAACCGTATCATCAATACCAACATCGCCAAACAATAACACTTTTTTCGTCATCTTCCCCCACCCTTAGCCATTACTTATATACGTTTAATAAAATAAACCTTCAATCAGTGGGGATATTCTTTTAATTCCACTGATTGTTAGTACCGTACCGCAAGGGTATGACCTAAAGGCCTCTGAACAGAATCGGGCATTTGACTTGTAGTTGGATTTTCCAACTTATCCTCTTAGGATTCACCTCGTAGCATTCAAGTGATGGTCTTACTCCAGTTACATACGGGATAAAGTGAAACTTCATTCCGTGGAATGCTTTTTACACGGAATGTTAGTTAAACGAATCGGGCATTTAGGTGCCGTTCTCTCCCACTTAGACTCTTTTTAACCAACTCAGGCTCTTGAAGTGGGAGGCTTACGGCACCTTACATGCGGGATAAACTTCATATAACTAGAGTTTATTCTCGCTAACATACAGTAGTCCCCACTTGTCCCTTTCAACTAACAATTAATCTGAAGTAGGAACTTTACTATCCAAAAATGAGGGATAAAAAGGCTCTATTTCCTTATAATAACATTTATTCTATTTATATTTCTCTACGGTATTGTCCTATTCACGCATTGTTAAAATTTGGTTCTAAATGACTAATAACCTGCTATGATAATGAATATATACCAAGAATCGTAGAGCAATTGGGTACAATCTATTTTAATCTGTATATTGACAGACAAAGGTGGAATAAGCGTTATAGCGCAAAAAACTGCTTCGTTGTAGTAAAAATCTGTTCGTATACATTTGCAATCGACTGCTTTTTTATTTGTGCAATTTTTATAATCGTATCATGGATCATAACAGGACTGGTTAATTGATTGGCAAATGGTCCAGTAAATGGCCAAGGACCGTCTGTTTCTACCATTATATGAGTAAGAGGATATTCTTTTACAAGCTGTTGAATCTCTTTTTCATAGCATATGTCAGGAGTGATAGAAATAAAGTAGCCATTTTGGATCATGCGTTCTATCGTTTGATAACTACCTTTAAACCAATGAAAATGCGCTTTATCTATAGAGTGCTTTTCCAACAGGTCACAGACTAAATCAGCATCCTCATAGACAGCATGTAAGCTAATCGGTTTATCCCATTGTTTACTAAGCTTTATAAAGACTTCCAGCAGCTCTAAATAGGGCTCTATGTTCATTTTTACTGCTTTCTGGCGCATATAGTAAGGTAAACCAACTTCCCCTATGGCGATTGCTTGATCCTTATATTGTTGAATAAACTGGATTAATTCTTCAAGTTCCTCTTCAGATGGCAGTTCCTGCTCCGGATGAAATCCAAATGCCGGATAAATTTTTTCATATTGTTCGGCTAGCCGCAAATTTGCAATGGATGAAGCTAAATGGTTAGATACAGAGATGACAGCCGTAATTTTTTCTTGCTCCAAGTCGATTAAGATTTGATTTTGCTCGTCCTTCGTATACATGTCTAAATGAATATGCGCATCAATAATTTTTCCTTGCATTATGATCCCCTCAATTCATGATAAATCATTTTCTTATACTCTAAAAATGCTTTACTTAATACAATGTCTTCTGACCGAGGTCGTTCAAAGGGGATAAAAACTTCCTTCTTCACTAGCGCTGGTTTTTCTGACAAAACGATAATTCGATCAGCTAAAAACAGCGCTTCTTCAATATGATGAGTCACAAACAAAATCGAACGCTGATACTGTTCCCATATCGATAACAACCACTTTTGCATTTCCAGTCTTGTCCATTCATCTAGTGCCGAAAATGGTTCATCTAAGCAAATAATTGGCTGTGGGCTAAGCATGCTGCGAAGAAAAGAAACCCGTTGTTTCATCCCACCTGATAATTGATGTGGGTAAGCATACTCATAGCCTGCCAGCCCAGCACGAGCAATCATTTCTAATGCTTGCTCTTCATTCGTTTTACTATCTACAATTTCTTTTCCAAGCATGACATTTTTTAAGACCGTCCGCCAAGGCAGAAGTGAACTAGCCTGTGGCATATAGCTAATAAAGCCGCGTAAACCTGTTATATCTTTATGATTGAGGCGAATGGTACCGGCATCTGGTGTACTAATTCCGCCTATTAGACGAAACAATGTACTTTTCCCGCTTCCAGATGGCCCTAGGATAGCGACAAATTCTCCATCTTGGACGGTAAAGGAAATGTCGGCTAATACTTGATTATCGCCATATGATTTTTGAATCCTTTCAATTTCTAATTTACCCATGGTGATCTCCTTCTTCAATCAGCTTCCAACGAATAACTTTTTGTTCTAAATACGTTAGCAGCAGAAAAAATAACAAACTTAATACGACGATAAATAAAATAGCTACAAATACACGATCTGTCCGAAACGAAGAAGAGGCTAAAGTCATGTAATATCCGATACCTTCACTAGAACCTAGCCACTCTGAAATGACCGTTCCCATCACACTATACGTGGCAGATATTTTTAATCCACTAAATAATGAGGGCAGTGCATATGGCCACTCCAGCTTCAAGAAAATTTGCTGTTTATTTGCACCTGCCATTTGCATATAATGCTTTAATTCCTCACTTGTTTGCCGAAATCCATCAAGAGCAGCAATGGTAATAGGAAAAAAGCAAACTAGTATAATAACAATTATCTTAGGCAATATTCCAAATCCGAACCAAATAACAAGCAATGGTGCCAAGATGATAATTGGAATATTTTGGGAAATAATTAAAATTGGATAAAAGGCCTCGCGCATCCCAGGTATAAGATGGAGACAAACAGCAACCAAAATACCAACACTACTGCCGACTAAAAATCCAACAATCGTTAACTGAATCGTCGAGACTAAATGATGAACATAGTCTGACCAGCCTGTAATCGCTTCTTGTAAAATAATTGATGGTGCAGGAAGTAACCACTCAGGTACATGAAACCAAGAACAGATAAACTCCCAGCTAAGCATGAAAAGGATGAGGACCAAAACCGGCCGCCATCCCTTTAATAATTTCTTCCTCATTAGCGATACTTCTCCGTTAATTTATCCATCGAAGCACCTGTAGGCTGATAAAATATTTTTACTTGTGAAATTACACTTGGGCATCCAAGTTCAGTCATTCGCTCATTCATTTTTTCAATGACAGTTAATAACTCGGATAACTCACCCTCCATTGTCGTTTCCAATGGATTGACTTGATAACGGACTTCAGCTTGATCAATAATTGCAATTGCTTCATCTACATAAGGTATAACATCTTCCCCATTTTTTGTTTTTGGGATAATCTGAATGCTCACAAGGGAATTGGCCATGACGATTCCTCCTTTGAATAGTTAATTTAATATTTATTTAGGTAAAAATTCATTGGTAAATGCTTTTTCACTATCTAATGGTTTATCTAATAATTTATTTTCATACATCCAAGATGCGTAATTATCCCAAACTTCCAGTTGTTGCTCTCCCCATCTCTTTGCATCATCTTGATACTTATCAGCTAGCCATTTTTGACTTGCTTTTACCAGTTCTTCATCAAGATCAGGAACTGCTTCGATTAAAATATTTGCGGCTTCTTCTGGATTGTCAATCGCTAGTTCATATCCTTTTGTTACTGCCGATAAAAATTTTTTAATGGTTTCGGGATCTTTTTTAATCATGTCTTCATTTGTTGCTAAAACAGGCGTGTAATAATCTAGTTTCTCCGAGTAATCTGTGAGGTAAATCATATTTAATTCTTCATTTCGGAGCTCTGCTTCTACTCCTGTCCACCCGTAATAAATCCAAGCGAAATCAATATCTCGATTTACAGCTGTAAAAAAGTCCGTCTCCCCCATATTAACAATATTTACTTTTTCCACATTAGCATCTTCTTGCTTCATTAACGAACTGAGTACCGCTTTTTCTACAGGAGCACCCCATCCTCCATATGTTTTATCTTCGAAGTCTTTTGGCTTCGTAATGTTTTTTTCTTTTAACGAAGCAAACCCGGATGTGTTATGTTGAATGATTGCTGCAATGGAGATGATCGGAATATCTTGAACCCGTGCCTCTGTAATTCCTTCCTGATAACTAACACCAAAATCTGCTTTTCCTGATGCTACTAGCTGGTCTGCTCCTGCTTCTCCAGGCATCTTAATTTCTACATCGAGTCCTTCATCTTTAAAATACCCTTTTTCTTTCGCTACATATAGTCCGGTATGGTTTGTGTTTGGTGTCCAATCCAAAACTACAGATACTTTTTTTAGTTCTTTAGCTTGATCACCTTTTTTCTTCTTCTCTTCTCCATTTGTATTACAGGCTGTAAGTAAAGCAGTGATAAGGGCAAAAATAATGAGTCTCTTCAACATAATTTCCTCCTTGTACAAACATAGCTATGTAAGGTATAAAATCGAAAACGGACGTACACTGGCGACCTGCCTGGTTGCGCTAAACTAAAACGTCGACTCCTTCTTCCTCACGTAAAAAAAGCCTTAGGTGGTTTCGTACACCTAGGGCTTTCGCACATGCAACTATTGCTAATCAAAACATGTTCCCTACGCTGGCTTTACCCAGATCAGGTTCTAAGAGTCTAGTATCTTATGGATACAATCTCAACCAGCAACACTGGTTCCCCTACAACGCTTATGTTTATTTTTTGTTTATCCATTAGTAACTATGCCATATTCATGTCCATTAATCAAGCATTTTCCAAAAGACGACCCGTTTCTAATTCCGCTTTTATATGGGGAATATTTTATCTGTATGCTGCTTAAATTAGACGTTCTCTTTGTTTCTATAAAATTCCATCCTCATGTAAAAGAGGCTATTTCTTTCCTTGTGATGGTAAAAGGATGCAATAGTAAGATTTCTATTAATTTAAAGGAGATAAGCAATTATCAAATTAGTTAACAGAAGAAGAGTTCAGCCTAAAGTTACGAATGGATAATCTAACGGTTGAATAAAGATACTGTATATCGGAAGGTGTAAAATACTCGAGTAAAAAGATGAACGAAAAGAGGGTGAGCTAGAAGAGATCCTCCTTATAATGTATTCATTCAGTAGTCTTTTCCTGCATCCCTTATTGAGAAGTAAAACACAGGCTAAACCTTGACCACGATATGTCGCTGTTGAAGTTTTCCTTGTCCTCCTTTAAAAGTCCTGATGTATTGCTACCGAAGCTTTCCTTCCTTGGAAAATCGTGATGTGGCTATCAAAGCATACTCTGTCTTGAAAAACCTCGCTGTATCGCTATCGAAGCCTACTCTCTCTGTCAACCTAAACGAATCGGGATGTAGCTGCCGTTATCTCCCACTTAGCCTTCTTTGTATTCCCTATAACTCGTGAAGTAAGATTCTTACGCACACCTTACAACAGGATATCTTCCATTACGTATCAGTCACATTTTATTATCATCAGAAGGTACAAAAAACAAATAAATGTTAAACACTGCAAGTAAACCAATTAATATCCATAGAGAAATTAAAAATTGTTCTCCAGGTAAAAGAAAATAGCAAAAGAAGAGTAAAACCAAGAAAATAAGATATCCTACGAAATGTATTTTACGTTTTCTCTTATCTCTCATCTAATCACCTTTTCTTGTATCATCGTTATAACTTAATTCGTGCCTTCCCCAACTAGGATTAAAGATTTGCATCCAATTTTTAGTCTTATTCAAATGAAAAAACCCCCTCATTAAAAATTTAAGTAACCACTAATTGCTATGCTATCACCTATCATAATAAAGATATATATTAACCTGTCGACATTATTCTAGTTTACCCTTAAACAACTTTTATTTATATGTATCCGGCTGTTTCTTCTAGCCCGTTACTTCGAAAAAATCCCCCCTTTGTGGAGTTGCTTTAAGTACGCATAAAGTGTTCCCTTAGAAATGATACAGAACCTTCGAACTTATATTCTTTACCTTACTCGCCTTACATTAGGCATAAAAAAATCCCCGAAGGGAAACAGATTTTTTATCTTTTTAATCTGTCTACCTTAGGGGAGCATATCAAGATTTGTTCTTTATTATTTTGTGTTTAGATTATAGAATGCAGTTTTTCCAGCGTATTCACCCATGCCAGCTAGTTCATCTTCAATACGTAGTAATTGATTGTACTTAGCTACACGGTCTGTACGTGAAGGTGCACCCGTTTTAATTTGGCCTGCATTGGTTGCTACAGCAATATCAGCAATGGTTGCATCCTCTGTTTCACCAGAACGATGAGAAATAACTGCAGTATAGCCTGCACGTTTTGCCATTTCGATTGCTTCAAATGTTTCTGTTAATGTACCGATTTGGTTTACTTTTACTAAAATAGAGTTTCCAATACCTTGTTCAATACCTTTAGATAGTTTAGCTGTATTTGTAACAAACAAGTCGTCTCCAACTAGTTGAACCTTTTTGCCAAGGCGTTCCGTTAGAAGTTTAAATCCTTCCCAGTCATTTTCGTCTAAGCCGTCTTCAATAGAAATGATTGGATATTTATTAATCATATCTTCATACCAGTCAACCATTTCTTCAGCAGTACGAACAACACCTTCGCCTTTCAAATTGTATTTGCCATTTTCATACATTTCAGAAGCAGCGACGTCCATTGCAAGTTTAACTTCTTCTCCTGTTTTATATCCAGCAGCTTCAATTGCTTCTACAATTGTTTGTAATGCCTCTTCGTTAGAGGAAAGGTTTGGTGCAAATCCACCTTCATCACCAACAGCTGTATTGTATCCTTTTGACTTTAATACTTTTTTCAAGGAATGAAAAATTTCTGCTCCGGTACGTAATGCTTCTTTAAATGTTTCTGCTCCTACAGGCATGATCATGAATTCTTGAATATCTACGTTGTTATCTGCATGCTCTCCACCATTTAGAATGTTCATCATTGGAGTAGGCAATGTTTTTGCGTTAAATCCTCCGAGATAGTTATAAAGCGGCATTTCTAAATAACTTGCAGCAGCATGTGCAACAGCCATAGAAACTCCAAGGATAGCATTAGCTCCAAGCTTTCCTTTATTATCTGTTCCATCAAGCTCAATCATTAGGGAATCGATAATATTTTGACGTGTCACATCAATGCCAATTAATTCAGGTGCAATAATTTCATTCACATTTTGTACTGCTTTTAAAACACCTTTTCCTAAATAACGATTTTCATCACCATCGCGTAATTCAACTGCTTCATACTCCCCAGTTGAAGCACCGCTTGGTACTAGTGCTGAACCAAAAGCGCCTGATTCTGTAAACACTTCTACCTCCACAGTTGGATTTCCGCGAGAATCTAATACTTCACGAGCATAAACATCTGTAATATATGGCATAATATTTGTCTCCTTTATCAATCAATTTATTTAATTAATGAACTACCTGTCATTTCTTCTGGCTTTTCAACATCTAATAAGTCAAGCAATGTTGGAGATAAGTCTGCTAAAATACCTCCATCACGTAATGTTACATTTTCCTTTGTTACGATCACAGGTACAGGATTAGTTGTATGAGCTGTCATTGGTTTTCCTTCTAATGTAACTACCTCTTCAGAGTTTCCGTGATCAGCAGTAATAATTGCATTACCACCAAGTTCTAAAATTTTATCGACTATTTTTCCAAGGCATTCATCAACTGCTTCAATTGCTTTAATTGTTGGTTCTAATTTCCCGGAATGTCCAACCATATCTGGGTTGGCGAAATTTAAAATAATCGCATTGAGCTCACCTGATTCAAGCTCTTTAAGCAACGCGTCTGTTACTTCATAAGCGCTCATTTCAGGTTTAAGGTCATAGGTTGCAACCTTCGGAGAATTAATTAGAATTCGTTTCTCTCCTGGAAACTCTTCTTCTCTTCCTCCACTCATAAAATAAGTAACGTGAGGGTATTTTTCTGTCTCCGCAATTCGTAATTGATTTAGACCGTTCTGTGATAAGACCTCACCAACGGTATTATCTAAATTAACTGGTTCATAAGCTACATACCCATCTACAGTTTCACTAAAGTTCGTCAGCATAACAAAATCCAGGTTTTTTGGTACTTTGTCGCCTCGATCAAATTCACGAAAATCTTTATCTGCAAAGGTACGTGATATTTGAATTGCCCGGTCTGGTCGGAAATTATAGAAAATAATTGAGTCTCCATCTTCAACTGTTCCTACTGGTTTGCCAGTTTCATCGACCATAACAGATGGGATGACGAACTCATCATAGATTTCATTTGCATAAGAATCATCGACTACGGCAAATGGATCTTTATATGTTGGTCCTTCGCCATAAACCATTGCATCATACGCTTTTTTCACACGATCCCAACGTTTGTCCCGATCCATGGAATAATAACGTCCAGAAATCGTAGCAAATTGACCGACTCCATATTCTTTAATCTTATCTAATGTTTGTTTAATATAGATTTTAGCAGTTTGGGGGCCAACATCACGTCCATCAAGGAATGCATGAATATATACTTTTTCTAAACCTTGATCTTTTGCTAATTTCAATAAAGCAAATAAATGATTGATGTGACTATGAACTCCACCGTCAGATAGCAACCCAAAAACATGCAATGCCTTATTGTTTTCCTTCGCATGTTGCATTGATTTAATGAAGGCTTCTTTTTCAAAGAACTCTCCTTCTTTAATCGACAAGTTCACGCGAGTTAAACTTTGATAAACAATTCTACCGGCACCAATATTTAAGTGACCAACTTCAGAATTTCCCATTTGACCTTCTGGTAATCCAACCGCTTCTCCACTAGCTCTAAGCTGATTGTGAGCAAATTGGCTCCAATAACGGTCAAAATTAGGAGTATTAGCTTGCTTAACTGCATTTCCTTTTAGTTCATCACGAAGACCAAAACCATCTAAGATGATTAAAGCCGCTAATTTATCCTGTTTCATTTATTTTGCACCTGCCCCCACTAATTGCAAGAACGAGTCTGCTTCAAGGCTAGCACCACCAACTAGTGCCCCATCAATATCTGATTGAGCTAATAGTTCTTTAATATTTGCTGGTTTGACGCTGCCACCATATTGGATAATTACCTGTTCTGCAATTTCACTCGATGTGATTTTTTCGATAACTTGGCGAATATGTGTACAGACTTCATTCGCTTGTTCACTGGAAGCTGTTTTTCCTGTTCCTATAGCCCAGATAGGTTCATATGCGATAATTGTTTGTACTATTTGCTCTTCTGTTAGTCCTTTTAATGCTTTTGTTACTTGATTTTCTACATGATTCATCGTTTCATTCGCTTCACGCTGTTCTAATGTTTCACCAACGCAAACAATTGGTGTTAAATTATATTGGTGTGCAGCATGCGTTTTTTTATTCACTGTTTCATCTGTCTCATTAAAATATTCTCTTCGTTCAGAATGTCCAATGATAACATGTGTTACACCTAAATCAGCGAGCATTTCCGGACTCACTTCACCAGTGAATGCCCCATTTTTTTCATAGTGCATCGTTTGAGCAGCAATCTGTAACTTTGTACCTTTCGCTTTATCAACAAGATTAGCTAGGAAAGGAAATGGCGCACAAACAATTGCTTCTACCTGATCAGAATCGGGTAATTTTGGTAGAACCTCATCAACAAATTGATTTGCTTCTTTTGCGAGTTTATTCATTTTCCAGTTTCCAGCAATTACCTTTTTGCGCATCGTCTCACCTCATATGTTTTTTATTTATCCGTTAATGCAGCAACACCTGGCAAAGTCTTTCCTTCCATAAATTCTAAGGAAGCACCTCCACCTGTTGATACATGATCCATTTTATCACTTAATTCAAATTTCTCCACTGCTGCAGCTGAATCGCCACCACCAATCACTGTATAGCCTTCTGTATTCGCTAGTGCTTCAGCAACTGCTTTTGTTCCATTAGCAAAAGCGTCCATTTCAAATACACCCATTGGACCGTTCCAAATGATTAGTTTAGAGTTAGCTACAATTTGTGCATATTTTTCAGCAGTTTTAGGGCCGATATCTAGTGCTTGCCAATCAGCTGGAATTTGATCAATATCTACTTCTTTTTTATTCGCATCTTCTTTAAACGCATCAGCAACTACTACATCAATAGGCAAAACAAATTCAACGCCTTTATCTTTCGCTTTATGCATAAATTGTTTAGCAAGATCGATTTTATCTTCTTCCAATAAAGAATTTCCGATTTCGTACCCTTGCGCTTTAATGAATGTATAGGCTAGACCACCACCAATGATGAGATGATCTACTTTTTCAAGTAAATTATCAATTACATTAATTTTATCTTTTACCTTTGCCCCGCCAATAATTGCAGTAAATGGACGTTTCGGATTTTCTAATGCTTGGCCTAATACGGATAATTCTTTTTCCATTAAGAAGCCAGCCGCTGCAGGGAGTTTTTCTGCTACACCAGTTGTGGAAGCATGAGCACGATGGGCTGCTCCAAACGCATCATTTACATAACAGTCTGCCATATCGGCAAATGCTTGAGACAGCTGTTCGTCATTCTTTTCTTCTCCAGCTTCGAAGCGAACATTTTCAATTAAAATAATATCGCCTTCGCTTGCTTGTGCAATTGCTTGATTGACTTCTTCTCCATAAACAGCATCGGTCTTAACAATTTCTTTACCTATTAAATCACTTAACCTTTTAGCTACGGGGTCTAAACGTAATTCTTCTACAACTTTACCTTTTGGACGACCGAGATGGCTAGCTAAAATTGTAATGGCACCTTGATTAGAAAGATACTCAATAGTCGGTAGAGCTGCTCTAATTCTAGTATCATCCGTTACTTTTCCGTCTTTCATTGGTACGTTAAAGTCCACACGGCAAAATACTTTCTTTCCTTTTACGTCAAGATCTTTAACTGACATTTTATTCATTTTCTTTGCCTCCTATTTTAGGATATGTAGTTCTTCTCTTGCCTCGATGAAAATTACCAAGAACTTTTTCATCCGAAACAATCATTTAAAGCTACTATAACCTTTGACCAGCAAGAAAGAAACTTCTTAAAAAAGTTCTATCTGAGTCGTTGTAGTCATAGACTTTACTAGGTCCCCATTTTCCGATCTACAACTCAAAAAGATATTTAAACCAAAGAAGGAAAAACGGAGGAGGATTCGTTCATGTTCCTCCCCCGCTATTTTTTCTTATAGTCCTTTATTGTTCAATAATACGGCTAGATCAACACAACGAGCAGAATAGCCCATTTCATTATCATACCATGAGATAACTTTAACTAAGTTATCTTCAAGAACAAGTGTAGATAGTCCGTCTACAATAGAAGAATGTGTATTACCAACAATATCAGAAGATACTAATGGTGCTTCACTATATTCAAGAACACCTTTTAATTCACCTTCAGCAGCTTCTTTTAATGCAGCATTTACTTCTTCCGCTGTTACATTTTTCTCTAATTCAGCAACAAGATCTACTAAAGAACCGTCTGGAGTAGGAACACGTACAGCGCCACCGTTTAATTTACCATTTAATTCTGGTAGTACTTTACCTACTGCTTTAGCAGCACCAGTTGTTGTAGGAATGATGTTTTGAGCTGCTGCACGAGCACGACGATAGTCTTTATGCGGTAAATCAAGAATTTGTTGGTCATTTGTATAAGAGTGAATAGTAGTCATTAGACCACGTTTAATTCCAAATTTATCATGTAATACTTTAGCATATGGTGCTAAGCAGTTAGTCGTACAAGAAGCATTGGAAACAACATGATGCTTAGCTGGATCGTATTCTTTGTCATTAACACCCATAACGATTGTTAAATCTTCGTTTTGACCAGGTGCGGAAATAATGACTTTCTTTGCACCAGCGTCAATATGTTTTTGAGCGTCTTCTCTTTTTCTGAATCTACCTGTAGATTCAAGAACGATGTCTACGCCTAAATCTCCCCAGCCTAGTTTTGCTGGATCACTTTCAGAAAGAACTTTAATTTCTTTACCACCAACAACAATATTTGAACCATTTACAGAAACTTCTTCTTCTAAAATTCCATGGATAGAGTCATACTTTAATAAATGAGCAAGCATGTTAGCATCTGTGAGGTCATTTATTGCTACCACTTCTACTTCATCGTTTTGTAAAGCTAGACGAAATACAAGACGTCCTATTCTTCCAAAACCATTAATTCCTACTTTTACTGCCATGTATATTCCTCCTAAAAAAATATTTAATTTATATTTAAAGGGTTTTAAATCCCCCTTAAAATCTCCTCTGCTGCTGCTTCATCTGTAATGAGCAGATCACTTTTTCCTCGTTTGAAGTACGATGCAATGGCTTGTGATTTGGATTTTCCGCCGGCGATCGTTATAACATAAGGGATACGTTGTAAATCTTCAAGTTGAATTCCTACCGTCCGTACCTTATGTACAATATTCCCGTTTTCATCAAAATAGTAACCAAACGCCTCACTTACCGCTTCATGCTGCTGTAATTTTTTAATAATGACTTCTGGTGTTTTTCTGCGGTAAGCCATTGTTAAAGCATCGCCAATCCCATGCATTACAATCGTTGCACTTCTTATTTGCTTTAATGTTTCATTTACCATAGGCTCTTGAATAATTGATTGATAAGCTGATTCACTCAACGGGTCTGGAACATATAGCAGACGATACTCGCCATTTGCTTTTCTTGCCATTTCCGCAGCAATTGTATTCGCCTGATTTTCTACCTTTTCACCAATTCCGCCACGAGCCGGGACAAATAGAGCTGAAGTGTTTTGTTGTAATGGTGTCATCATAGTAGCTACTGCGGCCATTGTTGTACCACCAGTAACTGCAATAATTGAATTATCGCCAATCATTGTTTTCAAATGATGAACACACGCTTTGCCCATCTCTTGTTTAACCCATTCATGCTTATCACTGTTTCCGGGAACAACAATCACCTGCTTTATAGATAATGTATCCCTAAGTTTAGTTTCTAAAACACGCAGTCCCATAATATCACTCATAAATGAGGATAATCGTTCAAGAATTAATTTTCCCTCTTTTGTGATAAACATACCTTTAGATGTGATTCGAATTAAGTCTTGTCCTTGCAAGAATTCTATTTCACTTCTTACACTTCGTTCGGTTAAATTTGTGTTTTCGGCAAGTGCCCTTCTGCCAATTGGTTGGAGGACATCAATGCTACGTAAAATAGCATAGCGCTGTTGCATAATTTCTAACACATCAGGCAATAATCTTTTTTGTAAATCAATTAATTCTCTCATGGCAAGGACTCCTTCTCTCGGGTCACAATCGATCCCGGATGGTAATATTATGTCCCGGGAGCTACAAAAAAATAAGTACTTCTTTCAATTTTCATTATATCAAATTTGAATAATTTCACAACCAATATGATTGTTACATTTATGTGAAGTAAACTACTTCAATCCCTTTTACATTATGCGGAAAGATCATTATATTCAACCTATTTTTGATTGTCTTCTTAAGAAGTAGACTTGCATTTATTCTATGTTTACTCGTGAAAAAACCCAACTTTTTTATGATGACTCACCTCGATTATCTATTGCCTATTTTACATGTAAAGAATATCTTACTTGTTCATTTATCTTTATCAACAAACTAAGCGCCTCTGTTTAACAGCAGGCGCTAAAACTATGTACTCCTTATCATCTGCTTAAATACCTTTGTACAAATTGTTCCAGCGTATGCCAATCAAGCTGTGAAGCATCTAAGGTCTTACCATTTACCTCAATACACGGAATAAGCAGATGATACTGTTCTAACCAATCATCATTTGTATAAATATCACGAATTTCAATGTGATACGAATACTCGTCTTGTAATATTTCTAGCATAAGCTTTGCATCATCGCATAATGGACAAGATTCTTTTATGTATAGAATAACAGTAGGCAAGTTATTTCTCCTTTCTTTTTGTTGATGACGGTAATTGCAACTGCTCGCGGTATTTCATTACAGTTCGTCGAGCTATTTCGATACCATAATTCGTCTTGAGTTTTTTTGTGATCTTTTCATCAGATAGAGGCTTTCGTTTATCCTCTTTCTCAATTAATTCAGCAATTAATTGCTTGACAGCAACTGCTGCTGTCTTGGAACCATTATTTTGTTGAATTCCAGATTGCAAAAAAAAGTTTAATGGTACTATTCCAGTTGGTGTTTGCACATATTTATGTGAAATCGCTCGGCTTATCGTTGATATATGCAGTCCTAATTCATCGGCAATGTCTTTTAAAGTTAATGGCTTTAGCATATGGATACCATGTTCCAAAAATAACAGTTGCTTTTCTAGCATACATTGAATAACTCGTTCTAAGGTGGTGCTGCGATAAGCAATCGCTTTCTTAATCATTTCTATTTGATGTTGTTTTTGTTTAATATAATTTGCTGTTTGCTTTTCTATATTCATATCTTTTATAGAGTAGTAATCTTCATTAATCGTAATCTTAGGAGAAGACCATGAATAAAAAGATAATTGCCACTTTCCGTCTTCTTTATAAATCGTTGCCTCCGGAATGACATAGTTATCAATCTTTTTATCTAGTAAATGCCCCGGTTTTGGGTGGCAAGCCTTGATTTGTTCTAATAAATCTTTTACATTTAAAGGGTCTTTGTCATAATGTAAGGATATTAGATCAATATTTTCTTCAGCTATCCATTCTAAATGATTTTCCATTAAATCATATAAAAAAGGTACATCATCTTCTCGTATATCAAGTTGCAATTTGATACATTCACTTAATGACCTAGCGCCAATACCTGCCGGCTCCAAAGATTGAATGATATGTAACGCCTGATCTACCTGCTCTTCTGTTGCCTGACATTGCTCACCCCAAAGAGACATGTCGATATCAAGGTAACCGTTTTCATTAATGGAGTCGATTCCAAATAAAACAATTGGTCTCAATTCTTCTGGGATATGAAGCGTATAAAGTTGGCTTTTTAGCTGATCATACATTGTTAACTCGCTGGCATTTATCTCACCTGGAGTTAATGAATCATTGTTGGAAGACGAACGATATGAGAATATCTCATCATGATAGTTTACTTCTTCAATTAATGGATTTTCTTTTTCTATTTCCTTTATATATTCCATTAATTCCATACTGGAAAGTTGAAGTATTTGAATGGATTGCATTAATGATTGATTCATTTTCCATTCTAATACCTGTTCATTTACAAGTTGTAACTTCATGATTACCCTCCTATTCATCTGCCGTTTCTTTTATTTTGCCACAAAATCATAAAACCTTCTAGCTTAATACTTCCCACTTGAGTTAATGAAGACAATAAACGGTCACTTTCATATGATTAATAGCGGAATAACAAAATATAAGGTATGAAACCGTTTTGACGTTAATGCCCGACTATAAATATATCCCAATATAACTATGCTTTGATTCATGGCTTTTCTTACTGTCAGGGTTATAATTAATAGGATAGTACGTAGTGGGAGCGAATGTTTAATGATTACCGTATATACAGATGGTGCATCCACAGGGGATCCTGATCAAATGGGGCTGGTGTCTATATAAAACAAGGAAAAAACTATTACCAGTATGCTTTTTCATTAGGTATTCTTTCTAATCACGAAGCAAAATTTTATGCAGTTATCCACGCTCTAATTGTATGCAAAGAAAAGTTTCCTGATGAAATATTAGCTTTTCGTTACGATTCGCAATTGGTAGTAGACGCAATAGAAAAAATTAGATTAGAAAAACTTGGCTTGTCGCCAAGTCTCTATGGCAAAAGCGATAGTTTTTCTTATACTATAAAGCCTAAAGTTTTATACTTTCCTATAGTACAAAAAATGAGAAGTATGTGCCGCTATTATCAACAATAAATTAGCATTCTTCTCATTTTCCGTATTTTTTCATTAAATGGATACCGAAAAAGAAAATAAACACGCAGATAAATTAGGTCGCCAAGCTATCTACCTTTAAAAAGCAATTTATTCTCGATATCCTGTATTTGCTTTTACTTGAACTTTTGCAAATTGGCGTACATCTTTTTCTTTAGACAATAGCGTCCCTAAATATCCTCCTAAAAACCCGAATGGTACGGAAATAATTGCTGGGTTTGTCAATGGAAATATCGGAGCACCAATAAAAATTCCTTTTCCGTCCACTGGTGAAAACATATTTGGGCTGATGGATATTAAAATTAACGATGAAAGCAGTCCAAAAGCCATAGCTGTTACTGCTCTATATGCATTAAAGCGCTTCCAATAAATAGTATACAAAATAACTGGTAAGTTGGCACTTGTAGCCACACAAAGCGCCTGTAAACTTACTGCTACATTTTTACTGCATCTAAAGTTATTGTGCAGTATACCCACCATCAATTAGAACAGCTTGTCCAGTAACACCCTTTGCTTTATCAGTAGCTAAAAAGATAGTGTAATCAGCGATTTCCTGTATCGTTAACAGTCGCTTCTGTGGGACGATTGGATAAATGACCTCTTCAAGCACTTTTTCCAAAGGCACATTTCGATTTCTTGCTAAATCCTCCATCTGATTTCGAACTAGTGGCGTATCCACATATCCAGGACAAACTGCGTTTACCGTGATACCATATGCTGCTCCTTCCAACGCTGCCACTTTTGTTAAGCCAATTAACCCATGTTTGGCGCTATTATACGCTACTTTACCAGCAAAACCAATAACCCCATTAATGGAAGACATATTAATGATTCTTCCTATTCCTTGTTGTTTCATGATTGGAAATACATGTTTGATAGCTACAAACGGAGCAACGAGCATGATTTTTGTCATTAATTCAAATTTTTTAGTAGGAAACTCTTCAATCGAAGCTACATGCTGTATACCAGCATTATTAATTAAAACATCAAGTTTTCCGTAGCATGTAACAGTTTGTTCTATCGCTCCCTTTAATTGTAATTCATCTGTTACATCACATGGAATTCCTAAACAATCATAACCTTTTTCCCTCCAGCTTGCAGCAATTTCTTGTACCCGAGCTTCATTTACATCCGTAAATACAACAGAAGCTTTTTGTTTTAAAAATTCCACACCGATTCCGTAGCCGATCCCACTCGTAGCTCCAGTTATGAGGACAACCTTTTTTGCTACCAATTTTATTCCCCCTACCATGTAGAAAGTTCTCGTATTCTTTTCCTGCTTATTTAAATAGCTTAACAAAAATATATTTTGATATGTAAATATGTTAAGCTTGTAAATACATATGAATTTTTTTAAGTATGTATTTAAGTTCCGCTGCCGTAATCTGTCCTGGAGCTGAAGCTTGTTTTCCAGAGCCAAACGAGGCAGCAGATCCTACAAATTCACCGGCAATTCTGCTTAATACACCTAATGACCCCATGGCAATGGTTATAAATGGTTGCGTAGCATGTAATGTTTTCATCATTTCTGCAACCGTTAATAACCGCAGTACATCCCCCATATTATTGGGCATCACTGCCAGTTTTGTAATATCTGCTCCAGCATTTTGCATTGCCAATAAACGAGATAGCATCTCATCTGTAGAAGGAGTTGCTTTAAAATCATGGTTGGATAAAAGTACAGAAATATGATGCTGTTTTGCTTTTTGGACTAATGTTTGTACGTTACCTCCTGTAAATAATTCAATGTCAATGAGATCAATATTGTTGGATTCGATAACCTTTTGTAATAGTTTATCGTAAAATTCCAACGTTGTTTTTTTTTCGCCTCCCTCTTTAAACGAGCGAAATGTAAAAAGCAATGGAACTTCTTCAAGTAATGGCTTTATTTCCGAAAGCGCGTGAAGCACCGCATGAATATTATTGGCTTCGTTAAGCGCATCAACCCGCCACTCAATGATATCGGGTTGTTCCTGTTTTACGGTAGCTATTTCCAATTTTAATTCCTCAAGTGTTGTTCCCATTAATGGAATGATTACTTTAGGAATACCTTTACCAATAGATACACCGTTTACTGTAACAACGTTCAAATTTATCTCCACCTTTTCATATTAACTACTTATTATAAATGTTATAAGAAATGTTGCCAACATAGAATTGGAAGAAACTTAATATTTGACGTGCAAGTAGTAAGAATATCACTTATAATGAGTAAAAAATGCAGTTAAATAGAAAGAGGTTACCTATGTGCACGAAAGAAACACCCTTAAGACAAAAAAGTATTGTATTAATAGGTTTTATGGGAGTCGGTAAGACTTCTATTGGAAAAGCAGTAGCTGCTAAGTTATATCGTGATTTTATAGATGTAGATCAAGTCATTGAAGAAGCTTTCGGCATGTCCACCGTAGATATTTTTGCAACCTATGGAGAAGATAATTTCAGAAAAAAGGAAAAAGAAATTATATATGACTTATGCAAGCAAAAACTTAAAATTATTTCCTTAGGTGGCGGTGCTTTTCTACAAAAAGAAATAAGAGACATTTGCTTGAAGGAATGTATCGTTTTTTATTTAGATTTATCATGGGAGTCGTGGAAAGATCGAATTAGCTTATTAATTGATAGCAGACCGATTCTACAAGGGAAAAGCTTAGAAGAGATAAAACAGCTGTTTAATGAAAGAAAAGCTATCTATCAAGAACATCATTCCACTGTAAAAACAGATGCGTTTATGGTAGAAGACGCCGCAGAATACATTGTTAATGCACTGAAAACAGCATGGGATATTTACGAACCCCAAGCAAAACCATAACAGCTTTCATGGTTGTTTTAATGTAATAATAGATCATCGTCCGAGGTTGTGCCTTCTCGGACGATCAATTAAAGCGCTATCTTCCCTTCGATAAATAGCCACAATTAAATAAGGTGAAACTTCTTATTCAGCAGGACTTTTCGCTTCTGACAGTTAAGCAGTGGAACAAAGGCTAAAAGGTACGTGCGAACCATCAATAAAATGGACGAGTTGTTTCATACACGTTCGTCCTGTATGGAGTGCTACAAGTAGCAAATAAAAAATGACCACAGTTTACACGGTGGTCGATAGATACCCATCCTTATGATGGAGTTGGTGTTATCTAATCTAGCTCCTACCTCATCGATCATGAAGGTTATTTTTTGCTCTTTTAACTTATAAATTAACAAACGCTACAAGTACCTTTCCCAGATTGGCCAGGATAATAAATTATTGGACAAAAAAGATTATGAGAACAACAACGTCTATCCGTTCCCACCATGATACTCAGGCGTTACTTTTTAGGTTTTTCTGCCATTTCTCTCACCTCCTTTTTTTCTAATAAATAAAGAGATTTGTCTATAGAAGAAAGTAAACTATTTATTAAAATACTCTTCGATTTTTTTATTTATATTTGCTAAATCTATTAGTAAAGTGTTAAAAAAATCCTTTTCTTCATTACTACAACAGTCTAAAGAATTTGAACACATCGACATTGTAGAGCGAATTAATGTTAAAAAATTTAGTATGTCCGTTACTTGATTATCTTTCATTTTAATCTCCTCCTATTAAATCAAAGAACCCTGGGATGTTTGAAATATTTATGTTATCTAAAGAATTTATTATTTTTATTTTTAATTCTTGTTCTACATCATCACGTATTTCGTTCGGTACAGTTTTTAAGTGTTTTTGAATTTTAGGATTCATTTTTTCTAACAGTTCTTCAATAGTAAATATATCAGTAACTTTCATGAATTATCCCTTAATGCCTTTTGAAGTTTTTTAATACCTGTTTTATGAATCTTGGAAATGTTTTGACTAGATTCATTGAATAATTCAGCAATTTCTGTAATATTCATATTCTTACAGTATTTTAAATTTAGCACCTTTTTTTGCTTTACAGTCAAAGTTTTATATTTTTTATACACGGCATAATTGCTAATGCTTTGGCTTAAATTTAAATTTTCCTCAACATTTAATAAATATGAATGGTGTACATTCTCTATAGGTTGCGAAAGAATAAATCGTTGCTTATGCTTTCTATAACGCCTCATAAGATCAATGGTTGAAAAACGAATGAGGGATGAAAGGTAAGCTATTATTCTAATCTTCGCATGATGAAGCCTGTATGCCCTATCCACCAAATTTTTATTATAGGCTGTAGGATATTTCAAGTAATTATTTAATATTTCTTGATTTTCTGCTTCTTGAAAAAAGGAAGTTACAATCTTGTTGTTTTTTATGCATGCATTACGCTCAATAAAACTTTTGACTTCTGGATATCTATTTTTATTAACATTCATATTAAACCCTCCCTTTTTCTAATAAAGAGGATTTAATATAAGAAAATTCAACCATATAATCCTGTAAATTCAAAAAATAAAAATAACCAATCTATTTAATTTATTATAAGCAACAATGTTACTTTTATTTTTACCATTCCTCTATCTTTAAATACTAATGGATCAGCGTTATCATCTTTTGTAAAATTATACCCACCTATGATGTTATTTACTATGCCCGGATGCCTTTCTCAACACCTGTATCTATCATTGCCACTGTAGTCCCCTGTCCTTGTTTTGATTGTTCCCATATCTCTTTTGCATTAATGACATTGAGATTTTCAGGAAACGTGGATAGTGTTTTAAAAACAGATCCAATTTCAGTCGGTTTAATAATTAGTTTTTCATTCATTCTATCCCTCCTTTTTATTTATAAAGTGAAGGGGGATAGTGAAAAAGCAACATAGCCATATATTGTACTTTTGAGAAGTGTATTATTTATTGAATTTTTTACATAACTAATTGAATTCTTTACTTCTGGTCACTTTCAGAGCAATATCACTCAGACATAAAAAAGAAAGCACCTCCTTAAATCTTGTATAATGGCAGTCGACAAAAACGACCCAAAAGAAGAATTAAGGGGTACTTCCTAGAATATTTTTGGTCATGAGGATTTAGTGTAACGCCTAAGGAAGCGTTCACAATTACAATTTCATCCGAAGCCTTCTATTTCCGATTACTGGCGTTAATATTTATTGATCACTCATATAACCTTCCTTATGATTCCTGATATATTCTTGAATTTGATTTTTATTTCTTTTCACTGTCTATATTTTGAATGGATAAATGGAAGGAATGTCCCTATTAAAGCACCTGATACAATAACGATAACAAAGAAATAATTCCCCATAATTACCCAGCCATCTTTATTTAAAATAAAAGTTAAAACCAAGAAACTAAGAGAAGCCACAGTTACAGCTATTGCCGGAGTCAGGTATGTGATTTTTTATATTTTTTGTTTAGTAAAGTCCGAGAAATGAAATAAAAGGTAATAATGGATAATATGCCTACAATTAAGAAAATTTCTAAGCCGTTCATGAAAAACCTCCTTGCTAAATTTATATCTTTCATTATATAGTTTTCTGTTATTAGAACCAAACTGAAAATGGGAATAGCAAAAACATAGAAATTTTCAATGCAAATGTGAATGAGTGGAAACTAATTGAATCAAAACCGCCAGTGTAAACGGGTGTTTTGCTCTGTAACTAGAAGCCTTTATTACCGACCTCAGCCTTAAGAGTCCAACGTGCAACCCCTCGCATCACATTTACTCACTAATTTAAAAAATCTCTTATTTTTTTGTCTTGCATATGGATCAAGTAATGTTAATTAGTTACTTATATAATCATCCTTTGTATGTATTTCACAATTAAAATTTGCACCAATTGCAGATAAATTATTTTTAATCTAATCTTCTGTTTCCTATATTTGATAAAAAGCACCGTTCCTATTAGAAAGTGTGATTTATGAGCTAAACAATCTGCTAATGCTGCAGTTAGCACAGGACCATAAAAAATATCTTCTTCCGGTTTATAATGACAAATTGCTAGTTATGATTTAACCTTACGAGTTAACCCCAAGGATAGATGGGGGGAGAGTATTTCAACGTCTTCTTTTTCAAATGAGCTGTAACCTAATTCTTCTAGTATAAGGAGGTCCTATTTTTTAAATTTCAATTCAAACGTTGATTTTTTTCTTAATCAAACCTCCTTTATAAGTAACAACCTTGAAAGGAGGTTATTTATAGATGAGGAGAAGACAACAGCAAATGAGAACACTAAGCGATCCCTGAGTTTTGGGGTGGGTAAATTGTTCATGTTGCGGATATGATGCCGGGTGCATGATGTTGCTTTATCTTGAAAACGGACAGCCAACGACTAAGTGTGGCTGTAAATCCCCTACTTTCCATAATCGAAAGGAGAAAATCATATGATTATCAATGGGTCATTTATTAAAGAAAAAGATGTCATTACGAAGGTATTTACTTATTTACTAAACCAAAAACAATTTAATGCGTTAGTTGAGAAACTTCAAAATTTAATGACTTTTAAACCCAACCAATTAATGGTTGAATCAATTTACGAATTTGTCGCACACGATATTCCGAAAGACAACGCAACACAACTTTTATCAGGAAAAACGACCACACTCCGAGTTGATAACAAATTAGAAATTGTAAATGTCTTTGCCGAAACCAAGGGTAAAGAAAAAGTATACGATGAATTTTTTATAAGGGTAAATAATAACGGAGAAGAAGCAAGTTATTTCTATGCTAATGATGGTTTACGTCATTTAGTAACTAAAACAACTGGGAAGCAGGTTCTTGAAGAAAATGATTATACAAATGAAATTGACAATCCTAACTTCAAACCGTTTTCTACGATAAGTCCCCAAGTTAATTTTTGTGTACCTGGTGGATATAAACATTGTGGGCCTGGTTGTGGAGATGGATTGAAATATGGCGGTGGAACACCGAAAAATCAGCTTGATAAGTGTTGCAGAGCTCACGACAGATGTTGGAAATCTTTCGGCAGTTGGGATGCTTGCTGTGATTTAAGACTAGTAGTTTGCGCAGAAACTGCTAAGGGGTCACCAATCGCAAAAAGATTGGTTCAAGCGCCTTTCGTTTACAACGCTTCCAAATGTAAGACGAAGTAAATATACTAAAATAGTGGGTGCAGCCATCGAAGGATGATTTTTACCCACTATTTTTCTTTATTAGGAGGCGGCTGGCTATCACGCTGATGATTATGCGGACAACTTAAAACATAATCCAGCTCTAACAACTATTTTGAATAAGGATGAGCTTGCCTCCCAACCTACCATGCCCAGGCTAAATCAACATCTGAACATAGATACAATGAAGCAATTTCAAAAAGTTAAGCCGCCTTTGTATGCCGGAGAAAATGAAAAAACACCAAACCTAAACTATGCGCATAGGTTTCATCAAGATCGCTGGTAAAATCATCCGATCTGGATGTTACATAACATTTAAGTATCCAGCAGTTCGCTATAAGAATGTACGCTTAAACTGTTTTACAACCCATTTTAATCGATCCATACATCTAAAACATGCTGGCGTTTAATTTTAATATCTGTATCCAAATATAGCATGTCTTTCGTAATATATTTCAGTTTTCCTTTACTTGTTAAATAGTCACGTCCATTATAATGTTTAACTTCAACGGTAAGATTATTGCAAATAGCTAATTGTAGTTGAGCATCCATCTCTACCAACTTTTGTTCATCCAGCAAAGGCATATTTTTTTGCTCTAATTTTTCCCACATTTTCGTTAATAGCTCTGCATGCTCTGGAAGCATCATCGCTGTCCACTTGATAGAGCCACGATCATTTACTCGCACTTTACGCACTTTCCTTTCTCTTAACTCGTCCACAGGAGAGAATATTGCTATAATTAAATCGTCGAACTTGTTTTCGATAGAAACAATACGCTAATATTGATTTTTCACCTATATCAATCACTCGTATTAGCCGTTGTGTAACTTGACCATTATTATCCATATAAAATAGTACAAGTTTTTGCTTACTTACCATCGACCACTGAAGAATCCCTCTCATGAATATAGCCTCCTTCAGGAACGTTTGTTCTCATTATACCACAAAAAACACGAACATAGGTGCGTTTTTTTACTGGAAATTTTTGCATATTTCCACTTATTCTTATACAATTAATAGTTTTAGCACGAAAAAATCAAAAGTCACTTGAAACATAAGCTTATTACTATCCATTTACATAAGAAAAACATAAAATTTTTGCGCAGAAGTCATCACGACGTAGCGAAAATCTTTATATCAAAAGTATAAGTATAGCCAGGTAGTCGACTGCGCTAAAGTTTATCATCAGTTTTCTTTAAGGTTTTTGATCTTTTTGATGAGTTAGATCTAACCAAGACAATAATTCTCTGATAACGATGTTAATTTTTTCATCGATGACATCATTCCCATAGACTTGTTTGGCTTGCTCAATCTGCTGCAGAACATCATTGCTGAATTGAATAACCGGTACATCTGCTTCCAAATTATTATATAGTTCAATAAATGTATCTAGTGCTTTATCAAATTGTTTACTTTCTGTCTCCGTTGCTTTCATAATTATCACCCATATTAGGTTACCCAAAACAATATAAAAAATAGCTAATGTGAAACTTCATCCCGTGGAAGTACTTATTTTTGGAAGATTAGTACCACTTCCAGTTTTTACCGAGAATTAGTCTGCCCTCATTCCATCTGAGATTTCTAATATCAATAAAGGCTACATTTTTTTAATTATACGTTCCATACTAAACAGGATGAATAGTTAGTATGGAGGGTAAAAATGAAAGCAGTTACGTACCAAGGAAAGCAAAAAATAGCTGTTAAGTCAATTGAATTCCCGAAGCTTCAAGATAGTGAAGATATTATTGTAAAAATCTCTTCTACAGCAATATGCGGCTCCGATCTTCATTTATATCAAGGCCATTTCTCGTTGCCAAATGGTTATGTTATTGGTCATGAACCGATGGGAATTGTTGAAGAAGTTGGTAAAGAAGTCACAAAGGTTAAAAAAGGAGATCGTGTTGTTATCCCCTTCACCGTCGCTTGTGGTAGCTGTAAATATTGCAATCAGCATTTGGAAAGCCAATGTGATAATTCTAACCCACATTACGACGCAGGAGGTCTATTCGGCTACTCGGAAAAGTTCGGTAATTATCCAGGAGGCCAAGCTGAATATTTAAGAGTTCCTTTTGGAAACTATACACCATTTCTAATTCCGGAAGACTGTGAGCTAGAGGATGAAAAGCTATTATTTTTATCTGACGTGTTACCGACCGCTTACTGGAGTGTAGAACATGCTAACGTCAAACCGAAAGATACCGTTATTGTATTAGGCTGTGGGCCAGTAGGAATTATGGTACAACAATTTGCATGGAATAAAGGTGCTGAGCGAGTAATTGCAGTAGACTACCTGGATTATCGTTTAAATCATGCCAAAAAAATAACCGGTAGTGAAATCTACAATTTTACGAAAGATAGCGATATGGGAGAGACATTAAAAGAAATTACGAAGGGCGGAGCTGATGTTGTGATTGATTGTGTTGGAATGGATGGTAAAAAATCGCCTTTAGAATATGTCGGGCAAAAGCTGAAATTGCAAGGCGGACCGCTTGGCGCCATCCAAATGGCTACAAAAGCGGTGCGAAAAGCAGGAACCGTTCAACTTACAGGAGTGTATGGCGGATTATACAATATGTTTCCTCTTGGAGCATTTTTTGCTCGAAATGTGACCTTAAAAATGGGGCAAGCACCAGCAAGAGCATACATGAAAAAACTATATGATCAAATCGTACAAGACCGAATTGATCCAACATCTATCATTACCCATTCCCTCCCTTTAGCAGCAGCTGCCAAAGGGTATGATTTATTTAATAAACGAAAGGATGATTGTATTAAAGTAATTCTAAAGCCATAAACAAACACTTCTTCCTCATATTAGTTGTATAAATACAGTGAAGAACGCCTAGCTAGGGGTAGGCGTTCTTCGTTTTTAAAATTTACAGGAGACACTAAACTTTTTTGTTTGCTTATAAACCGAGGTAAAAGACACCACCACATTTAGTATAGAACTAATTTTTTTAAAATACGCATTTCATACGAACATAAAAAACGCTTCTTTAATTACATGGGTGTAATTAAAGAAGCGTTCTTCGTTTCTGTCTATTGTGTGTCTTTTTCGGTAACTTTCCGGTTGAATAGCTGCTATAAAGCCATATTATAACGACAAGTAGCACGCCCGGAGGGATTCGAACCCCCGACTCACGGGAAACCCACTAAGGGCGCTCTATAAGGAAATAAGGGATTTCAAAATGCGCATATTACAAGGGATAAAGCAATTTTTAGCTTAGCTCTCTAGTTTTTATAGAGAGCTTTTTTTCTTTTTGGAAAAGTAACTGCGTCCCACAGGAAAAGCCTATGAGTAGACCTAATTAATTTTAAATTATTTTCTTGTAAGTATATTTATTAACCTTTCGTTACCTACTTACTTTGCAAAATCCAAAGGAGACCTTCCAGCTTTATTTTTGTTTAAAATATCTGAATTGTAATTCATAAGTAACTCCACCATTTTATAATTCTTTCCTTTACGGCAACCCACAATGCGTTATTTTCATATTTGTCTTTTATGTTCATGTCTATACCTCTTTGTAATAGCTTGTCTGCAACTTTTAAATCTTGATTCATACATATAAGATGTAACGCAGTCTGCCCATCAGTATTTCTCATATTTATATCAATACCTTTTTCAATAAGAAAGGAAGAAATATCAAAATTATTTCCTAATATAGCATAATGTAATAAGCCTGAACCATCATCGCTTTTTCTATTTATTAACTCAATATCAAATTTTTCTTTAAATGATTTTAAGTCTCCAAACTTCGCTAAAGTAAAAAGATCTGCCTTTTCAGTTGGCATTCTACCATCTCCTAATCTTTTTATTCGTATTTATGACTTCTATTTGCAGAAGGACCTTCTGGTCTATAATTTTTAGGATTCCTGTACCACTTCAAAAACTCTTCTTTTATTAATTCACCTTCAATATATTTTTTATGTCCACTTACTATATTTATTTTCAGGTGTATGCGCCATATCCCATTGACCAGCTCTAGTTTTACTTTTATTCCAAAACAATTCTTCACCAGTGTTTGGATCATACACCTTTCCATCTATGTCCTGTGCATCTCCCCAAACCTTTTCAACTTGTCCTTTTCCATACTTTGGTCTATTTTTGGGGTTTGAATACGGCTTATTAACTCTTTTCGCTGTATGTTTACCTTTATTCGAAAATTCAAACGCACCTTTGCCAGCTTTTACCAGCTTTAAAACTTTCCCCGCTGGAATAATAGAAGCTCCAGAAATTACTTTATCCATTGTAGAAGCCTTTGGATCCATTACCGTTTTAACATCATCTAAAATGAGAAAGTCCGCTGTTTCTTTTACAGCTGCTGCTCCAAATTCTCCTGCTTTTACAAATGTATCTTTCACACCATCTGCTGCTTTTTCTAACCAGCTTTTTTTCGGCTCCTTTGGATTAGGTCGAATGGCAGGAATGGTGTCACTTATTTCATATTTTACACTTCCAGATTCTGATTGGAACTTACTAGTTTTTTTATTATTTTTGTTGTAACACTTGTATTGGGATTTATCCTACCATCAAATAGCTTCGCATCAACAGAAACAAGCAATAAAACTGAAACGAAGAAAAAGAGAAACTATTAAAGGAATTACAAGATGATGGTTTAATAAGCAAAAATATTAACGCAAAAATGGTTGAAAGTATAGAAGAAATATCCGGCCCAAATGAACATACAATTCAACATTTTCTATCTGGAAACGACCCGACCTATACTTATTGGTTACAAACTGGCAATGCAAAGTATTCTAAAACAACTTATGGTAAATGGAAAAATAAAGGAGGTGCCTTCCACGGACCAGGAACATTCAAAAAAACTGAGTCATCAACATCGTCATTTAGTGTAAGTGGTGGGATACCGAAAACCAGCATAAAGGGAAGTCTAGGGAAACAAACAAAAATAACAACTACAGCCTCTAGAAAAAATACCTAAGGGTAAAAAAGGACAATTCCAGGTAAGAAATGTATACAAACACTATAAAGTTACTATGAGAGAATGGATAAGTATTGATGGACGTAAAAAAGCAACAAATAAAAAGAAAACAGGACTAGAGTCAAGAATAGTACTAAAATAATAAAAGAATCGTGTGGATTTACCACACGATTCTTTTATTATTTTTTAGCCCATCTACTAAGCCAAATAAATGGAATAATAATCACAAAAGGTAATCCAATAATTAAGAAAGAAATAGGGATATAATATGCGCTAATATCAAAAATACCTGGGAAACTCTTTATATCTGAATAATCATACTGAGAAATATCAAAATCAGATACAATTCTAGCAAAGAATAGCATCATAAAACCAGGAATTGATAACGAAAGACCAAATTTAAAAGCTCTATATAACATAAATTACCACCTCTTTATAAATAAGTTTTTAAATAATTATTATCATAATTTCCAATAAAAGTAATTAATATCGAATATCTTTTGTTTAATTTGAGTAAAATAACTTTAAATTCACTGCAACTTAGCGTTACTTACCCTATACTTCTATTCTGCCATCAGCTAAGGTATAATAAATTCCTTGCCTTACTCCCTTGTAATCCGAAACCTTTACTTTTGAAACAACAAGATGCTCAATGGTTGAAAACTCACTTGCAGTTAAACTATCCCTCGTTGCTGCTAGTACGGCCTGCATAGCACGATAACTATAATCCATTGTTTTCAGTCCAAAATGTTTCTGTAAATAGTTAATTGGAATGGTTGCTAGTGGGATAAACTTTGAAAATAACCGTTTGCCAAGCTCTCCCGTGATTACTTCTAAATCTATGGCATTTTTTCCAGCCTTTTTCATAAGACCTTGCATCAGCTTTTGATGAATCTTTTGATCAGCTATCTTTCTCGCCTGATACGTTGCAATATTTATCTGGCCGTTGTTTCCTAGCTCTCTAATTCGACTTACATAGTTTTTCATTGTATGGAGATCTTGCTCCACAGGCTCTAGCTTAGCTGTATTGTGCCGATCAAATAGATATAGCTTTTCGATGGTCTTGTGCGTCATTTTCTTTGCATGTTGTACTTTATCCAGAAACTCCCCGTCATCTAAATCCCTAACATCAATAATATCTCTAACCGATCGAAGAACAGCATTTGCTTCATCAGTTAGCATCATTGCAACATGCTCCGCCCGTTTAAGTCCTCCTTGAACACCATCTGCAAGAAAGTCCTCTCGAATAACGCCATTCCTGTCCGGTTCCAGTTCATCAATAGACTTTTTTATCTCTCGTAACGTATTCGAATAATTATCAATGAAACCCTCTAGAAACAACAGAAACGGCTGGTGTACCTCTTTATAAAAGGTTCGAATAGAATTAGCCGTTTTTCTTTAAAAGCTTTTTCTAAGGCAATAATGCCCTCTATGCTTTTCTGGATGTTTTTGATTTGTGTATGTATCTGTTCTAGCTGCGCCAATGTTTTGTCAATGAAGCGATGACATTCCCCTACATACAGCGCCTTGATTGGACATCTCCTCCCATCCCCATTGGTAATAATTTCAATATAACCCCTTTAGTTGAATTATACCTAAAAGTATGTAATATACGAAATTGTTTATTAAATAATTTATTACAGTAATTACGCCCTATCCAAATAGATAGGGCGTAAACTGAACAATATTAGTTGTTATCCTATTGGATAAGAAATGTCAATCTCAATTATCGTAGTAATGATCTATAATTTCTTTTGGTAATTTTAACTTTAGATCATTAATCAGTTTATCATCATGTGAAATAATATCGAGAACATCACTACTTAGATATAACATAAAACTATCATTATAAAAAATAATATATGCACTATTCATATAGCCAGATGTTACTTTCAAACAGTACTTATATATATTATATCGGTCTAATCCTTTTACAGTTGCAAAAACCACTTCTTCTCCAAACACTTCATCTTTTACAATTATTTCTTTCCAGTTTTTTAATTTGAATATTTTACCTAATCCAACTTTTTCTCTTCTTCTTTTACCATTTACTATATAACCGGAAATAAACGTACTATCAATTCTAGATTCTTTATTAAAAATTAAAAAGATAAGCTCTTTTAATAAAAGTTCGTTTTTCTTATAAAATGTATCTGAAAGAACTCTCAATCTAAAATTACTAGAAACCTGATGGTAAGGAGTATTATCCAAATTACAAAAATCCACTTTAAATCTTGTAAGTCTATCCATAAAGTTTAGTCACCTATTCTTCTCAAAAGTGCATCATACGTTCCTGATCTTGTTTCCTTTTTTCCCAAAGCTTTTATGGTCTTTGCGCCCTTCCAACTTCCTCCTGAATGTTTATCAACATCTCTACTTATATATTTAGGCCCTTTTGCTTTTTTACCTCTTTTGTAAACTTTTGCTCCATGTGATTTAAAATTAGTTTCTATATACCCTAAAGCTTTTGAAGCAACTCTTGCAACAGATTCAGTTTTCTTTATTGATCTATTTATAGCCTTCTTTCCAAATGATTTTACGGCTTTTTTCAATCCATATTTAACTACGAATCTAATAAGTATTGGCACAAGAGGTAAAGCTGCAGCAGATACTTCAGTAGTATTTACATTGTACACTTCTCCAGTTTCAATATCAGTAAAAACTGCTCTAATATCTTCACCAACAATTTCTGTTAAAACAATATCAAAGTTTTTTTCTATATTTTCCCCATGCTCAGTCTCCAATAATGCTTTAGCTGTCATCTTGCCATTTTCAGGATTAAAATTCACTTCACTCTGAATCTAGTGTAAATTCAACTGTATTCATACCATTTTCTTTGTATTCAATTGTTTGAACTTGATTAGATGAAACGATATTATTATGTATTTTAGTTTCTATATTTTCACTAAGATTCTGAGCAAAAATCAAATTACCCGGTATTAGAGTGATAAAAAGTGCAATTATAATAGAATATATTAATGTTTTTTCATAGATTTTTCTCCCCTATGTTTTATATTGTATTAATCCGTGACCATAACTTTGCTTTTCTCCCAATTCCTTTGAGTGCGTTTTCAATTTCTAATTACCTGCTTTTCCTGGAACTCGTCCATGTCTTTGATATCGTATTTTCCACTACCTTTGTTATCTAAGTTGCTGTGTTCTTCTTTAAGCTGTTTTTCTTCCTTGGCAGCTAGTTCTTAAGACCACTTCATTTACAAGAATTTTGGGATTGTGTGGACTTGAAAAACAGCTCTAGTTATCGGTCAATAACAATGAGTGAGAGATTAATGTTTGAGTTAAAAAAGTATAAAGCTAAACAAATTGAACAAAAAATGAAGTATGGAAAAGATTATGATGATTAGGGGTTCGGAGTTGCGACCAACCGAGGTACTTTTATTTTGCCGACAAATTTAGGAAGAGCTTTCAGATTAAGACGAGACAAACTAATAAAGAATGGTATAAAATTAAAGAAGATACGATTCCACGATTTAAGGCATACTCATGCTAGTTTGTTATTTAGCCAAAAAGAACATCCTAAAGTTGTTCAGGAACGATTAGGTCATTCAAGCATAGAAGTGACACTAGACACATATTCCCATATGCTTCTGAATATGCAGGAATCAGCAGTACAAACATTAGATGAAATGTTCTTGAACTTGAAGAATGCCGATTTTGAAAATGATGTGACCAATACGTGACCAAATCAACAAAAACAAAGAAAAAAGGCAAGGGATAGAGTTGCGCTCTATCCCTTGCCACATAAAGAATTGAAAGTAGCACGCCCGGAGGGATTCGAACCCCCGACTCACGGTACCGGAAACCGTTGCTCTATCCCCTGAGCTACGGGCGCAAGTATTATATTCTAATAAAGACACATAGAATATTATAACCCTTATTTCCCTGTTAGACAAGCCCTTTTTTCATTTTTATGTTTATTTTTATGGGAAATGGAAATGAATGTAAGTGTATTTTCATCTTATCAAATGTTTTTGTTTGACCTTTTTTGACCTATTAGTTATGATAATTATATCCAATTGATGGATATTTGAATAGATGAGGAGGATTTTTATGAATTTAATACCAACAGTTATAGAACAAACAAATCGCGGTGAACGCGCCTATGACATTTATTCACGTTTATTAAAAGACCGTATTATTATGCTTGGTAGTGCCATTGACGATAATGTAGCAAACTCTATTGTAGCACAACTATTATTCTTAGAAGCAGAAGATCCGGAAAAAGATATTTCCCTATATATTAATTCACCAGGTGGATCGATTACAGCTGGAATGGCTATTTATGATACGATGCAATTTATCAAGTCAGACGTATCAACGATCTGCACAGGTATGGCTGCTTCGATGGGAGCATTCTTGCTCACTGCTGGAGCAAAAGGGAAACGCTATGCATTGCCAAATAGTGAGGTAATGATTCATCAGCCACTTGGTGGTACACAAGGTCAAGCAACGGACATTGAAATTCATGCACGCAGAATTTTGCAAATGAAAGAAAAAATCAATGAAATTCTTGCTGATCGGACTGGACAACCGCTAGAAGTCATTGAACGTGATACAGATCGTGATAACTTTATGACTGCCCAAAAAGCTGTCGAATACGGTTTAATTGATAAAGTGTTAGAACGTAAACCTGAATAAAAATAATAAATGCCCTTTTCAATGATCGAAAAGGGCATTTATTTATTTTCCGGAAACGAAATCCGTTAATTGAGTAATCGCTTTTTCTTCATCCGCCCCGTCTGCAATGATTGTGATTTCTTCACCAGCAGTTATAGCTATACTCATCAGTCCCATAATACTCTTCGCATTCACTTTTTTCCCATTTTTTTCAATAAACACATGAGAAACATACTGGTTTGCTTCTTGGACAAATTCAGCAGCAGGTCTTGCCTGCAATCCTGTCGGCAATTCTACCTTAATCAGTCTCTCAATCAACTCTCTCATCCCTCCTCATAAGCGAAAGCGTTCTCATAATTATCGTATTATATTATAAATGAAGCAAAGTTCGTTTAGCAAATACGTTACTATTTGAAGGGAACCGTCATCAACGGCTCCTTCATAAAAACTATTTTATACGTGTTAAATCAAACGAATTCATTGCTCATCATGTAGCTGTATTATACCATGGTTTTTTTTACAAGCAAAGCTTAGGTAAACAGTTCTCCCTTTTTAATTCTTTCTGCGTATTCATCGATTTTCTTTAATCGGTGATTAACACCAGATTTAGATATTTTACCGCTTTCTAATAACTCACCGAGCTCTTTTAAAGATACATCCTGATGCTGGATCCGAAGGACAGCAATTTCTCTTAGTTTCTCTGGCAATTGATCAAGCCCAATGGTTCGATCAATTAATTGAATGTTCTCAATTTGTCTAAATGCAGCACCAATTGTCTTATTTAAATTAGCTGTTTCGCAATTAACAATCCGGTTTACAGAGTTTCTCATATCACGTAAAATACGAACGTCTTCAAACTTGAACAGTGCATTATATGCACCGACAATACTGAGAAATTCTGTAATTTTTTCTGCTTCTTTGATGTAAACGATATAACCATTCTTTCGTTCCAGTTTACGTGCATGCAAACCAAAATCATTAATCAGTTCGCATAACGCATCATTATGTTCTTCATAAAAATTAAAAATTTCTAAATGGTATGAAGATGTTTCCGGATTATTAATGGAGCCCCCAGCCAAAAATGCACCTCGTAAATAAGCTCTTTTACAGCAGGTGTTCTTTAGAAACTCATTAGAAATAGTTCGCGTGAAACTCAAAGGCTCTTGTAAAATGCGTAAATCCAGCAATAAGGAACGAACATCCTCTTTAAGACGAACAATATAAACATTATTCTTTTTTAGCTTCATTTTCTTTCTCACTAACAGTTCTACACGGACATCATAGGCCGCTTTAATCAGCATATAAATGCGTCTGGCAATAGCAGCATTTTCTGTCTGTACATCTAATGTGTACTTATGCTTGGATAAAGAAACGGCTCCATTCATACGGACCAGTGCAGCTAATTCAGCATATTTACAGCACTCATCTATCTCGATCGCTGTTAATTCTTTTTTTATTTCCGAAGCAAAGGACATGTTATCCCCCCCTTCATGTGCTTAAACAGCTTCATTCTCTTTTAAAATAGAATACAATAACGCTGCTACTTTATGATTATCATGTCTTAACGCGGATTGCGACGGATCAATAATATCACCTTCAATAATTCTTAGACCCATCTCTAATAAACGTTCTGTATCATAAATAACTGGCTCTGCGTTTTCTTCTGCATATATCGCTCGAATTGTTTTTTCTATCGGCTCATTATGTACCACTATGGAATCCACACTATTTTCTCCAATATGATCACAGATAGCTTGCACATGGTCTGCAGCAGTATAGCCAGTTGTTTCTCCAGCCTGTGTCATCACATTACATACATAAACTACTTTCCCTTTTGTTCCACGGATTGCCTCTGCTATTTGCGGCATGATAATGGTTGGCATAATACTTGTATATAGACTTCCAGGCGCAATTACAATCATATCCGCTTTTTTTAAAGCGTTAACGGCATTTGGTAATGGATGAACAGGCTGCGGGCTTAAAAATACACGCTTGATTCTCTTATTAGCTAAAGGAATATTAGATTCTCCTGACACGATCGTACCATCTTCCATTTCTGCATGGAGTGACATACTATCATTAGATATAGGGTAAATTTTTCCTTTCACATTTAAAACACGGGAAATTTCTCTTATTCCCTGATTAAAATCTCCGGCAATGGAAGTCATCGCCGCTAATAATAAATTGCCCAGGGAATGACCAGATAATCCATTCCCTACATTAAAGCGATGTTGAAATAATTCAATTAGCATTGGCTCAGCATCAGACAAAGCAGCTATCACATTACGGATATCCCCTGGTGCAGGTATATCCATTTCATCACGCAGTCTTCCTGTACTTCCTCCATCATCTGCAACTGTAACAAGGGCAGTCAATTGAATGGGGAGGTTTTTCAAACCACGTAGTAAAACAGGCATCCCTGTTCCACCGCCAACAACGACTACTCGTGGGAGTTTTTCTGAATTCATTTATGATGTCCCTTTCTTTTGTCAATATCACGATGTGTAACATGAGTAATATAGCCCTCACTTAATTCCTTTGCAAAATATTCAGTAAGTGCGACAGATCGATGTTGTCCACCTGTACACCCAATAGCGACTACTAATTGCGACTTCCCTTCTTTTTTATACTGCGGAAGCATGAATTGAAGTAAATCAAGTACTTTGGAATTAAATTTTTCCGTATCTGTCCAGCGAAATACATAAGAAGCAACGTCTTTGTTCAAACCTGTTAAAGGCTGTAAATTAGTAACATAATGAGGATTTGGTAGAAAACGAACATCAAATACTAAATCAGCATCTATCGGTAAACCGTACTTAAAGCCAAAAGAAACAAAATGAATAGAAAAGACTTCCTCTTCTTCTTCAGAATAAGCCTGCACGATCTTTTCGCGGAGCTCTTTTGGTTTAAGGTTGGTTGTATCAATAATCCGCTGAGCTCTTCCTCTTAACTCATCTAAAATTTCCCGTTCTTTACGAATACCATTTAAAGGAAGTCCACCTACTGCTAAAGGATGGGAACGCCTTGTTTCCTTATACCGGCTTACAAGTTTTTCATCCTTGGCATCTAAAAAGAGAATATGCTCATCAAGCCAATCTTCAACTGCCAATACATCCAATGCCTCAAATAAAGAATCAAAAAATTCACGAGCACGTAAATCCATTACAAGTGCAACCTTTTGAATATTATTTGTAGAATCCTTCATTAGTTCAATAAATTTAGGTAACAATGTAGGAGGAAGATTGTCTACACAGTAATAACCTAAATCTTCAAAACTTTGCACAGCAACTGTTTTACCAGCTCCTGACATCCCTGTTATAATAACTAATTTTGTTTCTTGTTTTTCACTCATTTACTCTATCTCCCTCTTTAGTCTGGATCTAGTTGAATTGAAATTACTCAGTCTAACTTATACTATGTTAAACGGTATGTCTTTGCTAGTCACCTCTTTAAGATAGGATAAGGCAAAGACATTTTGTTTTCGTCAATTAATTCTCAAGATTGGATACATCGTTTCCTGTTCTGTATATATTGTCAATATGTTATTATATTGCCCCGCATGTAAGGTGCCGTAAGACTATCGCTTTAAGGGTTGTAGGGATATGAAGAAGTCTAAAAGGGAGAAGGCGGCACCTACATGCCCGATTCGTTTCGGTTGAAAGGACAGAGTTGCTACGACAGTAATACACCGCGGTTTTCAAGGACAAGAAAGACTACGATAGCATACTTCGCACGAAGAAAAAACGTACTTCTTTTTCAAGAGTTGCAATTTTGCCGTTTGTTCTACTTCTTATCAGTAGAGGATGAAGAAACCGCTAACTGAATAAGATTTCACTTATAATAATTTACAATGGGTCAATACGATAACTGATTAATTCGTCCGCTTTTGTATAATTAAACGTTCCAGTTACTATATGATCACTATTGAATATATACTGATATATCATTCGATCTCCTTCAGCCATCGGTAAATTCTTTATTTCTTTAATATCTACCCATTCCAGTTCACCTTCTCTGCAAAATTCAACAAGCTTTCCACTGTATTTATGGCAGATGAATGTGTACATCATCCATTCTCGTTTAGACTCATCTTCATCTAACACTGTAAATGTAAACACTCCAGCTAATCTTGGATCATGAAGTTGCAATCCCGTTTCCTCTTTATATTCTCTAATTACAGATTCACGAATGGTTTCGCCAAATTCCATCTTTCCTCCGGGAATTGCATACCATCCATGCTTGGGCTTTTTTAAAACTAACAGTTGATTTTGATCTATTACTATGCAGTTTGTAACCTGTTGCATTCCAATCACCTCTAAATTCACAACAATGGACTATCTATCCATACCAATTTATATTATACTAGTTTCAACTATAAAAGGAAACTTACGTAACTGCAAATGGGGATAACCGCTAACATCATATATAGTCAATAATGTTATACTTAAAGTCTGTGTTTAAAAAAAGAATATAATAAAACTTCATTCATGTTAATAATTGGAATTCACCAAATCTATAGTCATAAATTTTCATTTCTTAAAAGATGTAAAATTTAGCGGCGAGACGAGATCCTAGTTACACATATATATATATGTATATCTTAAAAAAGTTTACGGTGTCGAATGAACTCCTAAGCTAAAATTTAATCCATCCTAACATACGAAAAAACCCGAAGTATTTTTTTCTACTGACTTTTTGAGTAACGGAAAAAAACTTAAGCTAGCGCTCACACTAGGCAATGCTACTTTTCAAAAAAAGTTATCAACAAGGGTAGAAACGGATATAATTTTATTAGAAAACAAAAAAAGCACAGGTTTATACATACCTGCGCCAAATAACTAATCTATCTATTAAAAGGGGGTCAATTAGTTAGTTTATATTATACCCCACGATTATTTCGCACATATTACAGCGCGGTTAAAAAGCAGTTACTCATAGTAAATTTTTCTTAAAGCTTTTAGGAATTGGCTGCTTTCATTTCTTCCTTCACATCTTCAACATACTTTATTGCTGATTCTGCTGCTATACTTCCATCACCAGTTGCTGTAACAATTTGTCGTAATGTTTTTTCACGTATGTCGCCAGCAGCAAAAATGCCTGGTATTGGGGTTTCCATATTTTCATTTGTTGGGATATATCCATCTTCATTGGTAATGCCAAGAGATTTAAAAGGCTCACTCAATGGAACCATACCAATATATACGAATACACCGTCGATATCGTGATCATATACTTCGCCCGTTTTTTTATTTTTTAACGTTACACTACCGACTTTTCCATCCTGTTCATTGATTTTTTCAACCACTGTATCCCAAATAAACTCGATCTTCTCATTATCAAATGCGCGATCCTGTAAAATACGTTGTGCTCTTAATTCATCACGACGATGAACAATGGTCACTTTATTAGCAAATCGGGTTAAATATATACCTTCTTCAACCGCAGAGTCACCTCCGCCAATCACGATCAAGTTTTTCCCTTTAAAGAATGCACCATCACAAACAGCACAATAGGATACGCCACGGCCGCCTAATTCTTCTTCACCTGGAATGCCTAGCTTTTTATATTGGGCACCAGTCGTAATAATTACGGACCTTGTATTGTATTCCTTATCTCCAGCTACAATCGTTTTATAATCGCCATGATCAATAACTTCTTTAATATCACCATAAGCGTATTCAGCACCAAATTTTTTAGCGTGTTCAAACATTTTATTGGATAACTCCGGACCAAGGATATGCTCATATCCAGGATAATTTTCAACATCTTCTGTATTGGCCATTTGTCCTCCTGGAATACCACGTTCAATCATCAATGTTTCTAAATTAGCCCGAGAAGCATAAACAGCAGCTGTCATACCGGCAGGACCAGCGCCTGCAATAATAACATCATACATTTTGTGATCGGACATTTTATTCGCCCCTTTTCTACTTATAATTCAGCCATATTTAGCTTAATAAACGTAAGACTTTTCGTCTAATATTATGCTCACACTTACTTATTTTCCTCCCAAGGCATTATTTCACTTAATAAATTTGGATGTCTTTTACATCCTTCCTGCCAAATGGAAACGGCTTTTGCTTGTTCTCCAGAGCGATACGTGGATAAAGCATACCAGCGAAAATAAGAAGGATGTCCTTTTACTTTCCCTTTAACCAGAGATTGAAATCGCATCAGTGCTTCAGCATGATTATTTGTTCGAGCAAGCGTGACAGCAATACGTAATTTTTGCTGTTCATGAATTGGGTATACGTTTAGTAATGCCTGAATATGCAAATGATATTCTTCATTCATTTCTAATTCATAATAAAATAATGCTAAATTCAGATGGCAAGATAAAGAATTCGGATTTTCATCTAATTCTTTTAGCTCCATCTCTAGTGCTTTTGTTTTATAACCAGAAAAAAACAGGGCTTGGGTATAGTCATGGTTTGTATTAGGATGCTCTGGAAATAGAAAGAGCATCTCTTCCAAGACGGGAATTGCTTTTTCCCATTCTTCATATTCCATATGATAAAAGACGGTTTCCTGATAAATCAGCAGTTCATCTTCGTCTTCCAAATCCCAATCCTCATCATCTTCTTCAATATCAATTAATGCTAATAAATGCATGACTTCAACTTTAAAGTCACCATTTGGTTCCTTTTCTAAATAAAGATCAGCAAATTTTTTTGCATCATTCAACAAACCAAGATGTGCATAATTATTGGCCAGCAAATAATAACAGTCGACATATTCCGATGTCTGCAACACATTTGTCAACACTTCATTTGCTGCATGGTATGCTCCGATCTCTGTATAGATAATAGATAACTGACATTTATATAATGCTTCAGTTGGTTTTTGCTCAATTGCTTTTTTTAACCATTTTATAGCGACATCAAATTTTCTTTTTTGAAAAGCTTCTATACCTTTTGTGAAGTAAAAATCACCTTCAGGAATAAAAGGGAGAACGTTATTTTGTTTTTCATTTGATTTATTTGTAACTTGTGACATATATATCCCCCTCGTCTATAAACATACGAACAAAGTATACCATATTTGCCATCAGTTTTATACAGACCTAAATATATACCATATTATGACGCCAATCCTATCAATAATGAAATTTGTCCAGGCTTGAACCATGGATATAGGAACTTGCCTTTCCACTTATTCTTAAAGAATTTTCACTTCATGGAATTAACTTCTATAAAGTTAAATTTCATTAAGTAGGAGTTTTCTTCCAACCTTCCTACTGAATGTTAGTACCACAAGGGTATGACCTAAAGGCCTTTGAACGAATCGGGCATTTAGGTGCCGTTTTCTCCCGCTTAGACCCTTTTGTACCAACTTAGGCTCTTGAAGTGGGAGTCTTACGGCACCTTTTAAACATTCGTCGTTTTTTAAATTCAGTGCTAAAAATTTTATCTATGGTGATATCAAGAAGTCAATGTTGTTGACTTATCGTAATAAGAAGATCAAAGTTTGCTACAGCTTATGCAATTGAGCTAGACACGGGAGCTACTTTCAAAAAAGTATCGACCATGTAAAAATAGATATCATTTCTTATATATTAAAAAACTGGAAATCCATAATGGACTTCCAGTTCATTGATTAATTTTCTTCCGTTTGTGGGTGAACAGCTTCATGCAACGCTTGTGTTAATTCTTCCACGTATGCGTGCTTTTGTTCCTCAGACCAATTTAAAGTTTTTGCCATATACTCTACCACTTTTACTTGGTGAGAACGAACCCATTCAATTTCAAAGAATAAAGCTCCTGTACGTCTAATAAAAAAGTCAACCGGTTTATAGGCAGCCTCATATTCTAAGGCATATAATAATTCCACAAATACTAACAAATCAATTTCTGCTTGCTTTGCTTCTTCTTGTTTCGTTCGATAAAGCTCCATAATAACTTCAAAATTAGCTCCATATCGTTGGATTAAGCGGCGAGCAGCTGATTCTTCCATACCTTCTACCACTGCTTCTTGTATTTTTCTTTCCATAAATCTCGCAAAGCCCTCGGAGCCACCAACTTCTCCACCTGAAATTGGCAGATGAACCGTATCCGACTTCGAAAAGAGAATTCCCTTTTCTTGTTTTAATTGGTTCGTAACCGTATCAACTGCCTCCTCAGCCATTTTACGATAGCCTGTTAGCTTACCCCCTGCCATGGAGATTAAACCAGAATCAGAGATAAAAATCTCATCCTTACGGGAAATTTCACTTGGATTGTCTGCCCCTTCTTCTGCAATTAATGGACGTAAACCAGCCCAACTTGATTCCACATGATCGGCACGAATATTTAATGTAGGGAACATATATTGAATAGCCTGTAAAATATAATCACGATCTGCCACTGTCATTTTAGGATTGGCTATATCACCACAATAAGTCGTATCTGTCGTTCCAACATAGGTAACATCTTCTCTAGGTATCGCAAAGACCATACGGCCATCCGGTGCATCAAAATAAATTGCCTGTTGTAATGGAAAGACCCGTTTGGAAAACACAAGATGTACACCTTTTGTTAAATGTAACGCTTTTCCTTTTCTCGATCCGTCAATCTCTCTTAATTCGTCAACCCATGGACCACCTGCATTAATAATCTTTTTTGCATATACCTTGTATTGTCGTTTATGAATTTGATCTTCAATTACTACTCCAATTATTCGTTTATTATCATCGTATATAAATTCGATTACTTTAGCATAGTTTGTTGCGATAACTCCTTTTTGTACAGCCTTTTTTAGTACTTCGATCGTTAGTCGAGCGTCATCTGTTTTATATTCCACATAGTATCCTGCTCCCTTTAAGCCTTCTTTTTTAATTAAAGGCTCCTTTGCCAGTGCTTCCTCCGGGTTTAACATTTTACGCCGTTCTGATTTTTTTACCCCTGCAAGCATGTCGTAAACTCTTAATCCTATATTTGTAGTAAACGGACCAAATGTCCCCCCCCTATGGAAAGGAAGCATCATCCATTCTGGTGTAGTTACATGAGGGCCATTTTCATATACAATTGCTCGTTCATGCCCAACTTCTGCAACCATTTTCACTTCAAATTGTTTGAGATAGCGAAGCCCACCATGTACTAATTTTGTCGATCGACTTGATGTTCCGGCTGCAAAATCCTGCATCTCGACTAATGCCGTATTTAATCCTCTTGTCACTGCATCTAAGGCAATTCCTGAACCAGTAATGCCACCTCCTATAACTAACAGATCTAACTTTGCCTCTTGCATTTTTTTAAAACGTTCTTCTCGACGATAACTAGAAAAAGTATTCATCACTAACTCACTCCCATAATTATATTTACCCTTTTTTGTAAAAAGCCATGTATCAGTATGGACGAAAGTATTGGTTTTAACAAACATGTATTGAAAACTTGACTAGTAACAAGTCTATGACGCAGATAATTGAACAGTTGCACTTTTACCTTAGAACCTTGTCGCCTAATCGGTTTCTGTGCTAATCCTTTATCTTCTCTTAACGGAAAAAATAAAACCGCAAAACAAACTAATATGTACTATATTAGTCGCTTTGCGGTTTCTCCAATTCTCCGTCCAAATATTAACTTACTGTAAGTATAACATAATTACTCTTGATCAACAACGATTTGCTTGTTTTAGAGTCTGTCACGTATTTAAGGGAGTCACTCTCACCTTGTGATTTTCTGGCTTTTACCCTGAATGTAAGGTGTCGTAAACTAGCAAATGCTTATTTTAAGTTCGTATTCCTTACTGCCTGATGCTTTTTTCCCCATCCGACAAATTAATGAGAAGTAGAATAAAGGCTGTCATCTCGGGCCTACCTGAAAAATATGATGTAATCCTGCAAAAGCCTTCCTTGTCCTCAAAAAAGAAAATCGCTTTTTATTTCTTTTCTCTCAAAAACTATTCTACCAAAGGCGAGAATCATCTATTTCCCCATAGATATTTTACTCATACCCTGTTTTTATCCTATTTTTGAAAAATATTATTTCATTTTCACCAAAGATCGGTGTTCGATGTCGATACACCAATAGCTCCTGCTTCTAATGCCTGTTGCACTTGATCATCTGTCTTAATAAGACCTCCTGCAATAACTGGCAAGCCGGTTTCCTCGGATAAATAGTGAATCATGGTTGGAATGATTCCTGGCAACACTTCAATACAATCGGGCTGTACGCTTTTAATCAGCTTAATATTCTGTTCTAAAGCTAAACTGTCCAGTAAAAAAACACGTTGAATCGCCAACATATCATGTTTTTTAGCCATTTTGATCACATTGGCTCTTGTCGATAAGATCCCATTCGGCTTTATTTCCCGTAGAACGTATTCCATTCCGTAATCATCTGATTTTAATCCTTGGATTAAATCGAAATGAACTAAAATGTTTTTATTCGCTCGTTTGGAGTAAGTAACCAAATTTTTAATTTGTGATAAACGTGTCTCTAAAATAACAATGGTTGGATATGAGGTTTCTAATGCTCTATCAAAATCCTTCAGTTTGCGGATCGCTGGTAAAATACCTGTTGGTACATGCAAGCTATCACCTACTCTTTATTACGTGCTTCCATTTCTTCTTTTGTATAAATAATGCGCATTGGATTTCCACCTACAAAAGCACCGGCAGGAACGTCCTTATGCACTAATGTGCCTGCAGAAATAACTGCTCTATCACCAATTGTCACGCCGGGCAAAATCGTTGTATTAGCACCGATCATTACTTCGTTGCCAATCGTTACTTCACCGATTCGGTATTCTTTAATTAAATATTCATGCGCCAATATCGTTGTATTATATCCGATAACGCTGTTATCCCCAATTTTAATTTTTTCAGGAAACATAATATCTGGCATTACCATTAAAGCAAAAGCCGTATGTTCTCCGACTTCCATTGATAGAAGCTGACGATAAAGCCAGTTTTTCACTGACAAAAACGGCGTGTATCTGGCAACTTGGATGACAACAAAGTTTTTCATCACTTTCCAAAATGATACCGTATCATAAATTTGCCATAACGCATTTGTATGTTTCACAGGATAACGTTTTGTTTTTCGCATTATTTACACTCCTGTAATAGATAAAAGATCACGCATATCCTCCAGCATATAAGTTGGATTGTATTGCATTAATCGCTTCTTGCCTTTATACGACCATGCTACTGCAGCCGTTTTAACACTGGCATTGTGCCCTGATTGTATATCATGGGAATTATCACCGACCATTAGAGTGGATGTTGTATCAGCATTTAATTCAGCCATTGCTTTTAGCACAGGTTCTGCATCTGGCTTTGGCTTGTTAACATCATCTAAAGTAATCACTGTATCAAAGTAATCACCGATTTGAGTAATCGCCAACCCCTTAGCTACTGCCTGGCGCATTTTAGTTGTCACGACCCCTAGCTTGATATCCTTTGCCTTTAGCTGCTGTAATGTTTCTTCTACATATGGAAATGCCTTTACATAATGATCATGCTCGTTCATATTATGTGTTCGGTAAGTTTCTACCATACGCTCTGCTTTTTCTGGGTTAATGCTGTGAAACGTATCAAATAGGGGTGGACCAATAAATTCAATAATTTCCTGTCTTGAAAACTGATAATTATAATGTTCAAATGTATGCAAAAACGAAGCAATGATCAATTCATTGGTATCGATTAATGTACCATCTAAGTCAAAAAGTATTGTACGAATGCTCATTTGTTGCTGATTCCTTTCTTCTGTTCTTATCTACTCGTTTCCAAATAAAAGCAACAATCATGGTTAATAAAATGGCTGTTACTAATCGAATAACTAATAATGGCCATACAGGGATCCCTAGTGGAATAAATACTAACGTATCCTCCACTACTGCGTGACAGGAGACTAGAAAGATAAGTGCAAGCATCATGTCCTTCTTCTCCACTCCATCTTCTTTGACAGCCTGAATCATCACGCCAGCGCCATAGGCTAGCCCAATCGTAAGTCCTGCTACCATTGTCATCGATGTATTTTCTTTCATTCCTAGGGCTTTTGTAAATGGTGCAAATATTTGCGAAAGCTTTGTAAGCCACCCCATTTCCCGTAGAAATTGCATCATGATCATTAACGGAAGAACGATTAATGCTAATTGCGCAATAGCTACAATTGCCGTTTGTAAACCATGTATAACAATTTCAAACCAGCCATTTAAACTCGGTTCTGTATTAGAAATAAACCCGTATACAGCTTGCTCTGAACCACCATTCCAAATAACATTAATGACAATTGCAGCGATTAATGCTAAACTGACTCGAATGGCTACAATTAACCACCAGCTAACTCCAACTCTCGAAGCAACGGCTGATTCAATAAATAGATTATGGCTAAATGATAGCATAATCGCCATAATAAATACTTCTTTCACTGTAAAATCAAAGGAAACAATTGCAGCGATCCCGGCATATAAATTTAAAGTATTTCCCAACACTAAAGGAACTGCAGCCTCACCGGAAAGTCCGATCAAGCCCATCAGTGGCGTTAATTGCTTTATCACCCAAGGAAGAATTGGTGTGAATTGTAAAATAGTCACAATTAAAGTTATCGGGAAGATCACTTTTCCTAATGTCCAGGTTGTATGTAAGCCTTGCTGTACCCCACGTAGTAAAATACTTTTCATTTCCGTATTCCCTCTCTCGTAAGCACTGCTTATTTCTTTTTTTTGTTTTTCCCTTTTTTCTTTGCTCCGGTTCCTGATGACTTTTTAGCTTGTTCTGTTATATCCAAATAACGTACATGCTCGGTTTTTCGCCGATAAATAATCAATATCACAGCAATAACAATAATGACTATTGAAATTACTTGGGCCTGGCGAAGAGAACCCAATACGTAGAGACTATCCGTTCGCATTCCTTCTATGAAAAAGCGACCAATGGAATAGGCAATTGCATAGCTAAGGAAGATTTCTCCTCTGATCGGGTTATATTTCCGTAATAGTAAAAGAAAAGCAAACACAAGTAAATTCCAGACCGATTCATACAAAAAGGTAGGGTGATACATGACACCATCAATACACATTTGATTCATAATAAAATCAGGCAAATACTGATGAAAACTCTCATACGTTGCTTTCGAGATTGGCCCTCCATGTGCTTCCTGGTTCATAAAATTACCCCAACGACCAATTGCTTGCCCTAAGATAATACTTGGTGCAGCGATATCAGCAAGTTGCCAAAAAGATACATTTTTAACCCGGGCGTAGACAATCGCTGTTAAAACGGAACCAATGAGCGCTCCATGAATTGCAATTCCCCCTTCCCATATGGCAAAAATATCCATCCATGAACTACCTACATATCGATCCCATTCAAAAATAACATAGTAAATTCTAGCTGAAATAATTGCAATCGGAATCGCAAAAACGACTAAATCAACCATAATATCTTTTTTCATGGCTAAGCGATTCGCTTCTCGATTAGCTAAAATCAACCCTAAAAATGCACCGGCAGCGATAATCACTCCATACCAATATATCGACAGAGGGCCAATTTGCAAAAATACCCTATCTAGTACAGGTGCTGAACAACTCATAAGTCCCCTCCTTGACTATATTCGCCACTTTCTTGATCAATCATATTTGTGAGACGTTCAGAAAATTCTTCTGCCGCATTTACGCCCATACGCTTTAGCCGGAAGTTCATGGCAGCAACTTCAATAATAACCGCTAAGTTTCGGCCTGGACGCACTGGAATGGTTGCTTTTGGTAATTCAACATCCATGATCTTCATTTTATCTTCATCCAAACCTAGCCTATCATATTGTTTATGTTCATCCCAATTTTCTAGATTAATAATTAAGGATATTTTTTTATAATTGCGTACTGATCCTGCTCCAAATAAAGTCATTACATTAATAATACCAAGTCCGCGGATTTCTAAGAGATGTTCAATCAATGGAGGCGGGTTTCCAATTAAACTGTCGTAATCTTCTTGTCGGATTTCCACACTATCATCTGCAACCAGTCGATGTCCTCGTTTGACTAACTCTAATGCTGTTTCACTTTTTCCAACGCCGCTTTGTCCTGTTATGAGAACACCTACTCCATAGACATCGACAAGCACACCATGTATTGCTGTAAATGGAGCAAATTTAGCTTCCAGAAAGTTCGTTAACCTGCTAATAACACGGGTCGTCTTTCGAGGGGAGTGAAGGATAGGCACACCTGACTCATTAGCCGCATCAATGAATACTTGAGGGATTTCCATATTCCTTGTCACAACTATCCCGGGAGTAATATCTGTGCATAGTTTAGTCACGCGATCTAACTTTTCATCATCACTTAATTCCAAAAAGTAAGCCATTTCTGTTCTGCCTATTAACTGTAGCCTTTCTTTTGGATAATATTTAAAGTATCCAGTCATTTCAATGCCAGGTCGGGAGATATCTCCGGTAGTAATTTCTCTATAAAGTCCATCTTTCCCTGCTACAAGAGTCAGATTAAAGTTTTCCAATAAATCCTTCGTACGAACAGTTGCCATTTATTTATCCTCCTTGTACAAAACATCTTGATGTTTCGACTTATTACAAAAATATCGTCCTACGGTGAAGTAATGCATGTTCCAGTCTTGAATAAGTATGTACAATCAGATTTATAACCAAACAGGCTAAATAAGTCATTCTCAGACTTCTTCTAGCCAACTTTTTAGTATGTTTTATATCTCGCATTCACCTCATTATAACAAGCAAAAGTTTTCTTCATTGTAGCATATCCCACAAAAAAATCGTAGACTTAATTGCCTACGATCAAGTATGATAGCTATTGTCTGCAACATAATCAGAGCTAAAGATAGAATAGTTCATTGCCATGCGACCTTTCTTTTGGGTAAGATAGACTCTCGCCAATAAAAGAGATTTATAAATCTTGCAGTATCTGGTTCTCTGCTAAATGACTCTTTTTACCATCTTGTATGAAGAGCCATGGTGATAAATATACAATGAAATTTCATTTAGTAAGGCTTTTTCTTCATCCCTTACTGAATATTAGTACCTTAAAGGTATGACTTAAAGGCCTCCCGAACGAATCGGGCATTTAGGTGCCGTTTCTCACACGTTCACTTCTTCGTATTGCCTATACTCTTGAAGGGAGAGTCTTACGGCACCTTACATGCGGGGTAAAGTGAAACTTCATTCCGTGGAACGCTTTTTACACGGAATGTTAGTTGAACGAATCGGGCATTTAGGTGCCGTTCTCTCACACGTTCACTTCTTCGTATTGCCTATACTCTTGAAGGGAGAGTCTTACGGCACCTTACATGCGGGGTAAAGTGAAACTTCATTCCGTGGAACGCTTTTTACACGGAATGTTAGTTGAACGAATCGGGCATTTAGGTGCCGTTTCTCACACGTTCACTTCTTCGTATTGCCTATACTCTTGAAGGGAGAGTCTTACGGCACCTTACATGCGGGGTAAAAGGGAATCTGTACTGTCCGCAAGTCTAATACCATTCACTTTTATTTGTGTTAACGAACGGAATCTTGTACTAATCGATTTAGTAGTAAATTAATGATGGAAATAATTATTGCTGCAATTACAGCTGTTCCAAAACCATTGATCACAAAGGAGTCCCCTATAATTACTTGTGTAAGCATCAATGTAATAGCATTTATGACAAATAAGAAGAATCCTAGCGTAAGCACTGTGATCGGTAATGTTAAAACAATTAAAATCGGCTTGACAATGATATTCAAAATAGATAGGATAAAGCTGGCAATTAGAGCTGTTCCAAAACCTTCCAAATGAAAAGAAGCAAACAATTGCGCTACAGCAATCAGTGCCACTGCATTAAGAACAATTGACAAGAGCCATCTAGTCATCTCTAATATCCTCTCCTTTGTTTAAACGCCTTAACATAATTATTTCCAATTGACACTTATTCAAACTTCCAAATAAAGAATTCTTCTTTACCAAACCGTTCTTTTGCCTCTTGTAAAATATCCGCTCCTAATTGTTTATAGTCTTTTAATTTACCTATAATTCCGCTTGCTTGTGATTCATGACATAAAATAGCTTCCATTTTCTTTTCAAAATAATCTGCTATATCATTTATGATATCCGGCTCACCTAACTCCTCTTTAAATCCACGGGCAAACGCTTGTGCCCATACAGTCGGGCGTTTGGTATCATTCATTGATGCTACTGCTCTAATAGCAGCCGCTCCTAATGCGTTATGATCTGGGTGTACAGCATAGCCTGGATAATGTGTGATAACTAAACTAGGCGCTATTTCATCTAAAATATCTTTTAAATGTTTGGCAACTTTCGTCTGTTCCTCAAACTCTAGCGTTTTATCTCGATAACCGAGCATCACTAATTCCATATCCAACACCTTACAGGCATTCTGCAATTCTTGTTTGCGAATTTGTGGAAGAGTCTCTCGATTAGCAAAAGGAGGATTCCCCATATTTCTTCCCATTTCTCCTAATGTACCACATAAATATGTCACAGGAACTCCTTGACTGCGAAAATGAGCAATTGATCCCGCAGCCCCAAATGATTCATCATCTGGATGTGGTAATATAACAACAACATGTTTTTCCATATTTATCACCTGTTTTTCTTTGTTTAAGTATGTGTTCAAAAAGAGGGTAAAAAGAACCAGGTTAGTTAAAATCGTAGACGTTCTTAAAAATGCAGTGTACTTTTTCTACGTGTGATGCATTACTGTCGAAGCATACTCTGTCCCTGAAAAACCGCAGTACATCGCTACGTAGCTTTTCTTGTCCTTGAAAAAGAAGAACGCTTTTTCTGCGTGCGATGCCGATTCAAGAAGCTTTTCTTGTCCTGTTGCAACGCCGACACTAGCACGTCCTGTCGACTTGGATCTCAATGTGTCATTTTTAACAACCTTTTTCAATATCCTCTCTAATAATCGAATGGAGTTTCACTAATTTGTAATGCCACCATTAAACGCCCTTTATGATCATGACCGGCAAGTAATAATTTAGCTCCTTCATGAATGGTCCAATCCGTTAACCCTTCCGCATATATCCATCCATTAGCAGTTTTTAACCCGACTCGATAAGTATTTCCTTCTACTACGATTTTAGCTTGCACATACGTAATTTGGACATTTCGCACATAGGCGCCTACATTATAGGCTTTCTTGTCCAAATGACTGGCATATGCTCCATTTGTAGTTTCAACGTGAATATAAACAGCTTTATTTAAAAATGTATCTAACCAATGTTGTACTTTTTCTATCTCTATTGGTTTCATCTCGGTTCCTCCCCATTTTCTGCTTCTTTTAGCTTATCGAAAGTTATGAAAACCGTCAAAAAATATACCTGCATTTGAAATGGAGAAGTCAATGGAAAAAATCATTGAAGTGATAGGCGCCTTAAATGTTGGACACCCAAAGATTAAGATTACCTTGATTACACTTTGATAATAAAATTTCCACTGTGTCGCTTCTTAGATAAATGTATACTTATTCTTCACACTAGTGATGTCTCTTACCTCCTTCTAAGAAATAGTAAATTCTGCTTCTCGTTTTATAATCGTCAGACAGACTGTGAATTTCCTTACAAAATTTCAGAAAAAAAGCCTCAAGGTCACCTCGAGACTATCTCTTCTTTTATATATTGTACGCGACTACTGAACTATTTCGTTGAAAACTGCTCTTTAGCTTGTATTGCATTTTCCATTCGTTTTTTATCACGTTCTAACACATGTTTTAAATACTTCCCAGTATAAGAGGCTTCTGTTTTGGCAATTTGTTCTGGAGTACCTGTTGCAATAATTTGCCCGCCACCAGCACCGCCTTCAGGACCTAAATCGATAATATGGTCTGCTGTCTTAATAACATCTAAATTATGTTCAATAATTAAAACCGTATCGCCATTATCTACCAGGCGCTGTAACACATTCAGCAATCGGCTGATATCATCTGCATGCAGCCCTGTAGTTGGCTCATCCAATATATAAAGCGATTTTCCATTAGAGCGACGGTGTAATTCACTAGCAAGTTTAACACGTTGAGCTTCACCGCCAGATAAGGTAGTTGCCGGTTGGCCAAGCTTAATATAACCGAGCCCGACATCATAGATCGTTTGTAATTTCCGCTTAATTTTTGGGATGTTAGCGAAAAACTCTAATGCTTCTTCAATCGTCATTTCCAATACATCTGCTATATTTTTTCCCTTATATTTCACTTCTAAGGTTTCTCGATTATAGCGACTGCCATGACATACTTCACACGGTACATAAACATCTGGAAGAAAATGCATTTCAATCTTGATAATACCATCCCCATGACAGGCTTCACAACGTCCACCTTTGACATTAAAGCTGAATCTCCCCTTCTTATAGCCTCTAATTTTCGCTTCATTTGTCTGCGCAAATACATCACGAATATCATCAAATACACCTGTATAGGTTGCTGGATTGGAACGAGGGGTTCTGCCAATTGGTGATTGGTCAATATCAATTACTTTTTCAATATGTTCCATACCCTTTATTTTTTTGTGTTTTCCAGGCTTATGTTTTCCTGTATAAAGTTCTTTCGCTAAAGCTTTATATAAAATTTCATTCACCAGTGTACTTTTTCCTGAACCAGATACGCCTGTAACGACTGTCATTAAACCAATTGGTATTTTCACAGAAACCTTTTTTAAATTATTTTCTTCTGCTCCGACAATTTCAATGGTACGCTTATCCTGTTTACGCCGTTTTACTGGTAATGGTATGAATTTGTTTCCAGATAGATATTGTCCTGTCAATGAATTTGGATTTTCCATTACCTTTTCAGGCGTATCACTTGCAACAATTGCTCCGCCATGCTCTCCGGCGCCCGGTCCAATATCAATTAACCAATCAGCAGCAAGCATCGTATCTTCATCGTGTTCAACAACAATCAAGGTGTTATCCAAATCCCTCATGCTTTTTAATGTTTCAATTAACCGATCATTATCTCGTTGATGTAAGCCGATGGAAGGCTCGTCCAATACATACAGGACTCCAGTTAACGCCGAGCCAATTTGAGTTGCTAAACGAATGCGCTGTGCTTCTCCACCCGAAAGTGTACCTGCAGATCGGGATAGTGTTAAATAATCTAAACCAACATTGTTTAAAAATTCCAATCGATTGCAGATTTCTTTCAAGATCATTTTTGCAATTTGCATTTCTTTTGTTGATAATTGAAGCGATTGGAAAAAGTTTTGTGCTTCAACGATAGAGAAATTAGTAACCTCGCTAATGTGCAACCCATTTATTTGAACAGCAAGAGCTTCTTGTTTTAAACGATATCCTTTACATGCAGGACAAGCTTTTTGCGCCATGTACTGCTCTAAATTTTCTCGAATAAACTCGGAGGAAGTCTCTCGGTAGCGTCTAGCTACATTATTCACTACCCCTTCAAAAACAATATCGCTATCTCGTACATTGCCAAAGTCATTAACATAGTAAAAGTGAATTTTTTCCTTACCACTGCCGTAAAGGATTTTGTCCATTTTTTCTTTTGGAATATCTTTAACTGGTTTATCCATATCAATATCATAATGTTCACAGACGCTTTTTAATAGTTGAGGATAATATTGCGAGCTGATCGGTTTCCACGGAGCAAGTGCATGCTCATTTAACGACTTATTCCAATCCGGAATCACTAGATCTAAATCTACTTCTAAATTTGTTCCCAGCCCATCGCAAGTAGGACAAGCACCGTATGGACTATTAAAGGAAAATAGCCTCGGTTCTAATTCGCCAATGGAAAATCCACAAATTGGACAAGCATGATTTTCGCTAAATGTCATTTCTTCCTGACCGATAACATCGACAATAATTTTACCTTCTCCTAAGGCGAGAGCAGTCTCAATAGAGTCACTTAAGCGTCCCTCAATGCCTTCCTTGACAACAATTCGATCCACAACTACTTCAATGGAATGCTTTTTATTCTTTTCCAGCTTAATGTCTTCTGTTACTTCCCGCATTTCTTTATCAATACGAATACGCACATACCCTTCTTGCTTTAATTTTTCCAAAACTTTTACATGCTCTCCTTTTCTTCCAGAAACAACTGGAGCAAGGATTTGCATCTTCGTTCGTTCCGGGTATTCCATAATACGATCGACCATCTGTTGTACGGTTTGTGAGGTTATTTCAATTCCATGCTTAGGACAAGTTGGATGTCCAACCCGGGCAAATAACAATCGTAAATAATCATAGATTTCCGTCACTGTTCCTACCGTCGATCTTGGATTTTTACTCGTTGTCTTCTGATCTATGGATATTGCTGGTGACAAGCCATCAATAGCGTCAACATCCGGCTTCTCCATTTGCCCTAAAAACTGACGAGCATATGCGGAAAGGGATTCAACATAACGGCGTTGCCCTTCCGCATAGATCGTATCAAAAGCAAGTGAAGACTTCCCTGAACCAGACAGGCCGGTGAGAACAACAAGCTTATTTTTTGGTATGTTTACATTAACGTTTTTTAAATTATGAGCTCTAGCGCCTTGAATGGTAATAAATTTACTAGGCATTTCATCACCTTCCTGCTTTTAATTCAAGTATAATATCACGAAGCTCTGCCGCTTTTTCAAAGTCCAGCGCTTTAGCGGCTTCCTTCATTTCTTTTTCCATGTCGGCAATTACTTTTTCTTTATTTTTCTTAGTTAAATTACTAATGCTTTTCGTTGTAGTTTCATAACTTTCTTGTTCTTCTGCGGCAACAGTTGCTCGTATAACATCTCTTACTTCCTTTTTAATTGTAGTTGGTGTGATATGATGCTTTTTATTATGTTCCTTCTGCTTTTCACGGCGTCGATTTGTCTCATCAATAGCCACTCGCATCGAATTTGTTATTCTATCTGCATACATGATAACCATGCCATTTTCATTACGAGCTGCTCGTCCCATCGTCTGAATCAGAGATCGTTCTGAACGCAGGAATCCTTCCTTATCTGCATCCAAAATAGCAACTAACGAAACTTCTGGAATATCTAGACCTTCACGTAATAAATTTATGCCAACAAGTACATCATATTTGCCAATCCGCAAATCACGAATTAACTCGATTCGTTCTAATGTCTTAATTTCTGAATGCAAATAAGCAACTTTGATTCCAATCTCTTTTAAATAATCGGTGAGATCTTCAGACATTTTCTTCGTCAAGGTAGTTACAAGCACACGCTCATTTTTCTCTGTACGCTTATGAATTTCGCCAATTAAATCATCAATTTGTCCTTCGATTGGACGTACCTCGACAATTGGATCTAATAATCCCGTTGGACGAATGATCTGTTCTGTCATTACAGGCGAATGTTCCAATTCATATGGACCTGGGGTAGCAGAAACGTACACGAGCTGATTCGTCGCTTTTTCAAACTCCTCAAAACGTAATGGCCGGTTATCTAACGCAGATGGCAGTCTAAATCCATGGTCAACTAACACTTGTTTACGAGCTTGGTCCCCATTATACATTCCACGAATCTGTGGCAATGTAACATGTGATTCATCGATAAAAACTAGAAAATCATCGGGAAAATAATCGAGCAATGTATATGGTGTCGAACCTGGTTCACGCAACGTGAGATGGCGCGAGTAATTTTCAATACCTGAACAAAAACCCATCTCATTCATCATTTCTAAATCATAATTCGTACGTTGTTCCAGACGCTGTGCTTCAAGCAACTTTCCTTGATCTCGGAGTTCTTTTAGCCGTTCCTCCAGTTCCTTTTCAATATTTTTAATCGCAAGCTTCATCTTTTCCTCTCTAGTTACGAAGTGGGACGCCGGGAAAACAGCGACATGCTCTCTGTCGCCAATTATTTCTCCAGTTAGTGCATCAACTTCACGAATGCGATCCACCTCATCACCAAAAAACTCAATCCGAATACAATGTTCTTCTTTGGATGCCGGAATAATTTCTACGGAATCGCCCCGTACTCGAAACGTTCCACGCTGAAAATCAATATCATTGCGTGCGTATTGAATACTTACAAGCTCACGTAACAATTGATCACGGTCTTTTTCCATGCCAGCTCGAATAGACAGCACTTGACTTTTATATTCCTCGGGCGAACCTAACCCGTAAATACAAGACACACTTGCAACGATAAGCACATCTCTCCGTTCAAACAACGCGGAGGTAGCCGAGTGTCTGAGCTTATCTATTTCATCATTGATACTTGCATCTTTTTCAATAAATGTATCGGTAGAAGGTACATATGCCTCTGGTTGATAGTAATCATAATAGCTAACAAAGTACTCTACCGCATTATTAGGAAAAAACTCTTTAAACTCACTGTATAACTGGCCAGCTAATGTTTTATTATGAGCAATCACTAACGTTGGCCGGTTTAATTCCTTTATGACATTGGACATGGTAAAGGTTTTTCCTGTACCCGTGGCACCCAACAATGTTTGATGCCTCTGGCCAGCCTTTACCCGTTCCACGATTTCTTTAATTGCTTGAGGTTGATCTCCTCTTGGTTCATAGTTGGCCACTAGTTCAAACTGATTCTGCACTAGTTTTCTCCTCCGATCCGTCGTTAACTATTTTTTATTCTACCATAAAACTTGTTCATTTTAACAGAAAAACGAACAAATATTCGTTTATTTTTAGGTGAAATAAAGAAATTGGCAATGGAAAATACGTCGAGATAAAGAAAACATGCCTCTAAAAACAAGGGGATACCGACGCCTGAACAGCAAACCCGTTTTTAGTCGGCTTTCCTTTAGATTCGAGCCGATGTTAAAATGATAGGAAGGAGATCGAAGGTTGCTAGCTGCACGAAGGCTTGTGCTAGAAGAAGATGCTTTTCTAAAAGTTATCCATCATGTAAAACGGATATAGTTGTCCTAAACAGTAAAAAACTATCAGCACTGAATCGTGCTCATAGCTCTATAATTTTATTTAATTAATTTCCCGACTTCGATTATCGATCGTGTGTTGGCTTATTCGTTTTATAATGCTCGTAATGGATTCTTTATCCATAACGTGGAAATATGCATCCAGATGCTGGTGAAACTGTTGTTGTCTATCTATATTAACAAAAAAATCGAAAATTTGCTGTTCAAACGACTTCCTTTTATCAAGTTGTTGAACTAAACATAAACGAGTTAGCTCCTGTAAATTAATTCGTTCTTGTCCTGGTAATGCATCACAAACAAAGATTGGCTTGCCTTTCATTAGGGATTCACTGATCGTCACTCCACCGGGCTTCGTAACAACAGCATCTACCTGTTCATATAAATGATTAATTTGCTTTTTTGAACTTATATACGTTAATGGAGTAATGTTAGCACAGTTAGCTGAGATAAGCTGGTTATATAGTTCATGATTCTTTCCACATAATACATATACATGCTCCAGCCTTGACAAATGTACAGATGATAATAAATGCTGAATACCCCCGGTTCCTAAACTGCCACCACTAATTAGCAGCTTAATTCTCCGTTTCTCCTCAGCTACAAAATCGTTTTTTGAAAGAGCTGGATGAATCGGAATACCTGTAATAAAGATATTTTTTTCCTTTACTCCCAGACGTATTAAAACATCTTTCATCGCAATTGATGGAACAAAATGATAATCAATTCCATTAATTCCCCATAGACAATTTATAAAAAAATCCGTGTAAACATTGACTGTCGTCGCAGTTACTATTCCTTCTTGTTTCAATACGCTAACTATATTGGAAGGTAATGCATGGGTAAAAAAAATCATCTCCGGTTGGGCTTCCTTCATTAACTTCTTCACAACTGAACGAAAAATTAATTCATAATGCCGTTGTCTTGTTCGTTTCAGTGGTTGCTTATAGGCCAGTTGGGAATACAACCGATCATACAGGTTGGGAAAATGAGTAATCCATTTAAGATAAATAGAAGATACGAGTTTTTCAATATTTCCATAGCCATAAGCGAGTATATCTATTTTTTCTACAGATTTTGTTGGATAAACTTGCTTATATTCTGCTATTAAGGCATCAGCAACATGATGGTGCCCGCTTGGAATTTGTAGAAAGGGGAAAAACAAGGCATCTACTTGTTGGCTACGATTCATTGATTGTTCCATCCTATTCTCTATAGTTTTATGGATGCTTCTCTTGCATATATAGTTAATAGTTTCCTTTTTGACATGAACAAATATACAGGATTGATTTTTTTAGTTCCCGTAAACGAATTAATTGGGAGTAAAGTCACCTGTTTAAAAAATCGATAAAGCGCATTTTTCAATGGAGCTTTTTCAAAACCGAGACGCTCTGTTCCTCTTGATAAATTGGTTATACCAATAACACCCTTTACTTTTTCACTGCTTGGGTGTGATTGAATATACATTGCTAAGCTGGGCATTGCTTGCTTAATAATATGATAAATGAATACAGCACGTTTTATATCGTTGGTAACGGTAGATAATTCTTTTAACAGTTTTACGTTGTGCAGATGTATTTTAAGTAGGACATCATTTTTTTGTAGCACGGTTCCATCAGATAGTACTACAGTTGCTCCTTTATATTTCGTCAATCTCGCCCGTAACACGGTTCGGTTTTGATTGGGGTCAACAATATAGGTTAATCTGGAACAGGCAAAATAAATAGGATCGATCCTTGTCCAAAAGCTTAACAAACAGCTCTTTATTAACATGATTAACACTCCAAAACTTTACTTACGATTAGTTTGTATATAAATAGTTCAAATTATTAAAGGAAGTTCTTGGAGATTGTTAACGAAAAGAGAAAGTCATCTTTGTTTGGGTTAGTTTCTCAATCAAAACAGAATTCCATCCTGTTAATCGATCACCCCTTGGATTTAGAAACTGTTAATTTTTCTTATCGTTTTTACGACATTGAAATTACCTCTTAAGTACATCCCCTTTTTAACGTATTAGAAAAACCTGCCTTTTTAGATTTTTTATCATCTCAAAGTCAGGTTAAATTATGTTACTATTTCAAACAATGTTATGTTTTTCTTTATAATGCGGTGTACTGGTGCATAGAATTCCTAATCCATGGTGATCCCCTTCATACCAAGCCCCCTGAAGTATACGCACCTCTCCAGCTTTATTAATGACTTCTAATTTAAAAAAAGCTCCATTTGTTTGCAATGCCTCATAAAATTGCGCCATGCTATTAACTTTTCTGCCATTTACCTTTGTTATCCATTCACCTGCTTCTATTTCCATACGGTCAGCAGGCGAATTTGGTAGCACAACAAGTATCTTTAATGCTTGATCCGTTGATTGAAAAAAGCCGGACTTGGCTTCGTCTTTCATACGATGAAGATAATTAATAAGCTCTCTACCGACAACAGCAACGACAACTCCGATAAGAGAAGCCCAAGAATAATAAATACTTAAGCATGCAAATAAGCCAACTAAAATACTTAGAAGCAATGTAGAACGAGCTATCTTTACAGCTGCTATTTTTGGGTCCTGCCCCCTAACTACCTGTTCAAAACCTAGCACAAATGGAATAAGTATCAAACTATATTCCTCTCCACCAATTGTAAAGTATGGCCAATAATCAGCAAATGATGTGATTGAACCAGTGGGTAGGAGTGTAAAAAAAGGAAGGACAGTCATTTTTTTCAAGCGATGTTGACCGATCCAACCACCACGATGTCCTAGACTTAATTCTGGATAACTAATATCATTTCGTGCTCTAAATAGAAGCAAACTTTCAGCAAATAATAATAAAGCTAATAAGCTTACTAAACCAGAAAGATTTATATCCCCAATCCATTCAGACTGTAAAAAAGGAAGTTGTTTTGCCAACTCTGGAAGAAATAACAGGAATAGATAAGTTATTCCTAATGTATAACTTGCTGAAAGGAATGAGAACTTGCCATTCATACTAACAAGGATTGTAATGATACTAAGAAGCAAAATAGCAGGAACGGTAAGAACAACTCCGACACCAACTGTAAAAGCTGAAAGTGCCAAACCCATCAGCACAGCGGGCAACAACGTATGCTTCCACTCAGAGAACAAATCATAAATTTTAATGCCAAAATCCAGTCTTTCGCTCTTAATTCTTTTTGCTCCAGCCAAAAGAACTAGTAAAACAGCCCAATATAATAACGGGGTTAAAAATAATCGTCCTATTCCTTTTGCGCTTTCAACTAGCCATGCTTCCCACATCTCTGATCACCTCATTGCTACATTTTTCCTTAGTGCAATTTTATTTCCATTTAGGAAACTAGATCCGATTCTTCAATGGCGAATGTTTTTTTAAAATAGCTTCGCCTCGCTTATGAGCTCAACAACTAACAAAATTCGATTTTCTTCCTACGCTACGATAAGTCAACATCGGCTCTAATCTAAAGGAAGGCCAACTAAAAGTGTTCTTGCCGCTCAGGAGTCGGCATATCCCTGTTTAGAGGCATATTTCTCACATTTGCAAAAAAGCTTATTATGTTGTGAATTTAGGGAAGAAACGGCCCCTAAACTCCGATTCGTTTTGGTCGACAGGACAGAGTTGCTATGACAACTATACACCGCATGCAGAAAAAGTGCTCTCCTTTTTCAAGGATAAGAGACAACTACGACAGCGATACTTCGCAATTTTTCAAGACAAGCAAGACTACAGAAGCGAAACTTCACAGTTTTTCAAGGACAAGAGCATTCCTTAAATAAAGTTTTACTTTAAGTTCTCCAGTATGTATATCGCTAAACGAACGCCTACGCTATTGTTCTAATGTATCATTACATCTTTCTTATCCGAAATCTGAATTGCTGCTGGCTTGTCTTAAACCTATTCGGGAAAAATCCGCGAGATAATTACCCGCGGATTACAACCAACATTTATCATCTTTTCTTTTATTTAACGGTATAGTTCCTTTAACGCTTTTTCCAGTTGTTGATCATCTTTACCATTTCGAATCCTATCGATGATCTTCGTCTCAATTGACTTTGCTGTTTTTTCATCAATCTTGCCAGTAGCTGTTAAGCCATTATCTGTTTGAAACTGCTTTACAGCTTCTTTGGTTTGTGAATTAAAATAGCCATCTGTTCTACCGGTCTTGTAATCTAAGCCCTCTAACATAATTTGTATATTTTTTATTTTATCGTCAGTTTGATCTTCCGTCAATGGTTCCTCAATTTGAACCGGACTTGTATAATAATATTCAGGCTGTTTTACTTCTACTGTCGGCTTCACACCTTTTTCGTGGATCCAATTTCCCTTAGGTGAGAGCCATTTAAACAGTGTTAATTTGATAGTGCTGTCGTCGCCTAATGGTACAGCTTGTTGAATCGTTCCTTTTCCAAAGCTCGGCTGTCCAACAATGTCATAATCCATTTCTTTCAATGCGACTGCTAAAATTTCCGAAGCAGAAGCACTTCCTTCATCAATAATAACACTAATCGGATATTCTTTTTTCTTTTTCAAGTCTGAATAATATGGAGTCTTTTTACCGTCTTGATCCTCTACTTGCAAATAAGGCATGTCTTTTGGAACAAATTGTTTTAACATATCTTCTACTACATTTAGTAGTCCACCTGGATTGCCCCGAACATCGATAACCAAGCCTTCAATTCCATCCTTTTCCATCGTTTGCAGCTGTTCATTAAATTCTTCAGCAGTATGTTCAGAGAAGTTAGTAACTTCTAGTATGCCTGTTTTTTTGCCATTGATCGTTTCTGTTTTACTATAAACAGTTTCAAGCGGAATCGTATCTCTTACAATAGTTACATTAAAAGTGTCTTTAACTCCCGGACGACGTATTTTCAGCTTTACTTTAGAACCTTTTTCTCCACGAATTTTAGCTACTGCTTCATTTTGACTTAATCCTTCAATGCTTTTACCATCCACTTCGAGAACTTGGTCATTTGGTCGCAAACCTGATTTTTCTGCTGGTGAGTCTTTTATTGGTGCAACAATCGTTAATACATCGTCTATTTTGTTAATTTCGGCGCCAATCCCTTCAAAGGAAGACTCGATTTGTTCGTTGAACTGTTTCATTGTTTCCGCATCCATATAAGCGCTATATGGATCTTTTAACGTAGCAAGCATTCCCTGAATGGCTCCTTCTATCAATTGCTTATCTTCTACATCTTCCAAGTAATTTTCTTTAATTAATTGAAACGCTTGATCTATTTTCTCTACATTTGTTGAACGATTCGTATCAGAATCATTTGTTTCCTCAACCAGACTGGCAGATTGTTTCATTTGTGGTGTTTTTGTCTGTGCTAACTTCACTCCAACATATCCACCAACCAGACCAAGTACTAACGCTACGATAAGAAGTAATGCAATATGTAGCTTTCTTAATTTCATTATTTCACCTCAACTATTTTAACATTTTAATTCGTGATCCACATCTACTAGTTCATGTAGCCTATCATAAAAATGTAACAGTTATTCTTAATTATCGACACATTCCATTTGCAACTTGATTGACACTAGAACTTTCACGATCCGTACAGAACAATTTTAAAAAAGCTTTTAACTTCCAGAACATAACCGACTTCCTTACTTACCTCATAGATTACTCAGAAAATGAAACTTCCGTAATCAACGTTATATAAAATCTTTTAGAAAGCCAATATTTAATATATATCACTGTAACACGATTCCCCAGTTAAAGCTAAAAAAGTTCGTTTAACTTTTGAAACGCATAAGAAAAGCATAACACGAACATTTATTTATGACTATAATTTTTACTTACCTTATTATATAATTATACAGGTTCCTATAGAAAAAACATCAAGTCAAATTGAATTTGACTTGATGTTTTTCTTATTATTCATTTAGTTCAACATACTTAAAGGGTCAATAGAATTACTTTTTGCTGCATTCCAGCCACCGCGATGTACTTCAAAATGCAAATGTGGACCAGTAGATTGACCGGTATTACCAGAGCTGCCAATAACTTGACCAGCGCTCACTGTCTGCCCCTGGCTTACATTAATACTATCTAAGTGAGCATACAGTGTTGTATAAGAAGTTCCATTAATATAGTGGGAAACTAATACAACATTGCCATATCCAGACATACCAGGTTGTCCATCTGTATTTGTTTGAATGACAACACCCGGGGCTGCAGTTCGTACTGGCGTTCCAATTGGCACACCAAAGTCAATCCCTGCATGCAATTCTCCCCAGCGATGACCATAACCAGAAGTAATACCAGCTGAAACTGGGTAACTCAGGCCTGAACCAGTCTTTGAAGGTGTTGAACTGGAATCAGGCGCTGAAACACTCGGACTTGAACCAGCGGAAGATGATGATCCGCCGTTGGATGATGAGCTTCCACCTGATGATTTTGCTGCACCACTTGATCGCTTCGTTTGTTGCTGCTCTGCTTTTTGTTTTGCTAATTGTTCTAATTCACTTTTTTGCGCTTGCGCAAGTTGTTTTGCTTTTTCAGCTGCAGCAGCTTGGTTAGCTAGAATTTCCTGCTCTTTTTCAACACTTACTTTGTATTGTTCTAATTCTTTTTGTTCATCTTGTAGACTAGCCATCAATGTTTCTTTTTCTGACAACTGGTCACTTAATTTTCCTTTTAATGCAACTAGTTCTTGTTTTTGCCCTTGTAATGAGCGCTTTTTCTGCTCAACTTCACCTTTTTTGTTCTCTACGTCTACTTTATTTTTTTCTACGGCAACCTTATCTGCCGTATGCTGTTCCATAATTGATTTATCTTGATCCATAATTGTATTTACAGCCGTGGAACGACTGATGAAATCTCCAAAGCTTTTCGATCCTAAAATTACTTCTATGTATTTCATTTCTCCGCCGTTCTCTTGAATATTACGCAACCGATCTTTTAACATTGCTTCGCGTTTTTTTATCCGTTCCTGTAAAACAACTATTTCATTTTTTAATTTTTCGATTTGAGCTGTTAATTGTTCCATTTGTTTATTTGTTTCATCAATCTTGGATTCTTTCGTTTTAATTTCTTCCAACGTAGTTTCAAGCTCTTTATCTAGCGAATTCATATCCGTTTCTACAGAGTTTTGCTCATTGAGATTAGCTTTAATTTTTTTATCTGTTTTATCAGAGTCACCTTGAAGATTACTTCTTTTATTTTCCAGCTCTTTTTGTTGCTGTTCGAGCTCATTAATCTTCTTATTGAGGTCATTCGTTGTCTCAGCGGATATAGAAGTCGTAGATAAAGTTATCGTAGAAGCTGCTAACATAGTTGATAATAATACTGGAAACTTTTTCATTATATTCCTTCCCCTTCCTCTTGTTATATAAATCTATTTTTATGAGTAGAGAGGTTAGCCATCTCTACTCATTTTTTTTGATTAACAACTTAACCTCAAATAGCGAAGTTTTTATGTGTTCGCAGGAAACAACTCATACCTTTAAGTATTTACGAACACTCATCACACTTCCCCAAACACCAATAACTGCTCCAATTGCTAATATAATTAGCGAGAGCTGAAATGCAAACGGAGTATAAGGCAAGAATTCGACAAATTTATAACGTATTTGCTTACTAACGACATTTTCCAAATAGTAATATCCGGTCAGGACTACGAGGATCGGTATAATCGACCCCAGTACACCGAGAAGGAGGCCTTCCACCAAAAATGGCCATCGAATAAAGCCATTGGTCGCTCCTACTAGTTTCATAATGCCAATTTCTTTACTACGAGCCATAATCGTTATTTTTATCGTGTTAGAAATCAGGAAAATGGCTGTAAATATTAATCCTATAATTAAAACTAGCCCAACCGTTCTTGCATATTTATTAAATTCAAACAGCCTTTCCACGACCCCTTGACCGTAAACAACCTTCTGGACATTATCCATTCCCTCAAGCTTCTTCGCTACGGCAACAGTGTCTTTAGGGTCATTGGTTTTGACAATATATACGTGATTTAACGGGTTATCCTGTTCAAACATTTCCCAGGCTTCTCCATCTTCGCCCATGCTGTTAATTAATTTTTTCAACTCATCGTCTTTAGAAGAGAACACCGCCGATTCTACCCCAGCAATTTGCTGAATCGCTTTTCCCAAATTTTGAATATCTTCTTGCCCAGCGGTTGGTTCAATCATTACATCGATTTGAACATCATTTTCAATATTGTCAGCCATTTGATTCAAATTAAGCATTACCGCCAAAAAAACAGCTACTAAAATCAATGTTGTTGTAACAGCACCTATAGAAGCTACTGTCATCCAGCCATTACGGCCAATACTTTTAATTCCTTCGCGTAAATGACGCACTAATGTTCTAAACTTCATAGCCGTAATCACCTCGTTGTTCATCTCTAACAATTACTCCGCCCTCTATTGCGACTACTCGGTTTTTAAATGTATTAACAATTTCTTTACTATGTGTTGCCATAATAACCGTTGTACCTCTATCATTTATTTCTTGCAATATTCTCATAATCCCCCATGACGTTTCTGGGTCTAGATTTCCTGTTGGCTCATCAGCAATTACAATCTTTGGATGATTAACAATCGCTCTGGCAATAGATACACGTTGCTGTTCTCCACCGGACAATTCATCAGGAAACGATCTCGCCTTATGTTTTAGACCTACTTGATCCAGAACCTCCATCACTCTAGTTCGAATAATAGTCGGTGGGGACTCAATAACTTCCATTGCAAACGCAACATTTTCATAGACTGTTAGTTTAGGCAATAGTTTAAAATCCTGATAAACAACTCCGACATCCCTGCGAAGAAACGGAACTTTCTTTTCTTTTAGCTCATTAATATTTACAGAGTTCACATAAATAGTCCCTTGCGTTGGTTTTACTTCTCTAAATATCAACCTGATAAAAGTAGATTTTCCTGCACCGCTTGGTCCAACTATGTAAACAAATTCACCGCGTTTAATATCTATGTTTATGCCACTTAATGCCGTAACACCGTTATCATATACTTTATGTACATCTTTCATCTGTATCATCGTAAAATCACCTTTATCTATTAGTTGTTGATTCTTCGTTGTAGTTTCTATTAATATAATTAACCTTATTAGTTTCAAACCCTATTATAACATCTTTCGCCACGATTTTTAGACATAAAATTATTACATTTACATTTCAAAAGTCGGTGTTTTACGTAATACTTTGTTATATTTAGTAATGTCAAGGGTATATTTACCTATTCCCATTATTCAAATATACGAATTTTCAAATAAATTTACTAAAGTTTTTTAGTTTTCTATAGTATAAAAAAACCTGCTTCATGATTTCACAACCATCAAGCAGGTTTTGTTTTCATTTACAATTATTTCTTTTCAGCCAACCAGCTTGCAAGTAGCTGAACGTCGTCACCTTCTGCCATACCTGGAGGCATACTTCCTTGGCCGTTTTCAATAATGTCAGCAATTTCATCAGAAGAAAGCTTTGAACCAACCTTCGTTAAATCTGGACCATTCGCTCCAGATAAATCTGCGCCGTGACAGCTTGCACAGTTACTTTCATACACTTTTTCAGCAGAAGCAGTATCTACAGCACCGCCTTCTTTTTCAGCAGATTCTTCCGTATTAGCATCTCCTTTATCAGCTGGCTCTTTTGATGCATCGTCATCATTGCCGCCCCCACATGCACCTAGCACTAATGTCGAGCCAAAAAGCATTGCTAATAGCCACTTTTTCATAGCTTCATCCCCCTAACAGAAAATTGATTAATAGTTCATCAACTCTATTATAACTGATTCTATAGCTTTTAAAACTCTTTCAGTTACCAAATATTGCTACTGGTTGATGGCTGAAGCAGTCATATCAATGTCAGAAGCTAATTATGACTAATTTATGAAATAATTTATATTCATTACAAACATACCTTTTGTTACCGAGATATACATTTTCAATGATTTTTTAGAAGGAGAACCACGTTAGACATAAAGTGGAGATCTATCCTCCATTTTAATTTACTTGCTGACGTAAGTAAGCATCGATAAATGGGTCAATATCACCATCCATTACGGATTGTGTATTACCAATTTCTAAATTGGTACGATGATCCTTTACCATCGAATATGGATGGAATACGTAAGAACGAATTTGGCTGCCCCAGCCGATTTCTTTCTGTTCACCACGAATCTCGGCTAACTCTTGCCGTTGTTTTTCAATTTCTAGTTGGTATAATTTTGACTTTAACATTTTCATGGCTGATTCGCGGTTTTTTATTTGTGAACGTTCATTCTGACATGTCACTATAATATTGGTCGGAATATGGGTAATTCGAACAGCAGAATCTGTGGTATTTACGTGTTGACCACCTGCTCCGCTAGCCCGATACGTATCGATTTTAATATCCTCTGGTTTTACTTCAATGTCCACATCATCGTTAAATTCAGGGGTAACATCACAAGAGACAAATGATGTATGACGTCTTCCGGAAGAATCGAATGGCGATATGCGAACCAATCGATGGACACCTTTTTCTGCTTTCAAATAACCATACGCATTATGTCCTTTAATAAGCAATGTTACACTCTTTATTCCAGCTTCATCACCAGCTAAATAGTGGATTGTCTCTACTTGGAAATTTTTCTTCTCTGCCCAGCGCTGATACATTCTTAATAACATGCTGCCCCAATCCTGAGACTCCGTACCACCAGCTCCTGGATGAAGCTCCAAAATTGCATTATTCTGATCATACGGTTCGCTTAATAAAATTTGTAATTCAAAATCATTCAGTTTTTTTCGTAATTGCTGAAGTTCTTCAATTAATTCGTCAAATAATTCCTGATCATTTTCTTCCTTCACAAGCTCATAAGAAACTACTAAATTATCATGCTCTGTCTCTAGTTCAGAAAAGCTGTTCACATACTCTTTTAAATGGTTTACTTCATTAATAATCTGTTGTGCTTTATCTTGGTCATCCCAAAAACCAGGAGCAGTCATTTGCAGTTCTAATTCCTTAATCCGGGCTGTTTTGGCTTCTAAGTCAAAGAGACCCCCTAAAATCATTAATTCGATTACGCATCTTATCTAATTCATTTTTAATTTCAACTAATTCCAATGCAATCACCTCAAACATTGTCTACTGATTTTTATTTTGTTAAACCCATGTGCATTTTATCAGAAAGCGGAAGGAAAGCACTCCCCATCCAAAAAATGGGAGTGCTTTTACTTATTATCTACCGTGACAATTTTTATATTTTTTCCCACTTCCACATGGGCAAGGATCATTTCTACCGATATCTTGTTTTTTTACAAATGGTTTGCGTGTTTTCTTTTTCTCTTCTTGTCCACCAGAAATAGCTTGTGTATTTTTAACAACTTCTTGTCGCTGTAAATTATCGCGGATTTCTGCTTTCATAATATATTTGGAAACTTCTTCTTCAATGCTCTTAATCATTTCCTCGAACATTGCAAAGCCTTCTAACTGATATTCACGAAGCGGATCGTTTTGTCCATATGCTCGCAAATGGATACCTTGGCGAAGCTGATCCATCTGGTCAATATGATCCATCCATTTCGTATCAACCGTACGTAACACAATAACCTTTTCAAATTCACGCATCTGTTCTTTTGTTAGCTCTTGTTCTTTTTCATCGTAGCGAGCTTTTACTTTGTCCATAATCCACTCGATAATTTCTTCTTGATCTTTGCCCTTCAGATCATCTTCTGTAACTTGATCTGCATTCAACAAATTTCCTTGAACGAATTCAACGATGGACGGATAATCCCAATTGTCCTCGTCATCATCTTGTGTATGAGCAGTAACAACTCGCTCCACTGTAGATAAAATCATATTTTCAACAATTTCTCGAAGCTCATCATCAGCTTCAATGACTTCAAAGCGCTGCTTATAAATAATTTCACGCTGTTCTCGTAATACATCATCATAGGCAAGAACCGTTTTACGTGCGTCAAAGTTATTTCCTTCTACACGCTTTTGGGCAGATTCCACAGCACGGGAAACCATCTTACTTTCAATCGGCTGAGAATCATCCATTCCTAAACGATCCATCATAGAGCGTAAGTTATCCGAACCAAATCGACGCATTAATTCATCTTCCATGGACAAATAAAATTGAGACACTCCAGGATCTCCTTGTCGACCTGAACGACCTCGCAACTGATTGTCAATTCTTCGTGATTCATGACGCTCCGTGCCAATAACAGCAAGTCCACCTAGTTCAACAACACCTTCTCCTAGTTTAATATCAGTACCACGTCCGGCCATATTTGTAGCGATGGTTACTGAACCGCGTTGACCAGCATTCTCTATAATCTCTGCCTCACGAAAATGGTTTTTCGCATTCAGTACTTCATGCTTGATGCCGGCTCTTTTTAACATTTTAGAAATCAACTCAGATGTCTCAACAGCAACTGTACCAACTAGTACAGGCTGCCCGGTTTCATGTCTCCGTTTAATCTCTTCAATGACTGCTTTAAATTTGCCTTCCATTGTTTTATATATTAAATCGGGCTTGTCTTCTCGAATAACTGGTTTGTTCGTTGGAATTGCAATAACATCCATATTATATATATTCCTAAACTCCTCTTCCTCCGTTTTCGCAGTACCGGTCATCCCAGCAAGCTTGTTATACATACGGAAGAAGTTTTGAAAAGTAATGGAGGCTAATGTCATACTTTCATTTTGAATTTGCAGTCCCTCTTTTGCTTCGATAGCTTGATGTAGTCCATCGCTATATCGACGTCCTTTCATTAAACGACCTGTAAATTGGTCGACAATAATTACTTCACCATCTTCCACGACATAGTCATCATCCCGATGCATCGAAACATGTGCTTTTAGTGCTTGATTTATATGGTGTGTTAACGAAACATGCTTTAAATCGAACAAGTTTTCAACAGCAAAATAACGTTCAGCCTTGTTAATTCCTTCTTCGGTAAGCTGTACTCCTTTTGTCTTTTCATCATAGGAGTAATCATCTTTCGAGAGTGTATTTACAAAGGCGTTTGCTTGCTGATATAAATTAGCTGATTTTTTAGCAGATCCGGAAATAATTAATGGTGTTCTCGCCTCATCAATTAAAATGGAATCCACCTCATCGATAATGGCAAAGTTTAGAGAACGCTGTACCATTTGTTCCTTATATAGAACCATATTATCTCGTAAATAGTCAAAACCAAACTCATTATTCGTCCCATACGTAATATCGCATTGATATGCTTCACGCTTTTCTTCCTTTGACAACCCATTACCATTAAGACCGACTGTTAATCCAAGAAATTCATAGAGAACACCCATTTCTTTAGCATCACGGCTAGCCAAATAATCGTTAACAGTTATAATATGAACTCCTTTTCCAGAAATTGCATTTAAATAAGCAGGCATAGTGGATGCTAATGTTTTCCCTTCACCAGTTTTCATTTCTGCAATATTACCTTCATGAAGAGCAATTGCTCCCATTAACTGCGTTTGGAAGGGACGCATACCTAATACACGCTTAGATCCTTCACGAACAACTGCATAAGCTTCAACAAGCAGATCATCAAGTGATTCGCCATCTTCGTATCTTGTTTTAAATTCTTCTGTTTTGTTTTGTAGTTCTTGATCAGGGAGTTTTTCATATTCCGACTCTAATGCTTCAATATTATCAACGATCTTCTGCAATCGTTTCAATTGTCGTTGATTACCATCGCCAAAAATTTTCTGTAATATTCCAGCCATTATTCATGCACCTCTACATTTATCAATTAGAAAAACCGGGCTTGTCGCCAAGTCTTTAGCGAAAGCTGTAGTTTTTCTTATACTATAAAGTGAAACTTCATTCAGTAGGAGTTTTCTTCCTTCTCCTACTGAATGTTCGTACCACAAGGGTAGGACCTAAAGGCCCTTGAACCAATCGGGTTTTCTCCCACTTGACTCTTTGTATCAAACTAAAGGATCTTGAAGTGGGAATCTTACGGCACCTTACATGCGGGATAAACCTAAAATTTTAAACTTTCCTATAGTAAAATAAATTATTACGTTTATGTGTACTCATTTTTTCGAGCAGCTAATCCTTTCATTTTACGTTTTTATCACAAAACCTAAAAGAGTTACCGTTGTAAAAGGGAAAAGTCATGCTAAGATAAGTTGCCCTCACATATTTCATGTACTGCATTAACATTCACTCTTTTCTATAATAAAAAGCTTTTCCTTTTAAACGGTATGTTTTATTTTTTGTTATTATCAGCCATTATTAATCATAACACTTTCTAAATAAAGATGACAACTTCCAATTAGCCTTCCTCTTCTTGTCTACATTTTAAAAGCAAAAATGGTGGGTACATCTTTGGATAAAAACTATTTTCTTTATAGTGAATAAGTTGAATTAATTTCTATGCTGATATCTGCTATTTCATATAAGAAGCTAATTCGCATAACTATTAAATAAAATGAACCTTCATTCAGTAGGAGTTTTCTTCCATCTCCTACTGGATGTTAGTTGAACGAATCGGGCATTTAGGTGCCGTTTTCTCCCACTTAGACCTTTTGTATCAACTCAAGATTTTGAAGTGGGAGTCTTACGGCACCTTACATGCGGGATAAAGCCTAAAGTTTTATCCTTTCCTATAGTATAAAACACTTATTTATAATTTTTCAGAAACGTAGAAAAAAGAACGGTCAGGGGATGAACCGCTCTTTTTTCATCAGAGGGAACTTTGAGGATAAGTTAGGAAGTTTGTATAAAGCGAGGAAATAGTTATGATGATTTGACTTTAATTGAAATTTTCAAAAGATTCGTGTTAAAAGTCGTCATTATAAGAATTGACTAACAGAAAATCCTGCTAATGCTTACCGCTTTTTCTTAATAAAGCGAGCTTTTGATTTAACACCCCAACAATTTCTGCAAGCTGTGCAATTGCCTTCTCATGTTGATCTATTTTTCTACTTAATCGGTTTAAATAAATCGATTCATTTCTATGCAATTTGCCACCTCCTCACTCGATATTAGTTATATCATGTAAAGACTTGATTAGCTAATTGCCATTTTTCAATTTTAGGCATGTGTTCGACAATATTTTTAAAAATTTATAAGATCGTAACGAACAATAAGGTGTTTTTATTTACTAAATACGAAATTATTTACTGCTATTTTTTAATTTTAGAGTTATCATCGTCAAATCTCGACATTTTTGCAATAGAATAAAAAACAGGAATTGTATATTGACTTCTCACCCTCGGGTTTCAGGGTTTTCACCTTACTAGACCAGAGCTCTGGGGGTAATCCTTTTCCTGTTCCCCCTTCTCCAACTATACGTGAGGTTTTCTCTCATCAGCAAGAGAGTTACTCTGCACAGGGCTCAAACCTTAGAATTTCTTCTCCAGTCTCCTATCAACTATCAAACGTCTTGCCGCTTACTCAGGTAGGACTTTCACTAACTTGCTAGGATAACATAAAAAGACAGTCCATAGACTGTCTTTTTATACATGTAATCGCTTTATGCATTTGGTTCAATTAAGCCGTATTTTCCGTCGTTCCGTCGGTATACAACATTTGTTTCACCATTAGATGCGTTTTCAAATACAAAAAAGGAATGACCGAGCATATCCATTTGCAGAATCGCTTCTTCTGAATCCATCGGCTTTAAATCAAACCTTTTTGTACGAACGATTTCTATTTCAGAAGACTCTTCTTCCTTATTTAAAGCATCCTTTTCTAATTCTGCAAAGACATGTTTTGGCGAACCTTTCTGCCTGAACTTTCTATTCACTTTCGTTTTATGTTTTCTAATTTGTCTTTCAAGTTTATCAACAACTAAGTCAATCGCAGCATAAAGGTCTGTATGCTCCACCTCACCGCGTAGTAATAAATTAGTCATCGGAATCGTGACTTCAATTCTCTGTTCATCATTATAGACACTTAGATTAACATGTACCTCTGAGGTTGGTGGAGTATCAAAATACCTTTCTAGTTTTCCAATTTTTTTCTCTACGTAGTCACGTATAGCCCCTGTCACCTCAACATTTTCACCACGAATGTTAAATTTCATACAAGTGTCCTCCTTTCACCTTATACCTATATTATACAATGTTTCCCGACGAATTTCCTGTTAAAACTATAAAAATGTAAATTCTCTGTTAGATAATCGGTATGTATCACTTGTTGTACATAGATTTCAACCATTTACATGATATTTACATATTTTTAAACAAATCTTAGGCTGTGGTTATTTGCAGAAATACGATGTACAGTTAGTTAGGAATTGTGAAAAAGGAATGTAGACATGCATTGTCATTACGAGACATATTGTTAGCAGCAAGGTTTCTCGCGTTGGTGATTTGTTAGTTGTTAATTATAGATAATTTTTGTTTACCATATACCCATATCCAAGTGCCAACAACTAGCAACTCCAAGTCCCTTCACGCCCTTACCAGAGTTCCAGCGCCTATCCGGGTTGAACTAGGTTCATTTCCTAGTCAAAAATAACAAATGCCAGAAGCACTCGGTTAGCGCCGTACAAACTGGGGAACTTCTGACGAGATAAAGAAAACATGCCTCTAAAACAGGGGGATGCCGATGCCGTTCTGAGCGGAAAGCTCACTTTTAATCGGCCTTCCTTTAGATTCGAGCCGATGTTGACTTATCGTAGGAAAAAGTTCGAAATTTGCTCAACTTGAGCGCTTAAACTAGCAACGAAACTACTTCTCTCAAAAAATTATCCGCAAATTAAAAACGGATATTGTTCTCTTAAAAAAACTTGGCTTATCGCCAAGTCTTTAGCGAAAGCTGTAGTTTTTCTTATACGATAAACCCTAAAAAATTTTATACTTTCTTATAGTATAAAAAATAACACCGCATTTCTAGAGTGCTAGAAATGCGGTGTTTAATTTTTCCGATCTAAAAATATACCGTCGCTTGCTTGCATTGTCGCATAAGGATTACGATATTTACGATTGGAGTGTTTCTGCTTTTTCACTTGCTTCATCTCAGATTTTAAATCATTAAACAACGCTAACATTTCTCGTTCAATAACTTGGTTTAATTGAATAATCGTTTGCCCAGTTGTTTTTTCTTCCTCTGAGTAGGGAGGGGTTAGCTTATCCAGTTGAAAACCTCGTTCCTTAATTAACTTATTGACCTGTGAAATTAGTACATCACGATTTTTAGGCTCCATCTTCTGCATTAGAATATCATGCAACTTCTCTGTAAGTTCCAATAATGGGATTAAGCGATTCATTAAACATGTACACCCTTAGCATATTGTTTCTTTCTCGTTTCCAATATTACCTGTTTCCATGTATCGCGAAATTCCACAGTAAAGTCTAACACTTCCTCCAACACTTTGTTGTCATTATGCATATTTGCTTCTCTTAAGCGGTGAAGCATATATTCATAAAGTGTCATAATTTGTTCCGAGATAGCAACTTGAGGATTTAACGTGATCATTAATTCGCGAATAATGTTTTGTGCTTTTTGGATATTCGTATTTTTTGCTTCAAAGTCATTCGCCTCAATATCCTTTATTGCTTGCTTAATAAACTTGATGCAGCCATTATACAGCATTAATGTCAGTTCTGAACTTGATGCAGTATTTACTGCCGTATTTTGATATGCTTGCTGCTGCTTATTCCGTGACATTTTATTCACTCCTTGTCCATTTTTACATGCCACCGCCAAATTGAGATAATAACATCATCGATTGCTGATTCATTTGTGAAATTGCCTTCTCCATTGCTGTAAATTGAGCCCAATACCGTTTTTCCACTCGCTCAATCCGATTCTCATACGCTTCGATACGCTCATCTAACTCCTTCATTTGCTTCCCTAAAGTATAACTATCTAATGAAAGAGTTGTGGCTTTTCCAGCTTTATCCCCAATTTGCTGCATCGTCCTATTAACCGAATCCTCGAGCCTGTTGATAAGTCCCCGAGATTCACCCTCTTCCCTGTTGTAAAATAACTTTCGTACTTCTTCCGGATTATCGCGAAGTGCATCCTTTAGTTTATCCGGATCTTCTATAATTAACTTTCCGCCATCTAAATAATTAGGTGATGTACTAATACCTAACTGTGTCAGTGACGTATATTCTCCACCAGTTTCCACTTTTTGATACCAGCTTTGCCGTAAACTATAAAGCCCATTAGTGATAACAGGTTCACCACGTAATAAACCACTTTTAGCACGTTCTTCCCATAGTTCAATTTGTTTATCCGACATTTCTTCCTTTTGTTTATCGGTCAATGGTTGATAATCTCGATAAATTCTCTCAAACTGCGGAGAATTAAATGCCTCCACAACCTCATTATATTTATCCACGAAATTCTTAATCTTTTCATAAGCAGCTTCTACATCATTGTCAATCGTTAAACTGGCGTTTTTACCATTGGTAGTATTTTTAAATTGTAAGTTAATACCATTTATCGTATAGGAATTTGTTTTTGATTCCATAATAATTCCACTATTATTATATTCAAACTTGGCATTATTCCCACCTTTTTCATTAGCCATATCCATCTTCAGAGTTGTAGCTAAAAATGAAGTGTCTGCAAATATAATTTCGCTTCCATTTTCATTAAAGTTACCGGTTCGTGTTGTTTCCATAATTACTTTTTTACTCGCCTCATCATAAAACATACGCACATTATTATCATCTTTGGAAATTTTTTCCATAACTGTGTTCAGTGTATCGCCCGCTTGGATGGTATACGTATATTTCTCTTCTTTTCCTTCTTTATTTACTGTACTAAAAGCGATTACTTCACCAGCTGTTAACGGTTGAGTCGGATCAATATCAATCGGGTTTTTACTTACATTAATTGCCGAGCTTGCTAATTGATCCACTCTTACCTGATATGTTCCATTGGATGTTGCTGTAGTTGCTGTTGCTGTAACTGCATCCTCAAGGGATGAGCTGACGATCTTTGAATTATAGGTTGTGCTATATTTCATCTCATTCCGAATTAGATTATCCAATTCGCTAAGCTTAGTGTTAATTTTTCGAAAGGCATCGCGTTTCCATTCAAGTTTTGTTCGATCCTGTTCCATTTTATCTAATGGAATTCGTTCTGCCGATATTAATTTCTCTACCATCTTTTCAAGTTCCATACCACTAGCTAAACCAACGCCGACTCGCATTACCATTATGCTCTCCCCTTTATCAAAATTAGCCTTCTAAATTTTTTCGTCAATTAAAATCCCCATAAATTCTGCCATATCTGCATACATATCCAGCATTTTTTTCGGAGGAATTTCTTTAATTACTTCCTTTGTTAACGGATTAATCACCTTTACATAATATTCGCCCAGTTTTTCATGATAGGTAAATTGCAAATCTGTTCTGAGCGGTTCGATAAATTCATTTAGCTTGGTGACCGCCGTTTTAATATTATTTTTTGTCATCCCTAAGCTAAATTTTTTATCTTCATTCGTCTGTTCATGATTAAGTTTCGCATCGACTGTTCCGCTATTATGTTGATTTCGAAGCTTAACAGGTACCCCCGTTCCTATTTGCTCTAACCGCATATCCATCTTACTTCACAACCTTTTTATTTTTATATCGGTATATAAATAAAAAGGTTGAAGTAAACTAGTGATTTTATTAAACGATGCAATTCCTAAAAGTAAACTTCATTCTAAGAGCAACTTTCTCCTTGCTGTTAGAAAAAGCCTAAAGTTTTATAATTTCCTATAGTGGAACAAAGGCTAACATTTCTGGGGCATTCTTGAGAAATACGATAAGTCGCTTGCAATGTTTTTTCTTGCCCTGTCTCCCTGAACGAATAGGATATTTAGTCCCGCTAAGACTTCTTATCTATAACTCTTAAAACGGCAGTCTTGTAACACTTAGATTCAGAATAAAATTTTTCTTCAATCGATTGCTCGATAGAGATCTCTTTCCGATAAAAACAGAAGTTATTTTTGTTTTAACATATCAATGAATCCATTTGGAATCTTGGCTGCCTGATTATTTTCATGTTTTATCTCTAAATAGAGCTCTTTTCGATAAATATCCATTGAAGCAGGAGCGCTAATGCCAATTTTCACTTGATCGCCTTCAATAGCAAGCACTTTAACTTCAATATCCTCTCCAAGCTGAATGGATTCATTTCGTTTTCTCGTTAATACAAGCATTCCTTATTCCCCTTTCCCACTTGGAGAGTTCAATGCAGTTATTGAAACTCTTGTTGAATATTTATCTGAATTAATAACAAATTGCTTTCCTTGTTGTTTATTAGCATTGATAATAATGGGCGCTTGCAGATTCATCGTGCTAGTGTCAAACGGCTGCTTCAATGTGACAATAGAAAGCACAACAATTTCTGTTTCATCCGATAGCTCTAATGCTTTTACAATTCCATCATCCAGTTTAAATGTATAATCCCCATACAATTGGTATGGGTTAACAACGATAAACGCAATCTCTTTCCTTTTAATGGATTGTAAAATTTGAAATAATGGATTGTCGGGAAAATCGAGTAGAACAAATTCCGTCTCTTGCGGGAATCCCAAGATACCGGTTGGAAAATGAATCATATTTGTAGGTGTTACATCTATTTCACCAAAATATTTTGTTCCGAGTAGCATATAGAATCTCCTTCCTTAAGGCCTTCGTAATAACCTTACAGCAAACTTAAATTAAACGTTCTGTGCTTCCTCATCTGGATAAGCAACTTCAATGGTAAGATGTTGATATTGCTTCATCCGAATGTTTACCTCACCTTTTTCATAATCATGCTCTACTTGCTTCGGTCTTGCTTTAGTAATTGGTCGATGAGTTTTTACATCAATTTGCAGTTGTGAAGGCTGGTAGCTCGTTTTTACCGAAAAAGGAGATGGAATAAAGGTAATACCTAATCTTTTCATCGGCGGAAAAGCATTTTGTACTGCTTGTGTAATCGCCGGTTTTCCTTTATGTTCAATTTTCATTAATTCTGTCCCTTGTTGTGCTCGTCGGGCTATTCCGTCTAAGACAGCCTGTTTTCCCTCCTGAGCAAATTTTTCATTACGTTTTAAAATATTCATTAAATTCATATCTTCAAAAGCTTTTGTTTGGTCAATTGTTAGTCTTGACGGTGTGGTTCGCATCCTTATTTCCGGTTTTGGTTGCTGAATCGATATATCTGCTTTTGGCTGACGGATCACCTGCTTGCCAGGAGTTTGCTGAATCTCAATTTGCGCCATTTGTGATTGCATTCGGAGTTGTGGCATTTTCATCGTTAAACAGCTCCCTTTCTTATGGACAAAACCCTGTCACCCAAACGGGACAGGGTCTTCGGCTATCTCAGAAAATCAATGAGCGTGGGCTGAATAATTCGTGAGCCTGTGGCCATTGCTGCTCGATGCAAACTTTCCTGAGTAATTAAATTGGTAATCGCTTCTGCATAGTTAACATCTTCATTATCAGACATTGTTTTAGTAGCAATATTTTTTTGTTCACTGAGTCGATTTTCAATGAGCTCCAACCGATTCATTCTTGCTCCCAAGTCTGCTCTGGAATCAATAATTTGATTGATCGCTGTCTCGATTTCACCGATACTTTCACCAATACTCTCTCCAATTCCGTCTACATCTGAGTTTTCCAGTTTTTGAATAAAAGAGTCAATCGTATCAAAAAAGCCATTGCCAAATACAGATTCTCCATTAACATTAACTTGCAAATCAATACCAGCTGCCACCGGGATATGCACCGGGTTAGTATTAGGCGAAAAGTTACCATTTTTATCAAACGGAGAATTGGTTGTATCTGTTCCGTTAAAGAGGTATCTTCCATTGACTTGTGTATCAGCTATACTTTTTAAATGTTCTTTTAACTGTTCTGCTTCACTTTTAATACTTGCATATTCTTCTCTATCATTGGTAGCATTACTCGCTTTTACTGCCAATTCACGTAATTTTTGCATCGCCTTTGTAGCTTTATCTAAAGCAGCATCTGAATTATCCATCCAATTATGTCCTTCACTTGTGTTACGTAAATATTGCTCTGCTTCATTTACTTGACTGCGATAATTGATTCCCTTCATCGCAACAACCGGGTTATCAGATGGACGGTTTATTTTCTTACCAGTGTATAATTGCTCCATATATTTATCGAGCTTCATATAACTATTGGATAAATTGCGCAACATATTATTTGAGAGCATGTTTTGCGTAATTCTCATATCCTAATCTCCTACCTTCCAACAAGTCCCATGTTATTAATAATCCGATCAAGCATCTCATCAATAGTCGTCATACTTCTTGCAGCTGCATTATATGCATGTTGAAATTTAATCATGTTTGTCATTTCTTCATCTAACGATACACTGCTAACAGACATGCGTTTTTCCTCTACTTGCGAACGAAGTACTGCCGTGTTTTCCATCCTATTATTTGCTTCTTGTGCCTTTACCCCCATCTCACCAATTATGGATTGAAAAAAACTTTTTATCGATGTATTGTTGCCTAATGGATTACCGTCTAAATTTCTATTGTTAAAAACTTCAGCAAGTGCTTTTGCATTTGCTCCTTCTCCGTCTGTCTCATTCGTACTGGCTGCGATTTTATCACGATTATCCATAATTTCTTGATTAACAGTAATGCCTGCAGCACCAGTCATTCCATTTTTAAACACAAAAAAGTCGATTCCATCTGTTCCATCAAGTGCTTTTCCACTTCGGTGAACTTTATTAAATTCTTCAACTATTGTATTTGCCATTTTATCTAAGTCACGGAGCATATCCGTATATGTACCAATAACATTACCATCGCCATCAAAATCATGACCATACGATTCAATTAACCCTTTTAATGTTCCATTAGAAGACAAGATATCCGCTTCTGTACCATTTACTGTAACAGAATTAACAGCCGAATAATCATCATTACCATAAGTAACGGCCAATTCATTGACTTGTTCATCATCTACTAAGATAATACTAGGCTGAAAGGATTCTCCATCATCATTGACAAGTTCAATCGTAGCAATTCCATCAGCAATATTAGGCGAAGTTTCACTACTTTTAGAATAGGTTACTTTAATATTGAGTTTACTGGATAGTTCATCAATTAAATTGTCTCTTCGATCATATAAGTCATTTGGTAAATAACCGTGCGGTTCCAGTTCGCTAATCTGTTCATTTAAGCTGGCTATTTGTCTTAATAAAGAATTTGTATCGCCAACTGTCGTATCAATTTGGCTTCGTAAGTCAGCACGATTCGACGATAATGATTTGGATAAATGATTGAAAGCTTCTGTAACCGCTAAACCTCGGTGAGCTACAACCGATCTGGCACCTGAATTATCGGGATTAACGGCTAAATCCTGTAATGCATTCCAGAACTCATCAATTGTTTTGCTAAGTCCACTTTTAGATGGTTCATTTAAAAGTGTCTCCATTCTGCTTAAGGCATCTGCTTTTGTGGACCAATAACTTTGTCTGCTATTTTCAGAGCGAAATTGATAATCTAAAAACTTCGTTCGCATACGTTGAACAGACCCAACTTGCACACCAGTTCCCATTTGACCTGGAATTTCCGGACGATTTCGGGAAGCTGCTGGGTATGGTGGCATTGTTTCAAAATTCACCCGTTGTCTCGTATAACCTTTCGTATTAGCATTAGATATATTATGCCCAGTAGTATATAGCGCTGCTTGTTGGGCAAAAAGCGCTTGTTTTGCCATCTCTAATCCGTGAAAAGTACTCATGCCCTACCTCCTTATTATGCTTTGGAATCGAATAAAGACTGTGTAGCCGATTCATTTTGCTTATCACTTGCACTCCCATAGTTAATCGATTGAATCGTTGGGTTTATAAGATCTAGAGAATACTGAACAAATTGCATCGATTGCTGAATCAGCGCATAATTTAATCCCTCTTGTTGTTTAAGTAAAGTAACTACTTCTGTGAGCCTTGTTGTTATATCGAGCAATTTTGTTTTCAGTTGTCCGGTCTCCAGTCTGTTCAGCAACATTGTGATCGTATGTTCTTCTTCTGCTAAATCATTTGCTGCAAACCACTCTGTCACCAGCTTCATTCGCTCTGTTTCCGCTTTTTCAACTTTACGAATTTGCTTTCTTTCTTGAGCTATTAACGTCATTAATGTATCCATCGAACCAGTTTTAACAGCCTCTGTCTTTTTTCTAGAAAGTTCAAGTAGCCCGTTATGGAGTTCAAGAAGTTTTTCTAACGCATGTATAATTGCCGGTACTGTCAAGCAAAAACCTCCTTCCAAAGTAAAAGATTACACCTATTTTCCTCTCCAGAAATCCAACATTTTTTGTGCTGTTTTTTCATAGTTTATTTCATATTCACCTGAGGCAACAACCTCTTTTAATCGCTCCACTTTTTCAGCTCGTTGAGGGCTTGGTTTTTCTTCTTGTTGCAACTGCTTTGCTCGATTTGATATTTCAATCTGATCATTCTTCATTTCTTGCTTAACATCCATTTGCTTATGATATGGTTTTTTATACGGATTAAAATTAAATTGATTTGGACCATTAATTTTCACTTCCGTCTCACCTCTTTTACAGCTCTTTCCGATTACTTTGACTCTGTTTTTTATATCGGCTATAAAAAAATAATTTTAAAGCTCTTTATCATCAAACATATAATAGGTTCGTTTTTTTTCTCGCTCTTCCTTTTCATTCATCCTATCTTCCAGTTCTTCATGTTGTTCTAAATCTTTCCGCAGCTTTTCAAGACAAGCTTGGCACAAATTTCCTGAAGTAATTTTTTTACCGCAATGACTACAAGGATAGCCGATATTCGGAAATTCTGTAGGCAATAATCGTTTTTCTTTAATAAATTTAATAATTAGTTCCTCTTCTACTCCTGTATGCTCAACAATTTCCGTCATAGTTGCTTCTCGGTTTTTCCTTTGGCGCATAAACTGATATACCTTTTGAAATGCTTCTTCTTCTTTTTCATAGCACGCTCTGCAAATGGTTCGGGTTCCTTTTAAAAATAAGTTACCACATTGTGCACAGTTTGCCAGTTCTGCCATGATTATTCCCCCGCTTCCAAAAAATAGATGATCAAAATATTTCTATTATCGAATCATTTTTCATCAAGTTGAAACGTCATTTATTCCAAGTTTAAGTATAACATGAACATTCGTTATCCTCGAATTAGTGTTAAAGCGCAAACAAAAGGACAGCCTTGCTCCAATAGAACTTTACCAGCATGCCTTAATGTAGTACCGGTTGTATATATATCATCGACCAAAATGACTGGTTTGTTAATAGCTTTTTCCACAATAAATGGATTTACTGATTGAATTCTTTCGTTCCTTGTTTTCTTAGACTGCTTTTCGCTAGTTGAACGCTCTAATATTTCCATAGATCGAACGGAAAGAAATTTCGCAAGCATTGCCGCTTGATTAAAACCTCGTTCTAATTGTCTTGGCTCGCTTAATGGAATTGGAACTGCAACGATATTTTTTGGTAAGGAAGAACGAATTTTGCCAAAGTTAGCAGCAAAAACGTGTTGAAAAATATAACCAAGTGCACCATCTCCTCTGTATTTCCACCTGCTAATGATTTCCTTCATAAAGTTATTGTAATGATAAACAGAATAATTAAATTGAATCGTATCTCGTTCAGGCAAATGCTCCCACCATAAGCAATCTTTGCACTTGTTTCTCTCACTCGGTCGACTGCATATAAAACAGCGAGAACCCTTAATAATAATCAATGATTCTTCACAAGTACTGCATAATGGTTTTCGTTCGGGTAAAATGAGTGTTTTCCAAGTCAGTTCCAGGACAATTAGTTGCTGGCAATAGAGGCATTTCATGTTAAGTAAATCCTCCTAATCGATTCATTGCTTGAATGGCTCGGATTGCCCGTACCATCGAATTTGTTTTACCATCATGAAAGAAAATAACTTCACCAGTAGGATCATCCGCACTTCGGCCTGCCCTTCCGGAAATTTGTACTAACGCTGCTTCATCAAAGACAGAATGACCGGCATGAATAACTGCTACATCCACTGAGGGGAAAGTTACACCACGTTCTAAGATTGTTGTTGTCACGATAGCCTTAAGCGTTTTATTTCTAAATTGGGAAACTTTTTGTTCTCGATCTGGATCGGCCGCATAAACAGAAGTTATTTCTGATGATACTTGTATCACATTTTCACTTCGGAGCAGCTCTGTTAAATCTTGGACCATTAATTTTGTTAAAGTAATGGTGGGCAAAAAAATTAATAATTGCCGTTGTTTGTTTTTTCGGTGACGCAACCATTTTTTAAACGCTCGCGGTACATTTCCTCGTTTCAAATCCCTTTGTAAGAAAAAACATATACGCCTGACAGGTACTGGAAGCGGAAATCCATGATAGCGGGTTGGAACGAACACATGGTCAAGCTGCTTTAACTGCATTTTCCTACGCTGTTGTTGTCGTGGTGTAGCAGTTAGATAAATTGTCGTTCCAGTTGGTTTTAATGCTCTGGCGGTCGCAAATGATAACGAGGGATCATTGTGATAAGGAAAAGCATCTAGCTCATCAATTACCATAAAATCGAATGCGTGTTCAAACCGCAGCAATTGATGCGTAGTTGCAATAATGATTTGGGCTGTTCCTCGCTTTTCCTTACTTTGTCCATACAATGCTTGTACAGGTATAGAAGCGAATGCACCTTGAATTCGCGGCAGCAACTCACGGACGACATCGTTCCTTGGTGTTGCGATACAAATTCGCATACCTTGTCGTAACGCCTCCTCGATTCCAGGAAATAACATTTCTGTTTTTCCTGATCCACAAACCGCCCATACTAACAAAGAGGCTCGCTGGTGTTTTACCGCTCCGCAAATTGTCTCAGCTGCATTAGTTTGTGCTATCGTAAGCTTTCCTTTCCATGTACATACATCGGGATGGCGTTTCCATTGCAATGGTTTTCCATTCCAACGATATAGAGGTTCTGTTTTCACGACTCTTCCCATTTCTATACAGTTTCGACAATACCAAATGACCTGTTTATGTTGTATACCTAATGATGCAAATTGAGATTTTTCTTGATTTCCACAGCGCTGACACATTTTTGAAAAAGTCGTAGAAATAATCGATGGAATGGGGATAAATACGTCTTTTGCTAACAAGGAGTGAAATTGATGATCATTGAGAGGTATTTCGTTTCGCAACAAAAGCTTTCCAGAACATCGCTTGGCAAGTTCTAATTCAGAGTCATTCATTATTTCTTTCATAATGGTTCACTTCCTTTATAAGTTAAATTTATAAAGCTTCTATTTTTGAAATATACTAATTTTCAAGTATGAAAGATAACTAGATTGTCAACTCCATGTCCCGTGACAAAAACGCATAGGTTAAGATGGAGAAATAATATTCAATAACTAAACATAGTTTATTGAATATAACATAGCATAGAATTTTAACCTTTCTTAATTCGTGTTCCAGATGGTCTAGGGAATATTATTGTTCTATTTCGTTTTGCAATCATTTATATAACGCTATCCAACTATCATGTTGTTGGTTAAATAAGTTTTTTCTGGAAATTAATACATAACATATCATTTTAGGGGATGTAAATTTATAAGATCATTTACCCGACAATTAACGGGGTAGTAAGCAAACTGAACTTCTTATACGATAAAGTATATATCACAAATTAAGGAGGAAAGACCTATGTCAGAAGTTAAACAGATTATAAAAACAATGAACGCAGCTATCAAAGAGAACTCAGCACTTGTTAAAGGAATCAAAGCTGTATATCAATTTCATTTAAAAGATAATGATCCAGATACCTATCAATTCGTGTTACGAGATGAGAATAGCTACATTGCAGAGGGTATAGAAGAAAAAGCAGACTGCACGCTACATATAAAAGCAGATAACTTTATCAAACTAGCGAAAGGATAATTAAATGGAATAACAGCTTTTTTAAGCGGTAAGTTAAAGATCGAAGGCAATATGGGGATGGCGTTAAAATTAGAAGGCATTTTATCTCGCCTGAAGGTTCCATAGGCTTCAAACAAACTTATTATTTAAAGGTTGAGAAAAATAGAAACACTCATCTATTGGTTTCAGACTTTAATTTCTGTTTTACCTAAGACCTAACTAGTAATTGCTGGCGCTCGCTAGAGTCTGATATGCTCCCCTTAAAGTAGACAGATTAAAAAATAAAAATCTGTTATTACCTTAAGGGGAGTTTTTTATGTCCAATAAATATAAATTTTACTCTAGACAGTTTAAGTATGAAGTGTTAAAGGCATATAAGAATGAAGATTATACGCTAATAGAATTATGTTCAAAATACGGAATTTCGGAGGTAACTCTGTATGATTGGGCTAATAAATATGAGAAATACGGTCTCAATGGATTGGAGAACTCAAGGACATGGAAGTCATATTCTAAAGATTTAAAACAAGCAGCTGTAGAAGATTATATATCAGGGGAGTATTCTCAACGGGAGGTCATTCGCAAGTATAAAATATCTAGCACATCCGTACTTCGAAAATGGATAAAGCAGTATAATAGTCATAGAGAATTAAAGGATACGTCGAAAGGAAGAACGAGCTCGATGACTAAAGGGAGAAAAACAACTTGGAAAGAACGAATTGAGATGGTACAAGATGCCTTAGCGAACGGGAAGAATTATCAACAAACTGCGGATAATCATCAAGTGTCTTACCAACAAATATATCAATGGGTACGTAAATATGAAGATGGTGGATGGGATGCGTTAAAGGATAGAAGAGGACGTTCTAAAAGTGAAAATGAGTTAACTTCCGAAGAAAAAATGAAGTTAGAAATGCATCGAATCGCAAAGGAGAACGAACGTTTACGTGCAGAGAATGCTTTCTTAAAAAAGTTAGAGGAGATCGAAAGGAGGCGAAAATAAGCCAAATCCGATTTGAGGATAAGTATGTCGCTATTCAAGAGCTTCACCAGAATGAAGGGTTAAGCATTCGTTTACTTTGTGAAATCGCGGGAATTGCACGTTCTGCATACTATAAGTGGCTAAATCGTACTCCTTCATCCAGAGAAATACAGAATAAAGAAATTATCAAAGAGGTGCAAATACTCCATGAAAAAGTGGGTGGTATATTTGGTTATCGTCAAATGACCCTTCACATGAATAGAAAGTTCGAGGAGAAACTTAATCATAAAAGAATCTATCGGTTGATGAAAGTGGCTGGATTACGCTCTGTCATTCGTGTCAAGAAGAAGCGATATAAACGCTCTACACCTCAACATGTGGCAGACAATATATTAAATCGTGAATTCCAAGCCGAAAAACCAAATGAAAAATGGGTAACGGACGTTACAGAATTTAAGTATGACCAATCAAAAAAGGCCTATTTAAGTGCGATTCGTGATCTTTATGACGGATCCATTATAAGTTATGTTCTAGGACATTCCAACAATAATCAACTTGTATTTAAGACACTTGATCAAGCCACAGTACTATTGAATGAAGAACAGCCTCTTATCCATAGTGACCGTGGATTCCAATACACCTCTAAAGGGTTCAAACGTAAAATAGATGCGGCAGAGATGACACAAAGCATGTCACGAGTTGGTCGGTGTATTGATAATGGACCAATGGAGTCTTTTTTTGGGACACTGAAATGTGAGAAGTATTATTTACATAAATATAAAACATTTGAGGAACTTACTACTGCGATAGATGAGTATATTCATTTTTATAATTATGAAAGGTATCAAAAGCGATTAAACGGCCTTAGCCCTATGGAATATAGAGCTAAAGCCACTTAAATCTTTTTTATTATTTCCACTGTCTACTTGACAGGGGGCAGTTCAAGTCTTGGCGCTAGCTCGGTTTTTATTTATTGATTATTATAAATATTTTATTAGATTTACCCAATAAAAATATATATTATTATCATCCGCATTTCAAGTTATTAACCGAGTTTTTGCTTAATCATTGAAAAAGAGGTGATGGGAGATGAAAGTAGCTAACGTTTTGCAAATGCTGAAGCGTACCGTAGAACAATTTCCTAATAATATAGCTTACCAATGGAAGGAAAAGGGTTCCATTAAAAAAATAGCGTATCAAAATTTATGGAATAGAATTAAAAACTTTGCTACTGGTTTAACATATATTGGTATAAAGCCTGAAGCAAAAGTAGCTATTATTTCAGACAGTAACCCTATGTGGGCAATTTCTGACTTTGCATTAGCAAGCATTTCGGCTGTCAGCGTACCAATATACCCTACCATTCCTTCCCAACAAGTTGCTTATATTTTAAAAAACTGCGATATTATAGCTGCAATCGTTGAAAACAAGGAACAATATGACAAGTTGATCGCAACTGGAGTACAGTTAGATCATATTATTATGATGTATCCAGAACAAATGGATGTCAATAATTTAATGACATTCAAAAAAGTAGAAAATCTTGGAGGTACCCAAAGTCGAACGGATTGGGAACAATTCTGTCAATATATTAATCGAGATCAGCTGCTTACCATTATGAACACTTCTGGAACAACAGGCAAACCAAAAGGAGTCATGTTAACGCATGGTAATATTTTAGCCAATATAGAAGGAGTTCAATTTTGGTTAGTCGAACTGTTGCCTGAAGACGTTTTGCTTTCCTATTTGCCGCTTTCACATATTTTTGAAAGGCTAGCAGGTCATTATTTACTATTATCTATTGGAACAACGATTAGTTATGCAGAAAATATTACAACCATCCCAGAAGATTTAAAAACATTCAACCCAACTATAATGACAAGTGTTCCAAGATTATTTGAAAAAGTGTATACAAAAGTACAAAGTGAAATGGAAAATGGGTCAGCTGTAAAACGAAAAATTTTTAATTGGGCCATATCTGTCGGGGAAGAGAAATATAAATACTATCTAAATGCAACTATCAATCACTATATCTCGCAAGATTATTTACCTAAAAACCTAGCTCGTAAATGGAAAATAGCAAATAAACTTGTTTATCAAAAAGCGAAGAATCAATTAGGTGGAAGATTACGAGGTCTTGTATCTGGTGGAGGAACGTTGAATGAAGAGATAGCAAAGTTTTTCTGGGCTTTAGATATTCCATTACTCGAAGGCTATGGGTTAACGGAAACATCACCTATTATTTCTTCAAATCCAATCATTCGAGCAAAAGCAGGGACAGTTGGTAAAATTTTACCTAATGTCGATTTAAAAATTGCCGAAGATGGAGAAATCTTAGTAAAAGGCCCTAATATTACTGAAGGATATTATAACAATGCCCAAGAAACAGAAAAAGCTTTTGAAGAAGGCTGGTTCAAAACAGGCGATATTGGAAAATTAGATGAAAATGGTTATTTAAAAATTATCGACCGTAAAAAGCGGATTCTTGTTCTATCTACCGGAATGAATGTGGCACCAGCTCCAGTTGAAACGGCTATAAACGAAAGTGCATATATTAGTCAATCGCTTGTAGTTGGTGACAAAAGGAAATACGTGATTACATTGGTAAATCCAGATTACGAAAATTTAATTCCTTGGGCCAAGAAGCGAGGAATGAATACAAATTCCAGAGAAGCACTATGTAATGATAAAAAAGTACAACAACTTTTAAATGAAGAAGTAATCAAGCTAACTAAGAAATTTACGAATTATGCACAGCCTAAAAAAGTAATTATTATTAGCAATGAATGGACCATTGACGGAGGAGAATTAACCCCAAAGCTATCTCTTAAAACAGATATTATTGAAAACAGATATGAAGATTTAATTGATTCTATATACAAAGAAGAAAGCACGGATAATCGGATCGCCGTCACAGCAGGGTAAAGAAAACTTAGCTAACCGTGGCAAGCTTTAGAGCAGGATACTACCTGGTTGCATTTATACGTTCAACATAAAAAATCTACTTCGTCGCCTTAACCACTGTCTAAAATTTTGTCTTTTCCTAACGTATAAAGAAAACTAGACTGGAGACAAGTTTTATGGCACAGCTGACTACCTACTTGCTTCGTTGGACATGTGAAACTGACATTCTATAAGTACTTTTCTTTTTGAAGTGGGAGTCTTACGGGATCTTACATACGGGAAAAAAGGAGCAAATATAGTTAATTAGCTCCTTTTTATCTTGCTCGAGTTTATCTATACAGAGATGACTTTAGATCATTCCATGCCTAATTGCATAAGCTACTGCTTCCGTACGATTCTTCGCCTTCATTTTCTGCATGATTTTTGTAATATAATCTCTTACCGTATACTCACTCAAGTGTAATTTATCAGCAGCACTACTTGTTGATTCCCCCTCTGCTAGCAATGTTAATACTTCAATTTCTCTTAATGAAAGATGTAGTGATTTATGTAAATGATTACTATTATTTTTAAATTTTCCGATAATTTCTCCAGCACTTTGTCCGAACTTAATCAATGCCGTATACGTATCCTGTGACATTGTAAACTGCTTATTTGCTCCTTGATCAAGGATAGCAGCCCCGATTAATTCATGATTGGAAGCTTTGAAAATTGGCGCTACAACTACAGATTTTAATTGAAATTGCTGAATATACGTGGTAGGAAAACTATCTTTAGCATCAGGTATATAAAGCGGCTGTAAAAATTTAATTCCATCACCAAACAATCGTAATAGTTCTAAACCATTATTAATGACCGGGAAATTTCGTACATCTTCCGTGATCTCTTGAATTGCTTTTATATCAAATCGATGACCCGATAAACCGATCCCAATTTCATCATTGTGGGAATAGGAAAAAATTCCGCATCGTTCAAATGGTAAATATTTTGTAAACCCCTTCATTACCAATTCTAACGCCTCTTTAAACGATTTTGCCTGCATAATTGATTCAAAAAACATAATGACAGAGTCCTTCCACCGCTGTTCTTGTCGAGTTATATTTAAAATTGTCTTACTGCTTTGAAAAAGTTGTAACGCATGGTGAATAAAAGGAACAATATGCCCTGTACTACCTTTATCCGTGCATAACAATAAGGTCATATTTTCAAAGGGAATGGTAATCACATTTTTATTATTGGAATGAGTAATATATCTCAATAATTGTTCCGTTAAATCAAAAATATTCTCTGCTGCAATTTCATAATGTGTATGCAGTAAACATTGATATCTATTGAACCATTTATCAACATAAAATACATTGTCGCTTCTTACTACAACAGCAACCCATTCGATTGGTAACTGCTCAGAAGTAACTAGATGTTCTAAAAAAGTATCAATTGTAAATAAGTGTTCTATTTTTTCTGTAAGAATATGTTCACCGATTTTAGTAAAAACATATTGAATAGCTTGATGATCATTATAATTATTATCCTTGTTTAAATTAGTGGCTTGGTGAACCGCATTTTCTAATAGTGTTATAATGAATTGATTCAATGAATTATTACCTATTTCTTTGTTCCAAGCAGTCCTCAATTGGCTCATTAATGTCTCTTTATCGTATTGATAACCAAAAATGACTTCCGAGAAAATTTTAACAGATTTGACTGTAGTACTTGCCGATTTCTTACCTGTATTTTGAAAATAGTGTTGAATTTTTTTCCAATTATCTTGAATTGCTTGTTCATTTTCTCGCATGATGACTAATCCGTGATGAAATAAGGAGTCTAGATAATGGTCTAAAGTCAATTTCATAAAACATTCCCCCCCTTCTTTTTCATCAATTGATTATATCTCCCTCAAAAATAATTAAGCTTTTAAACCGTTCGTACTCCCCTCATTCATTTATATTTTATCTCGCATCTAAGGTGTTGTAAGACGCCGTAAAAACGATCCTCTTTTTTTAGAAAAACTTGGCTTGTCGCCAAGTCTTTATGGCGAAAGCTATCGTTTTTCTTATACTATAAACCATAAAGTTTTATACTTTCTTATAGTGCAAGGAAAAAGAAAAAATTTCGCCAGCTTATCACATTGCATTTTTTCCTTTATTGCACTTCAAGGAGAAAAGCATTCCTTGCAAAATCCCCCTATTTATAGAATATTCTGATTTATTTAGTTGTATTTGGATATAAATTGTCCGACTTGAAATTTTAATCTCTTTTAGAATTAAATTATCTTCCATTTGCTCCTTTCTATTATTTAATTTTACTTATTCCTTAAACTGCTATCCTAATTGCTTTAAAAAGTTATTCCCTCATTAATTAGGACTTGTTTTTATGATAAGTTTATTTCAGCCATATAAAAATAGGGGTGTAATTGAATGAGCTATATGAAAATACGATTTTTTTAGGAATTGGTGAAAGAGTATAAAAAATTTAAAGTAATAGTACAGCTTTCATACAACAGGTTACTAAATACAACTCTGTACTATAACTGTTTTCATACTAACAGAAAATGAAAGGGTTTACAACAATGCTTTTATGAAACGGAGCGTGATACATGTCTAATTAAAGAGAAATAAATGAAAAAAGGAGGAGATTATCATTAACAAAATAACAAAAAAACTCACCATTATCATGTTAAGTATTATTTTCGTGATTTTCTATAATGACGGATTAAAAATCGTACATGCAAAACAAGAAACAAAAACATTTGATTATGAATGTATTGCTAAAACTTCAATTGCAGGAGACATTCTCATTGATATGAAGGTTACACCTACCGTATCAATTCCGGATATGGTGAATCCGCATGAGAAGTTTTCCGTTTCTGATATTGAAACAGCAATTGAAGTGGATGTAACTGGAAGCTTAGCTCCATTAAAGGGTTTAATTAATCCGTTTAATGACCACTTAAATCAATTTCATTTGCAAGCCGCAAATGAAACGGTGAATGTAGTTGGAACAGAAGGGGTTGCCATTCCGGAAACTCCGTTTGACAATGATGCTCCTTTTATTCCATTCAGTATAGGTGCAATTGATGCAAGCTATACTGCCGGCGGTGTGGATGTAAACATCCATGTAGGTGAGATAAAAGCAGAAATTCATGCAAAGTTAGGCACAACACCAGTTAATTTACCTGTTACCTGTACGCCACCGGAGGATACTCTGCTTACGACAGTGAAGGTAGAAGAAACAGAGGAAGAAGTGGATAATGATGCACCAGTTATTACGTTAAACGGCGATAATCCAATGACTTTAAATGTTGGTGAAACGTATAGCGAACCAGGTGCTACTGCTAAAGATAACGTTGACGGAGATCTCACCGAACAAATGAAGATTTCAGGAGAGGTAATTACTCATAAAGCTGGTGAATATAGCATTACATATACAGTGACCGATAAAGCTGGAAACAAAGCAACAGCTACTCGAACTGTTTATGTTGAAGAAGCTGCAGATCCAGGTGATGACGATAAACCAAGTGATGGTGACAAGCCTGGTGATGGAGATACACCTAATGACGGTGAGAAACCGGGGGATGGGGCGAAGCCTGATGACGGTGAAAAGCCAAGCGATGATCAAAATCCGGGTGATAGGGATAAACCTGTTAACGATGAGAAGCCAGACGATGATAATAATATAGGTGTTGGGAACAACAACAATGATAATCCAAAACAAGAAAATACCAATAAAGGCGGAGTTCTTCCGAATACAGCAACGAATATTCCGTTTACATTATTAATTGGTACAATATTACTTGCATTAGGGGGATCTTTACATGTATTTCGCAAGTATATCTTCAATTAATTGATTGAGGATAGGCAGTGGAAATCTGATTGATTTTCATTGCCTTTTTTAACAAAACCATTGCAAAACTAGCCCATACATTTTTTTCCTATTAGTGCACGTTCCAAAAAGAATAAAAAAGCTGAGGTCAAGCTAACATGTCATATCCTGGTTATATATGTTGATACCTTTCTTATCCTTGAAGTACAAAAGCACAAGCAATGAAGCTAAACGTAAAGATACTTTTCAAAAAAGTTATCCACCATGTATAAGCGGATAGAGTTTCCTAAGCAATAAGAAACTTAGCTGGCCGACAATTGGTTGACGAGACACTTTCTTGTTGCCCTTATCTGTTGAACGTTGAAATTTTTTCCGCTGGCATCGTCTTAACTTCAACACTAAAATGTTATCCATTCTGACATGCATTGAAAAAAATTCTATGTATCATTTTATTCAAATTTTTTAACAATCTCTTATATGAAAAGAGAACGAGACAACTTAAAGGGGGATATTTCATGGGAAAAGCGGGTTATATTTCCGCAGAAATTAAACGTATTTTCAAAAATCGGTATATACTTCTATCTGTCTGTCTAGGGGTATTGGTGCCGCTTGTGTATGCAATGATCATGTTATCTCCGAAATGGGGACCATATGATAACACAGATAATTTACCAGTTGCTGTTGTTAATAACGATCAAGGTGCTATTTCAGATGGAGAAAGAATAAATATCGGCGAGGTCTTGATTGCCAGCTTAAAAGAAAATAAATTATTGGGTTGGGATTTTGTCTCGTCTGAAGAAGCTAAAAATGGTATGGATAACATGAAATATTATATGACTATTGAAGTACCTAAAGATTTTTCAGAAAAAGCATTAACTGTACTTGACGACGAACCAATAAAACCAGAATTAAAATATACGCAAAATGAAGGCCTGCACTTCATGGCTGCCCAAGTCACTAATAAAGCTGCTGAAACATTAAAAACACAATTATCTACACAAATTACCGCAACATATGTAGAAAATGTTGTTTCACAAGTGAAAGAAGTTGCTAATGGATTTAAAGAAGCTGCAGATGGTGCTAAACAAATGAATGATGGGACAGGACAATTAAAAGATGGTTCTGAACAAATTCTTGATTCATTAAATGGAAAGTCCTCCGATATAGGCCGTTTAGCTGATGGAGCAAAACAAGTGGAAGACGGCAACAGGACAATGAAAGAATCTTTAGTTTCTAAACAGGGAGATATAACGAGACTTGCCAATGGCGCTCAAGAATTAAACATCGGAACAGGAACCCTATTCAGTAATTTACAAAATAAATTAAGTGATATTGCAAGACTTGCAGATGGCGCTAAACAAGTAAGTGATGGTACTTCCCAACTAGTAAGCGCTTTAAATGAAAAATCATCGGATATTAATCGCTTAACAAATGGTGCTTCTCAATTAGCAGATGGAGCGGGTGAGCTGCGATCTGGAGCAACAGAATTATTGGAAGGCGCCAGACAAGCAAAAGACGGAAGTGCACAGTTAAAAGATGGATTGAATAAAAAAATTCTGCCGGGAAGCGAACAATTAGCTGCAGGCGTTCAACAAGCACAAACAGGTGTTAATGAAACAATTGAATCCATGCAAAACTTGCAAGTAGCTCTTGAACAACTACCTAACAGTGTCGATGGATTAAAAGATAATGTTCTCTATAAAATGATCATAGGACAGTTAAACGAAAATTTAAAAACTGTTCCACAAAAACAAAAAGATTTTCAAATACTGGTAGATGGAGCTAATGAATTAAGAGATGGACTAAAAAATGACTTTAACTCTGGAGTAATCGCCTTAGACAATGGACTCGGTCAGCTTGTAGAAGGACAACAGCAGTTACAAAACGGTGCAAGTAAATTAGTGGACGGGTCAAAGGAAGTAGCCATCGGCAACAAAACAGTAGCCGCCGGGTGGAAAGAATTACAGACAAACGCTGCTAAATTACATGATGGGACAACACGAGTTAAAGATGGGAATGCAGCTGTAGAAAGTGGTTGGAATGATCTTACAGTAGGAGCAACGAAAATGCATGATGGTTCATCACAAATTCGTGATGGTAACAAAACAGTTGAAAGTGGTTGGCAGGAGCTATCAGCCGGCGCAACCAAACTGCACGATGGTGCCAGTCAAGTAAGCGAAGGAAATCAAACGGTGAAAAAAGGTTGGGTAACATTAACAGAGGGTATCTCACAAGTAGACGGAGGACTAGGGGAACTATCTGATGGAAGTGAAGAATTGTATGAAGGTCTAGAAGGAGGCGCTGAGCGAACAAGCAGTATCGATCCGGAAGAGGAAAATATTGCGATGTTTGCTGAACCTGTCGTTTTAGATAATGAAGTGATTAATAGTTTTCCATTTTATCGTGATTCAAACGCACCATATATTTTAACATTGGCACTGTATGTTGGGGTCTTAGTCATGTCTTTTGCGGTTCAATATCGGAAGCCAGTGACTCTGCCTCCATCAGCAACAGCATGGTTTACCGGAAAAGTTGCAAAAATATCTATGCTTGCTACTATCCAAGCATTAATAATCTCTTTGTATACCCTATTTGTATTAAAGCTTAATGTTCAAAGCAGTATTTCCTTCGTTTTATTTTCTATTATGGTAAGCCTAACTTTCTTAATGATTGTTTTATTCTTAGTAGGTTTAGCTGGAAATATTGGTAGATTCCTTGCGTTAGCATTTGTTATTCTTCAATTATCTACAACGGGATCAGCATTGCCAGTTGATATGCTTCCAGAAGAATTACGTAATCTAAGTATCTTTTTACCATTTACGTATTCTATAAACAGCTATCGAAATATTATTACACTAGGAAATACCTCCAATATGTGGGACAATATTAGCATCTTATTGATTTATTTTGCTCTATTTGCCGTATTGTCATTTCTTGTCTTTATGTTTAAGTATCGTTCACTGCGAGAACGAGCTGATGTTAACAACGAGAAAGTAAGTGAATCTGTAAGCTAAGCTCTTTAAAGTTGCTCCATCAGTTACCCATCCGATGGAGCAACTTTTTCATGTTACATCTATACCTATTTTCATGCTTTTACTTGAAATGTTGCAGAAAGCTGCAAGGCTTCTTTTAATGCTCTGTCTACTCGCGGATAGGACGGATTACTTTTCTTATATTGCTTATAAAATAATCCTCTTTTCCTTACTGGATCACCGGAGTAATATCGTTCATATTGGACAAGTCGTTGTCCAAAAGCTTCCCCACATAGATCCCAAGCGAGTTTAAATAATCTAACTCTCTTTACTGATGTTACTTCTCGTCTCCCCGTATAATATTTATGCAGATCATCAGCAATTTCAGGATTCGTAAAATCCCCTTCCGATGGTGACATTAATAAGCCACCTGCACCAATGGTTTGCAATATTTGTATTGCTCTTGGATAGATAACCGGTAATACTCCTCTCATTGTTTCCACCGCTAATGGATTAGGAATTATCTCATTTGTAGAATGAATTTCGTACTGATTCTCAGCAGTATAAAGGAGTGCTCTAAGCGTTTCTATATTTTGAATTAGTTCTGCTAATTGATTTTGAACATTCAAAAACTCATCTACGCCGACCGAATCGGCAAGAGCACACGTCACTTCTGTTACAAAAGCGAGTTTAACAAATCCCCTTACCACGGATTGATGTGCTGACTGGTGATTAACACCTGCAGTTTGATAAAGTAAATTAGCGGCTTCTACATTTTGATTAATAAATACACGATCCCAAGGAACGAACACATCATGAAATACTACTAAAGCGTCCGCTTCTTCAAACCTTGATGCTAAAGGGTGATCCCAGGTCGAACGTTGACCGTCCTGTGCCGGTTCCCGACAATATAAATGAAGACCCGGGGTATCGATTGGCAAAGCAAATGCAACAGCATACTTTTCATCTCCTGGTCTAAAACCAGGATACGTATAAATAATAATTTCGTCTACAGTTGGTGCAAGTGTAGCCAGCATCTTAGCCCCTCTTACAATTAAGCCTTCATCTGTTTCTTTGACAACCCCCAAATGTGTAAATTCATGTTCTTGTTCGTATGAAGTTTTCCTTCTATCATTTTGCGGATTTACAATGGCATGCGTTAAAAACAAGTCATGATCTCTTATATACTTATAATAATTGATAATATTATCTCCATACTCATTCCCATACTTACGAAAAAATAAATGGTTTGCAGCCATCCCAGTAATAACCGAATTTAAGCTATCTGGCGTTCTCCCCATGAGTCCAAACGTTGATTCTGCCCATAATTCATAGAGTTGTCGACGCATTTGTAAATGTTCTTTTTTAGCAGGTATCAAAAATGCATTACTGACTCTTGTGTCAGTTTCTTCACAAATATGTGTTATTTTATCTTGGTATTCATGATTATGCTGCATATCGTACAGCTTGGCAATTTCCTTGATAGGCTGTGAAAAATATGGATGATCTACAATATTGCCCATCCGTTCCCCATTTAACCACACATTTGATTTTCTATTTCGTAAACTTTCTAGATACTGCTTTCCTGTTCGAATACTCATTTTTACTTTTTCTCCTTTGGCCTTTATTTAATCACAGTTTCCACTTTTGTTTGTAAAAACTTTCCTTTATGGAACAACAAACATTCATTTTCGTTATAAGAAAAAGTTACCACCTGCCCTAATAGAAGCAAATGATCTCCTCCCTCATACTCTGCCCAAGGTGTGCATTCCATTGTTGCAACCGTATTATTCAATTTGGGACCAATATGCGAATCCTCCTGCCAGTTAACAACTAGATTTTCTTGTGACTGTCTTGCAAAATAAATCGCATACTCCTTTTGTTCTGCAGATAAAATATTGACTATAAAATTTTGTTTTTTTAAACTATTTAATGACCTTGATTGCTTATTGATAGAAATTAATACAAGAGGTGGATGAAGGGAAACAGAAGTAAATGAATTAATTGTGATTCCTTTTCGGTTGTGGTTATCATCCTTCCACGTTACTACACATACACCCGTAGCAAAATGCCCAAAGCAATTTCGCAATTCTCTTTGATCCATCTAAATAAACCTCCAATATATTTTTTACTTCTAGCAAAGACCAAATAATTCAGCAAGCAGAAAAACTTACACTTAGAAACATAAGCCACCCAGAAATAAGCGAAGCATTAAAATTCAATGTATTATTCTGCCGAACTTCCTGAAAATTCTCTTCTAACCTTTCATGACAACTCATAGAGAAACATCAAAAAAACAAATGCAGTATCCCTATCTTGTCGGATTTTACAGCACTATACCTTTCGATGCAGACATATTTGACACAGTTACAAGTGTAATGAATATTCCGACTAACAGACTAAACATAGCCATACCCTGGAGATTTTAAAAAGCAAATATATTCATAAAGTGAAACTTCATTCTGTAGGAGTTTGCTTCCATCTCTTACTGAATGTTAGTACCAACAAGGGTATGATCTAAAGGCCCTTGAACCAATCGGGCATTTAGGTGCCGTTTTCTATCACTTAGACCCTTTTGGACCAAATCAGAATCTTGAAGTAGGGGAGTCTTACGGCACCTTACATGCGGGATAAAGTGAAACTTCATTCCGTGGAATGCTTTTTACACGGAATGTTAGTACCGCAAGGGTATGACCTAAAGGCCCTTGAACCAATCGGGCATTTAGGTGCCGTTTTCTACCACTTAGACCCTTTTGGACCAAATCAGAATCTTGAAGTAGGGGAGTCTTACGGCACCTTACATGCGGGATAAAGTGAAACTTCATTCCGTGGAATGCTTTTTACACTGAATGTTAGTACCACAAGGGTATGACCTAAAGGCCCTTGAACCAATCGGGCATTTAGGTGCCGTTTTCTCCTACTTTGACTCTTTGTATCACTCAAGATTTTTATGTGGGAGTCTTACGGCACCTTACATGCGGGATAAAGTGAAACTTCATTCCGTGGAATGCTTTTTACACGGAATGTTAGTACCGCAAGGGTATGACCTAAAGGCCCTTGAACCAATCGGGCATTTAGGTGCCGTTTTCTACCACTTAGACCCTTTTGGACCAAATCAGAATCTTGAAGTAGGGGAGTCTTACGGCACCTTACATGCGGGATAAAAATAATATCGTGGCAGTTGCAATGCCCCAAACCAAGGCTTGGAATTCAGCCAACCATAACCATATACATTCATTAAAAACAACATTCCTTTTGACTATCTCGAATTAAGAACTTGCTAAACATACAACCACAGTTTTTTCTTCTAGCAATAAAAACATTCTTTTCCGATAAATTAAGTACACTTTTATCCAAGGCAGTAGTTCAGTTAAACTACAGTTTGACTTAATTGGTTAATACTTGCGTTAAACGATTGTAAAAGCGCAATTTTTGTTCAAATTCAAAAATTTTTAAAGTTCGCTACCGCTTAAGCACTTTAACTAGATAATGAAGCTACTTTTTTTAGAAAAACTTAGCTTATCGCCAAGTCTTTAGCGAAAGCTGTAGTTTTTCTTATACTATAAAACCTAAAGTTTTATACTTTCCTATAGTACAAAAAAGCTAACCTTCATGTCGCCACTATTATAAAAGCCCCTCTGTCAAAGACAGAGGGGCTATAGAAGACATTGCATCACCTCTCTTATCTTTCAAAACAAAAACAGTTTTGCAGGAATTGGCACCTTATGCGCAACGAATGCACAAGGTTGCCGGGCTTCATCGGGCCAGTCCCTCCACCTCTCTGGATAAGAAAATAATATACATATTTTTTTATTTAAAGGAATGTTCAAAAAGAAGGGCCAAGGTGACCAAGATACGAAACCTTTGCAACGCCAACACGACCACCTTCTGTTGAGTCGAAGTTCTAGGCAGCGTAGTTTCGTTAGCGCAGTGTGTGTGGTGTAGTAGAGGCAAGCCGAGAGCAGAAGCTAGAAGCACTCGTTTAGTGGAGTTTGCTACAGCTTTAGCGCTCAAGTTAACTATTTTTAATTTTCAAAAAGAGTTAGTTGCAATGTAGAAAATTCCTAGACAACGGTAAAATTGGCTGTGTCATTTTAACTTTTTGAACATCCCCTTAAACTTAACCACCACTATATATCGTTAATAATAGAATGTCAAGAGGGAATTTTTCAAAAAATCACTATTTTATTAATAAAAAGGAAAACAATTTGACCTAGATTAGGTGCTGCTCCATCAATAAGGCTTATTTAAAACTTTCCTTTTTGCCGGTTTAACTTATGTGTTAAAACATATTTAACGTATTAAAAAACCTCCCTAATATAATAAATTAGAAGAGGTTTTTTATACGCCGTTAGGTTATGGACTAACCAATCATTCATTTTTTATACCAGGTTACTCCCAATGCACCTTCTCCTAAATGAGTACCAATTACCGGTCCAAAATAGCTGATGGTCGTATCCATATCCGGATATTTAGCTAAAAACTTTTGTTGCAGTTCTATTGCTTCTGCTTCCCTATTAGCATGGATAAACGCTATTTTTAATCGCTGACCTTGAGAAGCATCCTCCTCCAATAAATCAAGTATTCGCTGGATGGCTCTTTTCTTTGTTCTGATTTTTTCAAACGGTAGAATAATCTTGTCTACGAAATGCAGGATCGGCTTTACTTGTAAGAGACTGCCAATAATTGCTTGAGCACCATTTAAGCGCCCACCACGCTGTAAATTACTTAAGTCATCAACCATAAAATAACTGCGTGTAGCAGCTTTAATTTCATCAAGTCGTTTAATAACTTCAGCGGGTTGTTTCCCTTTTGCAATCAATTCAACAGCTTCTAATACTAGAAAACCTTGAGCCATACAGCTTCTTTCTGAATCATAGGCATAAACATCAATTCCTTCTACCATTTCCCCTGCACTTACCACTGCTTGATATGTACCACTAATGCCGCTGGAAAGATGAATAGATATAACTGCATCATAATCTTTTGCTAGTTCTTCTAGTAAGCTTGTAATATCTCCGATCGATGGTTGAGAAGTCTTTGGTAATTCCTTACTCTCTTTTAAATTCCGATAGAATTCATCTGTTGTAATATCAATTTCCTCACGATAAGAAGCATCAGCAAATTGGACACTTAAAGGCACCATATAAATCTGATGTTTATCACGTATTTCTTTGTCTATATAAGCCGTGCTGTCTGTCATTACAGCAACTTTCATACAAACCTTCTCCTCTTTCATGTACTTTAGCTCACTATGAAACTATGAGCATTTAATAGAACAGTTTCCATTTTATTTTACATGAAAGTATTAAAAAATGCATTCTTTTACAGACAGAAAAATAACCTAGCATAGGAAGAACCTTTCCTTCGCCATTATCCATAAAAGGATTTTTCTTTTATTCCATTGTTTGTTCTATACACTTACGCTTCTTAAGCTTGACTTCATCTATCGTCCACTTTAAAACATTATCACTTGCAAAACTAAAAGTCATTTAGAAAAAAGGGGAAATAAGATGAAAGTGCCACTTCCAAAAAGGATGGTGACACTATGTATCTTCGTTATTTAATGAAGTTTTTAAGTTTGGAGTATTTATTACATGATTTAACTAGTGCTTTTAAATAACTTCAACCCATCCTTTACGAATAGCAGCAACTACAGCTTGCGTACGGTCATTCACATTCATTTTTTGCAATATATTACTCACATGGTTTTTGACAGTTTTTTCACTAATATATAATGTTTCAGCTACAGCCCGATTACTTTTTCCATCTGCTAACAATTGTAAAACTTGGCATTCCCTTTTCGTCAACAAATGAAGTGGTTGGCGATATTCAACACCATTATCAGACAAAGAAGAAACATGGTCTTTAGCAAGACGACGATATTCCATCACTAAATTATGAGTAACTCTTGGATGGAGATAAGATCCACCGTCACTTACAACCTTAATTGCTTCAATAAGTGCATCTGAATCCATTTCTTTAAGCAAATAACCTTGTGCTCCTGTTTTTAATGCATGCGTGACATAACTTTCATCATCGTGGATAGAGAGAATAATAACTTTCGTGTTAGGAAAATAGCGAACGAGGTCTGTTGTTGCTTGAACACCATTCATATTCGGCATATTAATATCCATTAGCACGACATCTGGATTATGCTCCTTCACAAGCTTAGCAGCCATTGATCCATCATCACCTTCTGCAACCACCTCAAAAGAAGGTTCAAAATCTAAAATTCTTTTAACCCCTTCTCGAAACAGCTTATGGTCATCAATTAATATAATTCGTAATTTTCTTTCCGCAGTCATGTATCCGTTCCTCCCATATAGAATTGTTTTATTTAATCTAGAAGCTATTTATGATAGAACGCATTATATTTATATTTAATATAACAATTCAGTATCTTTTTATATTATACCGCTATACTGACGTATATGGAACCTTTATGAAAATAGTTGTACCTTTTCCAATTTTGGAGGAAATCTCCATTTCTCCTTCTAGCATTTCAACCCGCTCTCTCATACCGATTAATCCAAATGACTTGTCCCTTTTCATCGTGGGGTCGAAACCCTTTCCATTATCTTTAATAATCATAGTTAAACTACTCTTGCCAATTTCCAACTTTACCTGAATTAATGAGGCTTCTGCGTGTTTAACAGCATTTTGCAACGCTTCCTGAACTAGCCGAAAAAAAGCTATTTCATATTTTTGATGTAATCGCTTTTCTTCACCCATCGAAATAAATTCAATCTTTATCTCATTATAATCAGAAATGGTAGCTACATATTTTTTGATCGTTGGAATAAGTCCAAGGTCATCTAAAGCCATCGGGCGAAGATCATAGATGATTCTACGTACTTCATATAAAGAAGATCGTATCATTTTACGTACGCTTTTAATTTCTTCTAAGGCTTGCTCTACATCTCGATTACGGCAAGTACGCTCAACGAGTTCCGAACGTAATAAAATATTTGCCAGCATCTGTGCTGGTCCATCATGAATTTCTCTTGATATTTTTCGTCTTTCTTCCTCTTGAGCTTCAATTATTTTCAAACCGAATTCTTGCTTTTCTTTTGCTTCTTCAAGCATTTCATTTACTTGTTGAAAGTCATCTTGTAAATAATTAAGCACGACAGAAATTTTTCCTGCTAATCCTTCTGCCCGCTTAATCGTTTGGCCTAACGCTACTAATCTTCGTTCTAAATCATCTCGCTTTTCACGCAACACACTTTCTTCCTGACGCAGCATAGCTAATTTCGTTTGCATCGCATGAGTCATTTCGTATACTTCTCGTATTTCCGTTTCCGAATATCGATCAAAATATTTGCTTACTTCGGCTAAGCGTCTCCGGGAAAAGCGGACCTTTTGCTCCAGCTCATCTCCATCTTTAATATGTTGCGCAACTTTGATCTTTGTTTCCTTTAATTCTTTTACAAGATGCTCATGCTCTGTTCTCGCTTCTTCGCTAATATTAAAAATCTCATCCTTACTATTCTCTACTACTTCAATCATTTCATTAATAATATAGTCTAAAGCTCTTTCACTAATTCTCTGCGCCATTATTTCCCACCAACCTATGATATAATTATACGCATACCTACGATTTTTTTATAGGGTCTTTTAGCATACTTGAGAATAATTCTTGTGCTTCTTTATACTCAAATATGTTCATTTCCTTAAGCTTTTGATAGCTTTCCTTATTCTATCATGAATGTTAATCAGGAGGGAATGCAAGTTGTTAGATAAATATTTTACCGTAAAACACCAAGGGATGAATGAGTTAGTCATCCAAAAGTCCCGGTTCATTGGCTATGTTAAACGAGTGGAAACTGAAGAAGAAGCCCAAGCTTTTATTCAGGAAATCAAGAAAAAACATTTTGATGCTACTCATAATTGTTCAGCTTATTTAATTGGTGAACACGATCAAATTCAGAAAGCAAATGATGACGGTGAACCCAGTGGTACTGCTGGAATACCTATCCTTGAAGTTTTAAAAAAACAACAGCTCAAAGATACTGCTGTAGTTGTTACACGCTATTATGGAGGTATAAAGCTTGGTGCGGGTGGGTTAATTCGCGCTTATGGCAATACGACATCTCAAGCTATAAAAGCAACAGGAGTTGTAAAAAGACAACGAATGCAAGGCTTCTCGATTATTGTGGATTACACATTATCCGGTAAACTGGAACATGCCTTTCGTCAATCAAACTATATCCTTAAAACCATTAACTATACAGATAAAGTAGAGTTTATTGTCTATGTAGAAGTTGGACAGGAGAAGGAATTTAGAGAGTTTATTGTTGATCATACGAATGCCCAAGCAGAGATTACAGAAGCGGATACAACCTATATAGAAATTGATATGTAGAATTGCTCAGCTTATAATAGCTGTCACCCAAAAGCTTGATAAATAAAGTGAAACTTCATTCAGTAGGAGTTTTCTTCCATCTCCTACTGAATGTTAGTACCTCAGGAGGTATGACCTAAAGACCCTTAAACGAATCGGGCATTTAGGTGCCGTTCTCTCCCACTTAGACCCTTTGTACCAACTCAGGCTCTTGAAGTGGGAGTCTTACGGCACCTTACATGCGGGGTAAAGTGAAACTTCATTTCTTGGAATGCCTTTCCCAAGAAATGTTAGTTAAACGAATCAAGCATTTAGGTGCCGTTTTCTCCCACTTAGACCTTTTGTATCAACTCAAGATTTTGAAGTGGGAGTCTTACGGCACCTTGCATGCGGGGTAAACTTTTGGGCAGCTTTTCATTGTTTAGGAAAATCTATCCGTTTGCCCATGGTGGATAAATTTTAAAATTATCGTCTCCTTAAGCACTTGTGCTGCTAGCAAACTTTAATCTCCTTCCTAGGATAAATGAACATCGCTCCTAAATCCCCAATTTGTTCAGGTAACAGGACTAGGAAAGCTACGAAGCAATACACCACACGAAGTTCTTTTTTCAAGGAAGAGTTGCTACGACAGCAATACATCGCGGTTTTTCAAGAACAGGGAAACTTCTTGAATAAGCATCGCACGCAGAAAAAGCGTTCTTCTTTTCAGAAGTTCTGCTATTTGTACGTCGCTAACCAAGCGCTTCTAGCTTTTGTTCTTATCTAGAAAATTGTACCTATTTCTACTAAGTTCCTATATCAGCTTGCAAGCAGCTTCATCCGCGATAATTTTTACATTATCATGTTTTTGGAGAATGGATGCAGGGAAATTTTCATTTACTTCACCATTTACTAGACGTGCTAGTGCCTCTGCTTTATTTTCACCAGAAACAAGCATAATAATTTGCTTACTTTCCATAATTGTTTCAATTCCTGCAGTAATTGCCTGTGTAGGTACTTCGTCTATAGAAATAAAGAAACGCGCATTGGCTTGACGGGTTGATTCATCTAATTGCACAATATGGGTTCTGCTTGTAAAAGGAGTTCCCGGCTCGTTAAAGCCAATATGTCCGTTTAAGCCAAGACCAAGAATTTGCAAATCAATGTTTCCTGCATTTTTAATACGTGCTTCATATTCTGATGCCTCTTCATTTAAATCCAAAGCATTTCCATCTGGCAAATGGGTTTGTTCGCGTGGAATATCTAGATGCTTAAATAATTTTTCATTCATGTAATAATTATAACTATTAATATCATCTTTTTCTAAGCCTACATACTCATCTAAATTAAATGTAGTCACATGTTTAAATGATACTTCTCTATTTTTATGTTTTTCTATTAGATACTGATATAGTCCTTCTGGTGTAGATCCAGTAGCTAGACCTAATACCGGCTGATTCAATTGCTTGATCGTATCAATAACCATTTCACCCGCTCGCTCGCTCATTTCTTCATAATTCCTAACTTTAATGATTTCCATTACTTTTCATCTCCCTTAAATGCAATTACTCCACGGCAAATGGTATATTTAATTGACAAATGCTCATCCACCAACAGTACATCAGCATCTTTTCCAGGAGTAATACTTCCTTTTTTATCATATATGTCAATTTGTTTTGCCGGATTAACGGATGTCATTTCAATAATATTTTTTAATGAAACATCGTTTAGACGAAGCATATTTTTAGCTCCCTCATGCATCTTCAAAATACTCCCAGCCAACGTTCCATTTTCTAATAACGCTCTATCTGTTGAAACATGTACAGGCTGACCGCCTAACTCGTATTCCCCAGATGGTAAACATTTCGCACGCATAGCGTCTGTTATAAGAAGTAATCTTTTACTTCCCATATTGCGATAAATAATTTGCAACATTTCTGGAACTACATGAATCCCATCGGCAATTAATTCTGCTCGTAACTCTTCTAATTCCATTGCTGCACCCACTGCACCGATATCACGATGATGGATTCCATTCATTGCATTGCATAGATGAGTAACTTGACGAACTCCATGTTTTATCGCACGCTTTATCTGGGAAAAATCGGCATCTGTATGCCCAGCAGAAACATTTACTCCACTAGCAGCTAATTTACTTATAAAACTTCCATCTGGATCAAGCTCAGGGGCCATCGTAATGGTCTTTATTTGATTACCAGATAATTCCTGCCAACGATCAAATACATCCGAATCAGGATTCATAATATACTGTAATGGCTGAGCGCCTGCTTTTTCTTTTTCAATAAAAGGACCTTCTAAGTGGACGCCAATCATTTCTGCTTGACCAGGTTTATTAACATAATTACGCACATTTATCAGTGCCTGTTCAATCTGTTCAGGCGCTTGAGTAATAGTTGTAGCTAAAAAGCTTGTCGTTCCCTCTTTAGGCAGCACTAAAGCCATCGTATCTAAGGCTTCCTCTGTAGCATCCATCACATCTGCACCATTTGCACCATGAATATGTCCGTCTATAAACCCTGGTATAACAGATAAGCCAGTTCCATCGATAACTTTTAGATTTTCTGGTAAACTACGATATTTACCATCAGGCTGGTAAATATCAGTAATCTTCCCTGATTGCATTAACACAGCCCCGTTCTCTATAACTTGTTCTTCCGTGTATACCTTTGCATTTTTAATTAATATCGGGGTAATTTTAATCATTTGCTTCGCTTCCTTTCCTGATGCACAGAACTCAATATAGATAAAGCAGCCCTCTCATTAGACCTTTTATTCCCCATTATTTGACATAGTTCGGCGACTTCAGTAAATAATAAATTTTTGCCCGTTAAGTGAATAATAAATAGACTTCAGCAATTTTTATCGTTTACAAAAAGACAACCTGAACAAAAGCTCAGGGTTGACAGGCTGAAGCATCCGTACCTTATTCGATTTAGTGTAAGGGCTTTAGATCATATTCAGTAATAGCTTACTATTTTATTGAAAACTTAAGCTGGCTTCGAGCCTTTGACAAAGGAGACTACGTTAGTTGCACTTATACTTCACAATATCTGATCAACTTCTATTGAGCTAAAATTTTAACCTTACTTAATATACTAGGAAATAATTTTACTTTTCTTGATTTCTATAGTTGTTAAGTTAGTTTAAACTGTTCTTTTTAGTTAAGTTGCGTTAAGAACATCGTATCATATAATGTGGTTTTTTTCACAAAATTCATGTTAACCAATATCGTTATAAAGTGTAACTTCATTCAAAAAACACTTTTCTCCTTGAAGTAACCAACGGCTTTCTTTCTCAATTACAGAGTCTCTAAATTATGTACTTAAAAGCAGTATCTCTATTGGAGAATACTGCTTTTTTGCAACTTATAACTTATGAATTTGCTGTGTTGCCTAAAGCACTGCTTTGCAATTCTTTAATAAGCGTTTTCACCATTTCTTCTGAAGTTTGAATTTTATGGTTTTCCGTTTCCTGAATTACTTTCCTAAGCAAGTTTTTGTACTTTTCTTGCTCACCCATTATTTTCCCCGCCTTTTACCATTTCATTTATTCATAAACTGACAATTTCCAAGCTTTTTTACAACAACATTTTGTGCGAAAATACATTTTTTATTCAATCCATTATAAATTCTACTAGAAAGTACAATGTTAAACAATCTTTTTAGTTATTTTTCTAAAAAAGCGAAAATAAAGAAAAATCATCTAGCCAGTATATAGTAGATCAATCCTTAGCCTCTACTTATACTTTAAATTAATAATTTTTTACAACCTCCAACAAGTACGTTAAAATTTTTCACAACTATTTCCAACTCATTCATTTCCTTAAGCTCGAAAACCTGTTTTTCTGAGTATGGTAATTTCAATTTTTTATTATAAATCTTCCTTTATTTCACGTTATATACTATGCTAATCATGGGCAAAAAGGGATTCTTTTATTAATTACAACCATTTCTTTACTTTCGATCAACTACCCATTAGCTTAAGTTTTTTGTAGTGCTAAATGGTCGTAATAATTATTGCTTTCGCGATACCGAACAAAAGCTTAAAGCGCTCAGTTAGCGACTTACAAACAATAGAACTTCAGAAAAGAAGAACGCTTTTTCTACGTGGATGTATGCTGACATCAAACTTAATATGAACGAATAAAGATAAAGCTAAGAGCGGATAACGTCTAAAAACGTGGAGTTAAATCGGTCATTGGCAAGTTAAAAGAGAAGTCTTATACGATTTGGACACAATATAAAAATTTGTCTTCAATATTACCCCAAACTTTACTATAATAAAACTATGTATCGTATCATAATTTTAAACAACAAAAAACCGTCAGCTTACTGCTTAACGGTCACTCTTTATTAATTCGCCACTTATTAAATTCAAGAAATTCTTTAAATTGTTCTTTTGATACACCAGATTCCATTGCTTCCTGAACAATTTCTAACCATTCTTCATCTAATTCTTCTTTTTGCTTACTCTGATTTTCTCGAATTAATTCATTTATGGACACACCTAAAACGATGCTGATTTTTTCAATAAATTGAATGGAGGGATTAACCTGAATACCTCGCTCAATTGAGCTCAAATATGACTTTGCAACCCCAGCTTTTTCTGCCAGCTCTGAAATAGACATTTTCTTAGCTTTTCTTAGCTCTTTTATTTTTTCCCCTATCAAAAGCAGTCACCTTCTTTCAAATGGCATTATACCATAATCGAGGTGAGTTATACTATTTCTAAAACAAATTTTTTGGGACATTATTATATTTTTGTACCGTACGTAAAAACCGTCGAATTTCCTCTATTGGCACTCCTAATGTTCTTGCTTGTTTTATTAGTTCCACCCACTCTACATCCAAAGAAATTTGTTTTAACTTCATCCGATTCATCCCCCAATATAATTATTCATTTATTCTAAACTATTCCCTAAAACTTTTCTCTGCTTGTATATATTTATCTCTATTGATAACGCTTTATTTTAGTACGTGTTTTAGACCTAAGCTGGCTAAGCGTACAGCATCCTTAAAAGGTCACGGTGTTTGGCTGTCACAGCTTCCTTATCCTAATAACTATAAATAACTCCACCACTAGCACGTCTGGTTTGCTAGTTGCTCTAGCATATAAGCTAGACGATGCAAGCTATTTTCAACAAGATAACCATGATATAAAAACGGATACCGTTTCCTAGCCGTTAAAAAGGTTAAGCATTCGTTTAGCGACATACAAATTGAAGAACTTTTGACAAGATAAAGGAAACATGCCTCTAAAATAGGGATATGCCGACGCCTGAGCGGCAAGTCCGCTTTTAGTTAGGCTTCTTTTAGATTCGAGCCAGTGTTGACTTATCATAGGAAAAAGATTGAAGTTTGCTACAGCTCTGAGCACATAAGCTAAACGATGCTACTTTTCAATAAAGTTATCCACATGTAGACGACCCAAGCCTTTATTGCAAACTACCCAGTTTCTCCTACATAGAACTTTACATTTTTTCCACTCCCGTTATCTTAACTTTAGCGTTAACCTACGATGAAAATCAATGTGTCATTTTTACCAAATTGTACTTTCTTAATTACCTCTTTAAGGCTATTATACTATATTATTCCTGTTTCAGGTCTAGCTTATTTTGTCGTATTATAACTAGTTTTGTAGTGCCTTTTAAAACAATGTCCAAGTTTAAAAAATATTATTCGTTAGCTAAAAATGGGTCAATTTTAAATTTTCAGTTGTTTTATCTTTTTGTATTTCCTAATGACTAAGTATAAAAATATCCCTATTCCTATTAAGCATAGACCAAGTAAAATATACACAAAAGTATTGGTTGCTGTATTTGGGAGTTTAGAACCAAAATCGTATTTGTCAGTACCAATTTTCCCAATGACCGTTTGTTCATCTTGTTGTTTCGCTTCTCCTTCTGCAATAATAATAATTGCGAAGTCAGCCTCAAGACCTTGATACTCATTTCCTAATTCTTCAGGGAATCGAATCGTAACCGTAATATCATCTTGCTTACCTGGCGCTAAATGTCTAGCTTTTATATTTGTAAAGCTATTTAACTTCCCGCTATACAGTTCTCTTTTCTTCATGAAAACTTCAAGCTGCAACTCATTATATAGCTTTTTCATTCCCCTACTCTCTACATTTATGCTATACATAAATGGCTGGGTTCCACGATTTTTTATTTTTACATCTCTTGACGCCCAGTCCCCCGGCTTCATATTATTTACATCAAACAAAACGGAATCAGGATCTACTTCCAATCCAACCCCGTCCTGTGCATTAACAATGGAATCGTACTTGCTACTAAAACAAAAAATAATTATGGTACATATAAAAGTAAAAATGACTTTATGCTTCATATATCCTCTCCTTATACCGCCTCTCATCAACCTGTATGCTCTGATTTTTTTACTGTTTCTAATTTAGCTAAAGTTCGCCAAATCGAGAATCCAGCATAACAAAGTAAAAGAATTCCAGGAACGATTAATAAGAAAATACTTCTATTAGGTGATTGTGCAAAATTGGCAACGTACCCAAGATAAGGTATAGTCACTCCTTTGTACTCTCCCACAACATTATCAGCTAAAACAGGATTAGAATCAGCTGCGTTATTGTTATCCCCTTTTGTAGTATAAGCAACGCCATTCTTTGTTTTCTTCACATCAATAATTCGGTGAGTGACCAGCTTATTTTTATCGGCCATAAATGTAATTACATCACCTTTTTTAAATTTACTCCCGTCTTCAACCGTTTTGACCGCTATAATAGAACCAGTCTGGATATCTGGCTCCATGGAACCGGATAGAACCGTTTTTATTTGATATCCAAAGACTTCTGGTTCTCCTCCAGAGAACTTCGTTACAATTACTAGACTGGCAACACCAATTAATGTAACCATCAATATAGAACTAACAATCCAATTTAACCACTTACCTAATTTTCCTTTTATCATCTATTTTTTCCCTCCATCTTTTTCAGAGCATCAGGTGATTTAGTCGAGTGTTGTTCAGCTTTGGGTGAATTAGCTTGTTGTTGCTCTGAATCGCTTTCTGTGTCTGATTTATTATTTACATCGTTATTGGAATTTAATTGTTTGTCATCTTTACTTTCTACTTCTGATTGCTCCGGTTTTTCTTTTGCTTCTGAAGCTTTAGGACTATTTTCATCTCGCTTCGTTTTACGTTCGTTACATTGCACCGTTATTTTCTTACTCCATACTAATTCTCCATCCTGTTGTTTTACTAAAAATGAGTATGCTCCAGTCTGTTTTGCACTAATCTGTAATTCTGCTGTTTCCCCTTTTGCTAATGCAGAGACTTTCCCTTCACCTTCACGAAGTGGTAATTTCTTTCCTTGTTCTATTGGATCTCCTTTTTCTGCAAACATGACTTCATACGTAAGTGGCTCCATCATATCTCCATCACCGTTATTTTTGACTTTAACTTTTAACATTGCAGATTCACAAGCTTCAACGTTTTGTAAACGGTCATCGAGAAATTCAAGATGGTACGTTTCTGCTTTCGCCTCTTGCCACTTTCCTATTTCCATACTGCCTTTTAGAGATAACTCATCATTAAAATGTGCGGTTGTTGAAGAAGTTAAGTGACTAGTAGCAAAAACAAAAACATAGCAAATGCATAAAATTTTCAACCAAAAATACCCCTGCTTGTTTTTATGTTGGTCATGTTTTAATCTTGGTTTCCTCACATTCATCCCACCTTTAGAAATCATTTTGTATCATGATATATTTAAAAACATAAAGCTGGATTTTAAATTTTTAAATATATCACAATACTTAGGAAGGAGATTTACTCCCTCCTTAAACCGTTATTCATTTATGAATTCAGGTTTACCATCACGTTGTATGGCTTCTAAACGCCACTTCAAATTTAGAGAGTCTCCTTGAAAGTGATTTTGACTACCCTTACTATCTTTAAACTCAAATCGTACTGTAAACTTTTCTTTAGCGCTACCTGCTGGAAACTGCTGCAATATCGAGATAGGTTCTTTTTTCAATTCTGATAGCTTCTTGCTAAAAATTACTTTTTTGTTTTCATTTACATGATGTAAAAGCTCTACTTGTATATAATCGGCGAGATTATCTTCATTGTTATTTTGACGTTTATCCATAATTTTGTAATCAGAATGAAGTAGCACTTCCTTGATATCGATCGTGCCGTCATTGGTTAATTCAAAATGTTCATTGATTGTGTCTCCAGGAACTAAATTATCCATTTTAATAATAGATTCTTTATTTATACCTAAATCCAAAATACCTGTTGTAAAGGTATTGTCTGTTTCTTTACTATCATTGAAATAAGAATACGTACCCCCGGCTATTAAACTCATTCCCAACATTGCTGTAGCCATACTTAAAACTAATTTTTTCTTTAAATCCATACCTTTTACCTCGCCTTCTTCCAGCAAGAATAAAAAGTGGAGGACGTATTTTTACCTCCACTTTTTATCAATTTCCTATTTTATCTCGCTTCTCCTTCAGTTTGCAGCGCATCTAATGTAAAGTTAACGTCTAAATTTGCTCCTTGCAGATGGTTCTGATCTTGACCATTGTCAACAAATGTAACTTTTATTTTGATCGTGTCTTCCGTTCCTAGAGGAATACCTTTACCCTCTTGAACAAGTGGCCACCAAGTCCAAAATCCTGGCGTAATATCTTGGTCTTTGACTTCACTAAGTTCAGCAATTGTTTTTCCACTCAGGCTTTCAATTACCTTACCATCACTTTGTAAAAAGTCTACCTTTAAATGATCTTCAAAGTCCTCCGTTCCAGAAAAACTAGTATTCATTAATACTTTTCCAATATCCAACGTTCCTTCATTCGTCATTTTAAAGGATCTTGTCATATGATCTCCCGGCTTTAAATTGTCTACGCTAAAAGCAATGGTCGGATCTACTCCTAAATCCAATGTTCCAGCTGCAAATGAATTTTCTACCGCTTCTTGGTCACTAAAATATGCGAAAGTTCCTCCTCCGATTAATCCAATACCCAAAACTGCAGTTGCTATTCCCATTCCTAGTTTCTTTTTTAATTTCATATTATTTTTCCTCCCAGTATAATTGTCTAATTTAAATTAGTATTATTTTGTTAATACAATTGCAAAAGCCAGAAAATACTTCTATCCTCCTCTCTAAATATGTAGCAATGTTTTGTTCGTTACTAAGCTCTTTATCGTTTTATATAACGAACAACAACTAAAGTATATTATTCTGCCCCGTAAATGCAAAACCCGAAAAATCACTCGCTTTCGTTATTGAGAACGTTTTCCCTCTTGTTTTCTTATTTTTGCTTTAATTTACTTAAATTTATAAAAAAATGTTCTTGATTAAGATCGATTGTATATTAATAGACGCGGGTAAACTCCCAATAAAAATCCTCAGTACTACAAGAATTTGATATTAGTTTCAACCGAACCTGTTTTTAAAAGATAGTAATGGAAAACAAACGATCCTAAATAGGGGAGGAGGGACTGATTAAAATTCGTAAAATGGAAAGAATAGCTACACATTATAATAAAGAACAAGGAGGAATTTTGAATATGAGTAAGATTAAAGAGGTAATTTAATTTTATTGAAAGAGGAAGCTCCTTCCATTAGCATCATCAAACAATTGGATTTTTTAAAGATTTCTGTTCATATGTAAAATGTAAAAATAAGATGAACACGCCTTTTCAAAATCGCCTTTTATATCTTAATTAAGTTGATGAAACATAGACGAAAAGAACTATTTTAGATATAATCAAAAAAGTAATTACTTATATATTGCGACGAATATTTACAAATTAAGGCTATTTAAAACAAATTGGTAAGTATTAATAAGCCTTTGTATCGACAAATGGAGATGATCTTTACAACAGCGCGAGAAAACAATGGTACAACGATTCTGATCAAGCTAAAAATAAACAGGCGTGTATAGGAGTGAAAAAATTGGACTCACGTATTGGAAGAAAGAAAAAACGAAAATGGTTTTATTGGTTTGGCGGAATAATACTTGTTCTTTTACTTGCATTGGGAGGAGCTATTTTTTATTTTTGGAATCAGATTGGCAATACAGTAGAAACGATGCATAATCCTTTGTCCAGAGATAATGATCCCGAGAGACAAAAAGAACTGGAAGCCATTTTCAAAGGAAAAAAAGCAGTAAACATTTTATTACTTGGTGTTGATGAACGAAGCGGTGATAAAGGGAGATCGGACACCATGATTCTATTATCACTAAACCCCAAAACAAATGCTATGAAAATGCTAAGCATTCCAAGAGATACATATGTTACTATTCCAGGAAGAGGACAGGATAAAATAAATCATGCATATGCTTTTGGAGATGTAGAACTTGCCATGCAAACAGTAGAAGATAATTTTGATATACCAATACACTACTATGCAAGAGTAAATATGGAAGGCTTTAAGCAAGGCATAGATGCATTGGGAGGGGTTACTGTAGTTAATAACACTGCTTTCTCTCAAGGGGGGTCTGACTTTCCAAAAGGGGAAATTAGCTTAAATGGTGAGCAGGCACTTGACTACATTCGGATGAGAAAAAACGATCCAAAGGGAGATCTTGGACGAAATGAGCGACAGCGTGAAGTAATCACTGCTGCCATCAAAAAAGGTGCCCGTTTCTCCAGCATTACAAAAGTAGGAGATATCCTTAACATTCTTGGTGATAATGTAAAAACAAACTTGGACATGGATAATATGCAAACCCTTTTCAGTGATTACCGTGGAACAAGAAACAATATTTCTACGATAGAAATTAGTGGCAGCGGACAAACCATTGGAGGTATCTGGTATTACGTAGTGCCAAATTCAGAATTTAATCGTGTTACTACAGAGATTAAACAACATATGAATGCCAAGTAAGGAAGACAAAAATAGTAACATGGATGTAAACAGTCCATGTTACTTGACGTATACAACATATTTTCTGGGGGTTACTATGAGAAAAGTATTAGTTATTGCAGTTGTCGTTTTGATGGCATTGTTAGTTGCTTGCTCAAACAAGGAACCCACACCAAACGAACGATTTTCTAGCTATGTAAACCATTGGAATGATCAGGATTTTGATAAAATGCACCAAATGCTAAGTAAAACATCAAGAAAAACATTTAAAAAAGAAGTATTTGTTGATCGATTCAAAAAAATTTATAAAGATATAAAGGTTTCAGATTTGAAGATCGACTTCAAGAAACTAAGTAAAAAATCCGTAAAAAAGGCGATGGATGATGGAAAAGCAGTGTTACCATTTACAGTTAGCATGAAAACGATTGCCGGTCCTATCTCTTTTGATTATGAAGCAAGTTTGGTACAGGAAGGAACAGATGATGATAAAAACTGGTATATTGATTGGGATCCTGGTTTTATTTTTCCACAAATGAAAGATGGCGGAGAGCTTCGTATTAAAACGACACCTCCAATTCGCGGGGAAATTCGTGACCGTAATGAAATGCCTTTAGCGATGAATGATATTATTTATGAAGTTGGTATCATTCCAGAAAAGCTAGGGAAAAACCCTGAACAGAGTAAACAAAGAATGGCAGAATTACTCGGACTATCTGTTGCTACGATAGATGAGAAATTAAATGAAGGCTGGGTAAAGCCTAATTTATTTGTCCCTATTGCAAAAATCACCAAAACAGATGAAACGCTCTGGAATCAGCTTGTAACCATTGAAGGTGTTACCAGACAAGAAACATCCGGTCGTATCTATCCTGGTGGTGCTGCTACCAGCACTTTAGTAGGCTACATTGGCCCGGTTACCTCAGAGGATATAAAGGAAAAAAAAGGGAGCTATGATTCAAGTGATATGATTGGTAAGCGGGGACTTGAAGAACTATTCGAAGAGCAATTACGAGGGGAAAAAGGAGTTAAAATCCTCGTTGTAAAAGAAGGAGACGAAACATTACTTGCTGAAAAAGAAGGTAAAAATGGGGAAAATATTAAGTTAACAATTGATATAAATATCCAAGAGAAAATATACGACATTTTAAATGGCGATATGGCTAGCGTATCTGTTATTCACGCAAAAACAGGTGAAACGCTTGGCTTAGTAAGCAGCCCGTCCTTTAATCCAAATGAAATATTATATGGAACAAGACCGAATATTTGGAAGCAACTAGAAGATGATCCAAAAAATCCATTGTTAAATCGTTTTTATTCTACATACGCACCTGGGTCTGTATTAAAGCCAATTACAGCAGCCATTGGTATGAAAAATGGTTCGATCGCTCCAAAGGAAGGTCTAAATATAAAGGGACTAAAATGGAGCAATGGTAAAGGATGGGGAGATTATAAAGTTACTCGTGTTTCTGAATCAAATGGTCCTGTTGATTTACACGATGCTATCGTCCGTTCTGACAATATTTATTTCGCTATGCAAGCCGTTAAAATGGGGTCTGAAGCGTTTGAAAAAGGTTTAAAGCAATTTGGATTGGGAGAAGATTTCCCATATGAATATCCGATCACAACATCATCTATTTCTTCCACCGGAAAATTAGAGGATGAAGTATTACTAGCAAACACAAGCTATGGACAGGGCGAATTAGAAATGAGCTCCCTCCACCTTGCAATCGCCTATTCTACATTTTTAAATGAAGGAAATATGCTGAAGCCAACCTTGTTAGCAAATGAAAAGAAAGGACAAATTTGGAAGGAAAATCTTTTGTCAGCTGATCAAGCAGAGGTTATAAAAGATGCTTTACGCGATGTAGTAGTAAGTGGAACGGCAAAAACAGCTGGCAAGCAGGCAAAGTTCCCGGTATCAGGAAAAACAGGTACAGCGGAATTAAAGGTGTCAAGCGACGATAATGGACAAGAAAATGGTTGGTTTGTAGGCTATCCAACCGAAAATGAAGATATCATTGTTTCTCTTATGATTGAAAAAACCAAAGGAAAAGGCAGCTATTCAACGGAAAAAGCGATCGAAATTCTAAATAAACTAAAAGAATAATCGACCAGTATATGAAAGAAACGAGACAAAAATTTGAGCGTTGCCAAGTCGATTGTTTAGCCTAAAAACCTAACAGATGGTTACGTACTGAATATGCATAACCATCTGTTCTTGTCTAAGAAAGGATACGTTATCTGTCTCACACGATGCATATGTTATTCGTAAGAACTTGTCTTCTACTCATGCGCTCAAAGAAAACTTCGGTCTTCTTCCTGTGATTAATCGACATTGGTTCCAATCTAAAGGAAGGCCTCCAAACAGTGGACTTGCCGCTCAAGCGTCGACATACCCCTGTTTGGAGGTATGTTTTTTATCTCGAATATAAGGAACCGTATTTCTCTCATGAAAAATATGCTTATGATTTGGCGCACTTTATGAGCTCTTAAAGTAGAAGTCTTACGGCAGCTTACATGCGGGGTAAAGTTTCACGTTATCCCATCAGAAATTCTCTAGTTTCCCATCGCATCGTTATTTGAGCGCTTACGCTTGTTCGTTTAAAGTTTTCCACTCTTCTTCTGTAAACACACGCGATCTAGTAAGAAATCGTTTTCCCTCTGGGCCTTCCAAAGAAAACATCCCTCCTCTGCCATCTACAACATCGATAATCAGTTGCGTATGTTTCCAGTATTCATATTGATCTTTCGAAATATAAAAAGGTGTGTCCCCTATGCTTCCTAAAAAGACATCCGAATCGCCCACTCGTAATTCTCCCTTAGGATAGCACATTGGTGAGCTCCCATCGCAACAGCCCCCAGATTGATGGAACATTAAATCCCCATGCATGTTTTTTAATTTCTCTATTAATTCCAGCGCCTCCTTCGTCGCTGTTACCCGTTCAGCCATATGATCCCCCTTTTTATACACATTAGAATAGTCCTGTTGGATCCTCACTATAGCTGATTAAAAGATTTTTTGTTTGCTGATAATGACTAAGCATCATTAGATGATTTTCTCTGCCAATCCCTGATTTTTTATAACCACCAAAAGCAGCATGGGCTGGATATTGATGATAGCAATTTGTCCATACACGACCCGCTTGAATATTTCTTCCAAAACGGTAGGCTGTATTAATATTCCTTGTCCATACTCCTGCACCGAGCCCGTATAATGTGTCGTTAGCAATCGCTAAAGCTTCATCTTTATCTTTAAACGTTGTAACAGAAAGTACCGGTCCAAAAATTTCTTCTTGGAAAATGCGCATTTTATTATTACCTTTAAAAATCGTCGGTTGGATGTAATAGCCACGCTTTAACTCTTCATCGTCTAATTTACGAACATCACCACCAATTAAAACTTCAGCACCTTCCTGCTTTCCAATATCCAAATAAGACTTAATTTTATCCATCTGCTCGTGTGATGCTTGAGCTCCCATCATCGTTTCCATATCTAATGGATGACCGAGCTTAATTTGCTTCACCCGCTCTAATGCCCGATCCATGAATTCATTATAAATGGACTCTTGGATTAAAGCGCGAGAGGGACAAGTACAAACTTCACCTTGATTCAGTGCAAACATCACAAAACCTTCCACGGCTTTATCTAAAAACCCGTCGTTCTTATCCATCACATCAGCAAAGAAAATATTTGGAGATTTTCCTCCCAGTTCCAATGTAACCGGAATAATATTTTCAGAAGCATATTGCATGATTAAACGACCTGTTGTTGTTTCTCCGGTAAAGGCTATTTTAGCAATTCTGCTATTGGAGGCTAGCGGCCGACCTGCTTCTAAACCAAACCCATTAACTATATTCACTACACCTGCAGGAATTATATCTTTAACAATATCAAGCCAAACATGAATAGAGGCAGGAGTTTGCTCGGCTGGTTTCAGTACTACACAATTTCCTGCAGCTAATGCAGGAGCTAGTTTCCAAGTTGCCATTAATAATGGGAAATTCCAAGGAATAATCTGCCCAACTACTCCTAACGGTTCATGAAAATGGTAAGCCACGGTATCCTTATCAATTTGGCTGACGCCGCCTTCTTGTGCTCTGATTATTCCAGCAAAATAGCGAAAATGATCAATTGCTAATGGTATATCTGCTGCTAATGGTTCCCGAATTGCCTTTCCATTATCCCATGTTTCAGCTACGGCAAGTTGCTCTAAATTTTCTTCCATTCGGTCAGCAATTTTATTCAGTAACAATGCACGCTCTGTTACAGAAGTTTGCCCCCACGCTTCTTTTGCTTTGTGAGCGGCATCCAATGCCAATTCTACATCTTCTTTTGTAGATCGAGCAACTTCACAAAACACTTCACCGGTAACTGGGCTGACATTCTCAAAATATTGTCCGTTAACTGGCGGACGATACTCTCCTCCGATGAAATTATCATACTTCTTCTTAAAGTGAACAATTGCTTCTGATGAGTTAGGATTCGCATACCTCATTTAAACTTTCTCCTCCCTTTCACGAACGTTTACATGGAAGAAAAAATAAATGATCATTTGCTGCCAGAGTATAACTATCCATTTACATTTCTTCCACCAATATGCGTTACCTTATAGTATGTGATGAAAATTAAATTATGCTAATTAGACCATTGGCTAAGCGTGTTATATGAAGCAAATCTTTTTTCATTATGAAGAGCTTGGAGATAGGGTCTTACGGGGCACCTTAGATATGGGACTATTTTCCATTTTTATTTCAATTCCTTCTAAAACTTTAGTACTTTCCTAACGTGCAAAAAAGCCCTTGATATAAAATCAAGAGCTAGAAGCACCGAGTAATATAATCCGGAGATACTACTTTTGAGTGGTATGCTACTTTATTTCCGGGAGAACACGTATCTCCTTTTTCATGGAGGAATGGCAAAGTGGACATGTAGGCTCCTCCTCAAAACTATACGATTCCCTCATCCATCCTTGGCAATCGTCGTTCGTGCATGACCAAATATTAGTCTCCACTTCTGGAACCGGTTCTTTTGGCCCGCGTGAAAATGACATGATAGCATCTCCTTTCCTATAATATATCTATTATACGCCTTTTTTTGCAAGAAAGAAAGTTCTGTAACAATTACAATACCAGGATAATCATACTTATAAGAGGCTGTTCAAAATATTCGGTGAAAATAACACTTCGAATTTCATCGTACGTTATTAGAAGATATAAAATTTTGCTCCTAAGTTAAGACGGCGCGAGTGAAATTTTAATCCTCCATGTAAAAGTGACAGTAACTCTATTTCTTTAATGGTTTTGAATTAAAATAACACAGCGCTGTGATATCGGTACCTAAAAATTCCCATTTTGTTCAGGTGGACAAGAGAACGTTGAAAGCGATAAATCGGGTTTTTTAAGGACAAGGAGAACGTCAATAACAATACATCACCGTTTTTCAAAGAACGTTACAATCTTAGCTATCCGTAAGAATTTTTATCTCTTGTTTTGAACACACTAGGAGCATATAAATTTGCTAAGATAATTGAAGTTTTATTCACATTTTTTTGTTCATCACCAAATAATTAACTGGAGGGGGAACTAATTAGCTTATGTAGACTTATGACATTCTTTCTTTCATTTTTATCATATGCCTAATATTGGTATTTTATACATATTGCAATAATGTGGGTACAGTTTATCGTCGTGGATGATAAGTTAGACAACCAATGTCGTGCAAATAGCTATTGAATGCTTCGTCTGGGGATACTATCCACCAAATCATTCACGGCATAGGCAATTTCATTTTCTTGAAGTTTTATTTCTAAATCTAACAGTAAAATTACTAGATTCATGGCATAATGTTTAAACATAGGGATACCTCCGAAAATTATTGTGCGGCAACTTTAATTTTAGCAAAAGGTGTCCTTTTTATTTACTAAAATAAAAATACTAAAAACAAAAACAAGCGTAGTACCTTCTCCGTTTTATGGTGGGTACTACACTTATTTTGTTACTTACCGGGTTTTGCCCCAGCCTCTTTAAAATTTATAAAGCAAAGCGTTTAATTGCCTTTCCTACTCCATCATTATTATTCGTATCTGTTACAAAATCTGCAGCCTTCTTAACTGCTTCTTGAGCATTCCCCATCGCAACGCCAATGCCCGCCTGCTGAATCATTTTTATATCATTTAAACTATCGCCAACAGCCATAACTTCATTCATCGTAATACCAATTTTATTGCAAACCTTTTGCAATGCTTGAGCTTTATTGACGCCTTCAGGATTTATTTCCATATTTGTCGGCAAAGAATTAGTGATTTCTAAGCCTTCTATATAGGAAAGCTCTCTTAACATTTTTTCTAAAATAATCTCATTATGGGATTCACAGCCAAATTTCAACCATTGCTGTTCATGAACATCTTCAGGTATGCAATTACGATACATGTCATCCGTTGAAATCATCCAAGTAGACATTCCTAGCTCCTTTGCCAAATGATACATTTTTTCTAATTTTTCAGCTGGGAGTGTATGCTGCTCCAATAGTTGCTTATCCTTTGTCCAAATTTGACCACCATTGACTGTGATCAGATAAGACTCTAAGCCTAACGATTCTGCGTATGGATAGCAAGATTGTAGCCAGCGTCCGGTGCTCAATACTACGTGAATATCCTTCTCCATTGCATCAGCAATTGCCTGGCGAGTAATTGGCGTCACTTCATGATCTTTTGTTAATAACGTACCATCCATATCTAATGCTATTAATTTTATGTCCTTCTTAGGTTGATTCATGTCGTATCCTCCATTTATTCCGTTTTTCTTTCTCCCGCAATACCCCGATCATAAGCAAATGTAGTGATATAAGGAATGAATAATAAAGCTAACAGCGTGAAGAATAAAAGCTCCATATTAAATGCATCTACAATAAGTCCACCTAATACTGGACCAACCATACGTCCAGCTGCACCTACACTGTTAACCACTCCTTGATAAAATCCCGCTCGTCCCTGTGGGGCTAATTCATTTGCTAAGGAAGGAACGGCAGGCCACACTAGCATCTCTCCCACTGTTAAGATTACCATAGCAATAGCAAACATGCTAAACTTATCTGCTATTAGGACTATTACAAAGGAAATAAGAAAAATTGTATTTCCAAGATATATATGCTTTTTCTGAGAAGTTATTTTCCCCGTAATCCATTTTATCAGAGGTTGACCTAAAACAATAAGGAAACCATTGATAGCCCATAAAGAACTATATTGCTCCAGAGGAATTTTTAATTCCTGTGTATACGATGCAATAGTTGTTTGCCATTGACTGTAAGCAATCCACGTGATTAAAAAGCCGCCGCATAAAATCATTAAAGCAATAAAAGCACGTTTATCCTCAATTTTCCGATGCTGATTGATAACAGTAGTATGCATCTGTCTATCCTTCGCTTGATCCATTGGCTTAAATGTAAATAAAACTATTAAAAAGAATGCTGCAAACAATGAGGCATTTGCAATGAATATGTAGTCAAAGGATATACTGGCAACATAACCGCCAATCGTTGCTCCTAGGGCTACCCCTAAGTTTTGGGCTACATAAATAGCATTGAAAGCCCGTCTTCCTCCTTCCGGCCAAAGTGATCCTGCCATCGCAAACATTACTGGCCACGTTATTCCAGATCCAAATCCGATTAGCACGAGGGACGTAGAATAGAATAAGATGTCCCGATGAAATAACACCATTATAATAGATGACATGATGGCCAATCCCGTACCATAGAGAATTGTTTTATAGGGACTAAACTTATCAAACATTACGCCGCCAATTAAATTTCCTACAATCGATGCTCCCTGGTTAAACATTAAAATAAACCCTGCAAAAGCTAAACTTTTACCGAGTTCATTATGCATATATATCGTATTTAAAGGCCATAAAAAAGATGCCCCAGTAACATTTACAGTAGTTGCAATCACAAGCAACCAAATTAGTTTCGGCATATTATCACCCGCTATCTTATGTTCGTACCTAGGCTATTTTAAACTATTTCGGCAAACGAAGCAACGAAGGAGAACTAGGGATTTTGTTAAGTTTTTATTAACAATTTTTAAGAGATTTAAAGTTCGATAGTTAATAGCAGGTTTCTTCTAAACCACTCCTTTTATCATCAAGGATTTTACTAAATCATGTTATCATTCCAAACATTTAATAATAATTTTAACTGCAGCCACTAGATCCACTTTTGACCAACTAGGTATTTTTTCCATCGCAAGTTCATGAGACGCCGGAATATGAATAAAACCAGCCGGCAACCGTAAATGTTTCTCATGTAAGTAATGCAAGGCATGATACATCACATTATTACAAAGATATGTTCTGCAGTATTGGAAAATCTGGCTGGTAACTTCGCCTTTGGTAAAGACTCAATCATTTGTTGAATTGGCAATGTAGAGAAATAGTCATCTGCACCATGTTCAAAGATCTTCTCAGTTTGCAGCCGGTATCTTTGCTTATCTTTTTCGCCGTCATTACAATTTATTGCAATTCGCTCCCGTTATTGCTGTTCTTCTAGCTGCTACACCTAGCGAAATAATAGCATTGGGGTTAATTTCCTCTATATACTCAATCACCTGTTTACCAGATTGATTAAAATCGACTGGTAGCACCTTCCCAATAATCGCGTAGCCATTTAGATGTGCACCATTGATATCTTGAACAATTTTCATTGTCAGGTTAATCGGTTATCTTAGAAAACTTGGCTTGTCGCTAAGTCTTTATGGCGAATGCTATCGTTTTTCTTATACGATAAAGTGAAACTTCATTTCTTGGATGCTTTTCCCAAGAAATGCTAGATGAAACAATCGGGCATTTAGGTGCCGTTTTTCTCATAAAGTTGCAAAATGATAAGCAGATCTTTGAAATGTGAAAAATATGGCACCTTACATGCGGGATAAACCCTAAAATTTTATACTTTCCTATAGTACAAAAAAGAAGTAAATCCTGTTAAAAGCAGCCTTTTTATAGTATTTTCCCCCCACCTTTTATTTTTAAGCTAGGCCTTCTCGAAAAATGGCTAATTGATGCAATTGCTTTTCAATCGCAATCAGCCTTTGTTGAGCTTCTTCTATAGATATTGGATAAAACCTCACTTTTCCTTTTGGCATAAGCTGGGCGATTTTAGCTAAGTCAGCAGTCATAACTGTACCAATTCTTGGATAGCCTCCGGTTGTTTGCCGGTCAGCCATCAAAATAATTGGCTGTCCATTTGGAGGGACCTGAATCCCGCCAAACGGTACAGCGTCTGTCCAGTTATCAGCATGTTTCATTATTTTAATGGGGGGAGATTCTAAGCGATATCCCATTCGATTGGAATTTGCACCAATCGTATGCGTTTGATTAAAAAAATCTTTTCTTGTTTCGTTGGAAAAGCAATGAAAATGTGGACCTTCAATGACTCCTACTTGTATGGACTGCTGATAAACAGGTTGTAATTCAGGAGATAAGCTAATTCTGTTTTTTAACTTTCTTACCGATCCATAAATTGTTTCTTCCTTTTCCAGAATATGGCCAAGACCTGTTTGCATATCAACAGATTGACTACCGAAAAAAGAAGGACTATCATACTTTCCGGCAATAGCAATATACGATCGAACTCCATTTCGATAGCCACCAAAAGATAGTGTATCGCCTTTCTTCATTGTAAGTGTCGTATATAACGGAACAGCTGTCGAATTTATCTTTGGTTGTAAGTCAGCTCCGGTAATTGCAATATTCAATTCTCGAAGCGCTTCTAACGTTGGACCGACTAAAGTAACCTCTAAACACGCCATATCCCTTTTGTTCCCTACTAATATGTTTGCTAATTGCAAAGCATACCGATCCATAGCTCCTGACACTGGTACACCAAATTGCTGATAACCGTAGCGCCCAAGATCTTGTAATGATGTGTAAATTCCTGATTTATGTACATAAAATAATGGCTGTTCACTCATCGTTGTATCCCTCCTTGTGCTCGTGAACGAACTTGTCCTCATAAAGTAAGCTTGATTCAAGGAACGTTTTGCTTCTCAAAACAGTAGAAGAAAGGTTAAGTTCGCAGGCGTCCATGAAAAAGGAAAGCACTTTTTCTGTGCGTGATGTCTATTCAAGAAGTCTCTCTTATCCTTCGAAAAATCGCGGTGTATTGCTGTCGAAGCATTTCTAGTTCTGTGACCCGAGAGAATCGGGGATTATTTAGGCGTCGTTTCTTTCACATGGTTGTTTAAGATTAGAAAGACTTGGCTTGTCGCCAAGTCTTTATGGCGAAAACGATAGTTTTTCCTATGCGAAAAAGCCTAAAGTTTTGTACTTTTATATAGTGTAAAAGACATTTAAAAAAAGAAAAATACAGCGTCTTACATACGGGATAAGCTGGAGATGGTTATCCCTGCGTTTGTTAACATCATACGAAGCTTTCGAGCAAAAGTAACTGCAGCTTTATTATCACCATGAATACATATTGTATCTGCCTTCATATGAATTATAGTACCATCCGCAGCTCGCAGCTCATGCTCAAAAACCATTTGTTTAATTTGCTGAACCGCATCTTCCACTCGTTCAATTATTGCACCCTCTTCACTTCTTGGAGTGAGTGTACCTTTTGAAGTATAGGTACGGTCGGCAAATGCTTCCGCAGCAACGGTTAAGCCAACATCTCTCCCGGCAGTAATTATTTCACTATTTGCCAATCCTACTAGAATAAGTGAAGAATCGAAATCATAAACAGCCTTTGCGATCGCCTTTGCAACACGATAATCGCGTGCAGCTAAATTATATAAAGCTCCATGCGGCTTCACATGATTCATCCGCACATCGTGAACAACACAAAAAGCATGTAGAGCACCAATTTGATAGATAATAAGTCGGTAAACATCTTCCTCCGTTACATCCATCATTCTTCTTCCAAAACCAGATAAATCAGGAAAACCAGGATGAGCTCCAATACTTACTCCTTTTTGTTTAGCTAAACGCACGGATTGTTCCATCACATTAGGATCGCCTGCATGCATTCCACAAGCAATATTAGCAGAGCTAATCAAATCCATCATTTCTTCATCTGCACCAATCGTGTATGCTCCAAAGCTCTCCCCCATGTCACAATTAATATCAATGATTGTCATCTTTTTACCTCCTCTATACTTGGTGAATACATACCAGCCATTACTTGATGGTAAATGTCTTCATATTCTTTGACTGTAATTGCATAGAAACGAATTCGATCTCCAGGTTTAAATAAAAATGGCATTATTTCATTTTTTGGATCAAACAATCGAAGAGGGCTTTTTCCAATAATATTCCATCCGCCTGGTGAAGAAACCGGATAAATGCCTGTTTGCTCATGTGCTATTCCAACTGAACCCGCTTCTACCAGTGAACGTGGCTCATCTAATCGTGGAGTAGCTATTCGTTTATCTAGCCCACCTAAATAAGGAAACCCAGGAAGAAAACCAAGCATATAGATAAGATAATCTGGTTGCTGATGCACTTGAATCACTTCATCCGTTGTTAAGTTATGGAAGGTTGCTATTCGCTCTAAATCTGGACCATATTTTTCTCCATATAGTACTGGTACTTTTACTATTCGAAACGTTATTGTATCTTGAACAGCTAACCGGTCAAAAATTTGTTTAATAGTGCTCTTTAAATTTAAAAAAGATATATGAATAGGTTGATAATAGATTGTGACAGAGTTATAAGCCGGAACCCACTCTGTCACTCCTTTTATTTCTATATAAGCTAAAGTTTTACAAAAAGCTTGAATTGTATTACTTAATTTTTCTGAAACTTCTTCTGTGAATAGTACTTTTATAGCAGAGTCGCCGACTGGCTGAATCAAAAAACTCATAAACTACCCTTCCTTTAAAATGCTTTGAGAAAATCATATCATATTTTCTACAAAACATGATGGTAGAAACGTAAAAAACTTTTTTATAAACATAAATCGCTAATAATTTGTCTTTTTAGACTATAATAATGATGCCGTATATTTAGGTTAAAATACCTAAATATGATGTATAATTATTGTTTTATCATTATCTGTGTGTCATAATATTTTATATTAAACACACTACAATATCGTTTTTAACGAAAATAATATTATCATTCCTTGCTCAACTAGGAATCTATGAATATAATTGTAGTTATGGAAAACAAAGGGGGACTATACATGATTTCGACAACTTGGGATTGGTTGTGGAAAAAACATGACGAAGCAAAAACATTATTTACATTTTTTGTTAAACCTAATTCCTCTAGATTATCTACCGGTAGATCGATAGACCCTTCAGATACTCTAACAGGAAACAGTAATAAGAAAGGAAACAACCGTAATTATAAACCAGGGCAATTAATCGGGTTGATTGCTGGTCCATTATTGTTTATAATCACTTTATTGTTTTATTCTCCTGAAGGCCTATCACAGGAAGGTTTAGCTGTCTTAGCTAGTACAATTTGGATAGCGATCTGGTGGATGACAGAGGCGATACCTATTCCAGCCACTTCATTATTACCAATTATCTTATTTCCTTTAACAGGTGGACTAGACATTGGCACAACTACATCTTCCTATGGAAGCGATACCATATTTTTGTTTATGGGCGGGTTTATGATAGCGCTAGCAATGGAAAAATGGAATTTGCATCGCCGAATTGCACTATCGATTATTTCAATTATCGGAACAAATACGAATCGAATCATTCTTGGATTTATGATTGCCACGGGTTTTCTGTCCATGTGGATATCCAATACAGCAACAGCTATGATGATGGTACCCATTGGATTAGCTATCATTTATCAAATTTCTGATGCCTTAAAAGATGATAGCACGATCGATACATCGAAAGAGGATTTTGCATTTGGAAAAGCACTTATGCTAGGAATTGCCTATTCAGCATCAGTTGGTGGAATTGCTACATTAATTGGCACCCCACCGAACGCTGCATTAGCTGGGGTTATTAAAGAAATGTATGGCATCGATCTCTCGTTTGCCAAGTGGATGTTATTTGGGGTGCCGGTTGCTTGGATTTTCATTATTCTTATCTGGTTTTATTTAGTTAAAATGGCATACCCACTAAACTTAAAACAACTTCCAGGTGGTAAAAGAGTCATTACCGAGGAATTGCAAAAACTTGGTCAACCTTCCGCTGAAGAAAAGGCTGTTTTTACAGTATTTATTCTAACAGCAATCGCTTGGATAACAAGGTCTTTTCTCCTCGTAAAAATCAACCCGAATATTGATGATGCGATTATTGCAATGGTAGCAGCAATTGTTTTATTTATCACTCCATCTAAAAATAAGCAAGATACATTTTTGCTGGATTGGAATACGGCAGTAAAGCTACCATGGGGTATTTTATTATTATTTGGTGGTGGATTAGCAGTTGCAGCCGGATTTACGCAATCAGGCCTGTCAGAATGGATTGGTAAACAGTTAACAACTTTACAAGGCATTCATATTTTCATCGTTTTATTAGTGGTTACTGGTGTAGTTATCTTTTTAACAGAAATTACTTCTAATACTGCAACAGCTAATATGATGTATCCAATCATGGCAACACTTGCAGTGGCATTAGGTGTGCATCCATTTGTTGTTATGATTGCAGCAGGCGTAGCTTCATCCTGTGCATTTATGCTTCCAGTCGCTACTCCGCCGAATGCGGTTGTTTTTGGATCAGGTTATTTACGTATTCCTGATATGGCAAAGGCCGGGCTGGTCTTGAATTTAATTGGCATCGTTCTTGTAACAGTAGCTATTTATTTCTTACTTCCTATACTTTGGGGAATAAATATTAATGAAGTTCCTGATTTTGTAAAATAATTCTATGAACGTTTTTACGATGATATAAATGTCTAGTTAATGAATACAGCGACGTCAGGATCTGATGTTAACTTATTGTAATCCTAAGGGATAAAATGGAAATTAGCTAGGCGTTGGAGCGCATGAGAGCTAAATGAGAAGTTACTTTGAAAAGAATTATCCAGCGTGTAGAAACGAGCATAATTTTCTTATCAAGAAAGTTGGAGGCTGGGATAAAACTAAAACAGCTGATTAAAAAATGAACAATAAATCGTCCTTGTACTATAAGAAAGTATAAAATTTTTATGGTTTATAGTATAAGAAAAACAACTTGGCGACAAGTCAAGTTTTTCTAAACACAAACAAACGGAACAATTATAAATGAATTGTTCCGTTTGTACTATTTAGTATTTGCTTATGTCCCAGCCCTTTTCTAATTGAGCTTATTCCCCGTATGTATCCCCACTTATTACAGATACTTTTTGATTGATCATTGCACTTTCTCAAGCTGAAATTTATAAAAAAGAAAGAATAAGTAGTTAACTTATCCTTTTTACTTAAGATTTTTTTCGCAAGCTTTTCGGCAGATGAAATATAATTAAAGCAAGTCCAATAACTAAACTAATATAAGGAAGAATTAATGTTGGATCTTCATAAATATAATAAGCTCCGATTCCAGTAAAAATCCACCCGACCAATTCATAAAGTAAGTGCTTTAACATGATTTAATACTCCTTTATTATAGATTTTTATTTTAAGAAAATACTCAAAAGTCCGTCAAATATGATACATCGCCATTCCTCGTACACTTGAATGTATAAAGTGAAACTTCATTCAGTAGGACTTTTCCTTCATCCCCTACTAAATATTAGTACCGCAGAGTTATGGCCTAAAGACCTTTGAACCAATCAAGTATTTAGGTGCCGTTATGTCCTACTTAGACTTCTTCGTAATCTCATAACTCTTGAAGTGGGAGTCTTACGGAAATTTAGAAGCGGGATAAAACTTAACGCAGAAGAAGTATCGACGTTGTAAAAATGAAGTATAAGTGGAACTAGTTCTATCTTCTGCATGAAAGCTTGACGCCAACCGAGTTTTCTTTATTGGCATATTTCTGGCAGCTTATTCCCCTGGAAATCAACTATTCCACTCTCCAAAAGCATTCAGTTCCTCTTTGAACAAACACCTAAAAATTGAAAAAGCTTTACAAGCATTACATATAGCACAGGCAAAACACCGAGAAATAGGATTAATCCATGCCAGTGAAATTTTTCCCATATTGGTGCTAAAGCTGTACTCCCTAGCGATACACCAATATAATAAGATACTAAATATAAGCTTGAAGCACTTCCTTTATGGTGGGTAGCTGTTTCGCTTACCGAAGTAGCTGTCAACGAATGTGCCGTAAAAAATCCAAGGCAGCTGACACATAGCCCAATAACAATACCAATTAAAGAGTTATTCAACGTAATCAATATACCTATTGTTAGTAACGTTATACCAGCTATCCGAACCTTTCTTAAGCCCAAAAAGCTAGAAAGCCATCCAGCAAATGGTGATCCGATAACTCCTAACCCATAGGCAAAAAACAAATAGGAAATTGACTGTAAAGAGAGAGAAAACGGCTCCTCTTGCATATAAAATGGCAAATATGTCCATATTCCTGTAAATGATACTTGTAAAACAATTCCCAGCCCAAACACAATTAATAATGACGGACTTTTGAGGTGAAAAATAAAACCATCTATATCTTTACGAAACGGCAAGTTACTTGGTTGAAATTTTTTTGAATTTGGTAACATTACATGAACAAGAATTAAAATGATAATTCCTACCATAGCAAGACCATAAAAAGTAACCTGCCATGACATAATATCTGTTACAAAACCAGCTACCACTCTTCCAACCATACCGCCAAGTGCATTGCTGGAAATATATAAAGCAGTAGCTACACCTACACTTTTACGATCAATTTCTTCATTTAGATAAGCAAGCGCTGCTGCTGGTAATCCTGCAAGTGCAAAGCCTTGAATCAATCGAAGTCCAACTAGCAAAGCAAAAACTTCTGTAAGGGGCATAAGTAAAAATGGTAAAATTGAACCTAGTAAAGATAGTTTAATAAATACCGTTCTTCCAATACGGTCAGATAAAAACCCTAAAACAACCAATCCAATAATTAATCCTAAAATGGTTGCGGACATCGAAAGACTGGAAACAGAAACACTAATGTCAAATTCTTCTACAAATACTGGGAGTAGTGGCTGAACAGCATACATCGTAGCAAAAATAAAAAAAGAGGCCAATGCTAAGCTAAGCGTGATTTTCCAAAAATAAAAATCACTAATCCCATATGGCTTTTGTTTATTGAGTTTCATTGCATTATTCACAGGAACCCTAGCATCATTACTCTTATTCGTCGAATACATACTTATCTCTCCCTGCCCCAAAACCAAAAACAACAACAATAATCGCTACACTAATCAAAGTAAGTAATGGAATATCCCATGTTTGCGTTTTATCATATAAATAGCCTACTAAAAATGGACCGATAGCTGCGAGAACATACCCAAACGATTGAGCCATCCCAGATAATTGTGCTGCTTGCTTCCCATTACGAGCTCGCATACCAAGTAGTGTCAGAGCAAGAGCAAATGTACCACTTAATGAAAAACCGATCAGAATAATACTAACGACCATCACAGTATTAGATTTTCCTAGTAATAAACCAGTATAACCTATAATAGAAAATAATCCCATTGCTAATACAATGCCATGCTGTGAACGATATTTACTTGCTAATACAGGAACAATAAAGCTTGCGGGTAAACCAATAAATTGAAGAAAAGATAGCATCCAACCAGCAGCTGCCGCACTTATTCCATAGGCTTGAAGAATTTCAGGCATCCAAGAAATAGTAACGTAAAATAAAAAAGATTGAAACCCCATAAAAGCAGCAACTTGCCACGCTAAAGGAGAACGCCATATTTGCTTTTGTTCAATAATAGGTTGATAAGACACCCGATAATGATCGGTTGATTGCTTTGCTAAATATATCCAAACAATTATCCCTAATAAAGCAGGTATTGCCCAAACAATTAAAGCTACTTGCCATCCTAAATGTAGTCCTTCAGCAATCGGCACACTTAACCCAGAGGCAGTTGCAGCGAATATACCCATAGTGGTTGAATAGATACTAGTCATCAACGCGACCTGCATTGGAAATTTTTCCTTAATAACACTCGGTAATAATACATTACATATAGCTATTCCTAAGCCAATAAGTAATGTTCCCGTAAACAATAAACTAATTATTGTCATACTTCGTAACGTAATCCCTATAAATAAAATAAATAACCCTAAAAGCATGACCTGTTCATTTGTAAATCGATTACTTAATTTTGCAACCAATGGCGACATAACAGCAAATGCGATGAGAGGAAGGCTAGTAAGCATTCCTGCACTCCAATTGGACAATCCTAGCTGATCGCGAATTGTACCAATAAGCGGCCCGACAGAAGTAATAGAAGGGCGTAAATTAAATGCCACAACGATAATTCCTGTCACTATGATCACTCGATAAAATACTTTTTTTTGCTCGGTTTCTTCTTTTATTTCCAATCTAGCCTTACTCTCCTCTCGTTTATAAAATTATCCTTGTATTCTATTGGTCGTAGGCAGTTCTGCATTAGGAAGGAGGGTAGAATCTTTTCGTTAGATGATAAGTCTTTCTCTAATATAGCATATCTTTTTTCTAAATTAGCCCAGAACACTCTAAAAATTCAAATCATGTAAATGCATAATTGTTAAACATTGTATATACAACATTAATCAAATTGCGTTCTAGTACAGAGTTCCGGCTGAGTATTGCTAGACCGTAAGGGTGTGATCTAAATGCCTCTGAACAGAATTGGACACTTGACTGCTGTTGGATAACTCCTTAACTTTCACCATAGAAGGGCAGGTCTTACTGCCAGTTACATGCTGGATAAAGTTAGATATTTAAGTAACGGTGAAGTTCTATATGTCATGTTACCGTTTTTTGAACATCTTTTTTATTAAAATAAAAAGTTAAACTCTGATGCAGTCGTAAATTTATTCTTGAAATGGAAGTCTTACAATACCTTAGATGGGATATAAAAAAGAGGAATACGCGAAGCATATTCCTCTACTTATCCGTTCGGTGGTTTAAGATTGTATCAAGCTGTTTAAGCTGAGAACGGATAAACTTATCCTGTATAACAAAGAAGTTTAAGCTTATACTGCGATTATACGTTCCATTAAGGTAGTTATAAATAAAAAGAATTTGCTGTTGATGGTACCGAAAATTTCGAAAATAAATATAGTTATTTACTTGTTGGTTTATTGTGTTCACTTCCATCATTATGTTTCCTCCTATCAAATTCCTTTGTTAACTATGTATTAATGCTATTTAATTAGCAACTACCCCCCTCTCATTGACTTGTATCTGGTAATAAGTCTATTGGGAGATAATAACAATGTAACAAGTACGCTTAGATAGTGATGAAAAGTAATAACGTACGATTTAGTTTTAGTTTTCTTTTTTCCGTGTTTGCTGGAAGGGCATGAAGTTGAAGTTTCACTTTATAATAAATCAAAACTTTTTACCTACATAAAATATAGATATATATACCTATTATCTCATACCAGTCAAGTCATGTAATTCCATTTCGAAATGTCGAATAAACGAATCGAGCCAAGCTTTCGCTAAAGATTATTGTCAAATTATAACTTTATCTGTCTTAAATCCTCTATTCATGACGATGAATAACTAATAATATGGCAGATACCCGGCCCGTTCATTAATTATGACAAATTTATGAACTTTCATTAAAAAATTAGGATCATCTTTTGTCTAGTTAAGTTAAAAAAATGTAAAAAATTTATGATCATTAAAATGTCAATAAATTGATTCGTTTTTTTCTTCTTTTCCTATACGGATTTCAATTTCAACCAATAAGTTATTCTAATCTTGGACAAGCTTAAGTAGACATCTTTACTAATCAACTATTAAAATTATTTTATAGTTCCCCTCACTGTGACAGTCGTTTATTAACGTACCGCTTAATAACACTTTTTATATAAGATTTTATTCAGCCCCATTTTAAAAATAATATTGAAACTTTACTAATATATTAAATACTATAAAACCTGCTTTTATGGTATACTACAGGTATAGTGTTGCATATACTAAAAAAAGACCACAGCTGCAACTGTGGTCCATGATAAGCGGTTCCTATGGGGATCGACTATGAAGGAATAGGCCTCTTTGTTTCAAGAGGTCTATTTTTTATTGATGAATCGGATGATTAGTGTTAAAAAAGCAACTAAAAAGCTGCCAAATGCAAACAACACCATGAACACTTCATAAACATTCAATTGGCTCACCCCCTTACTCTAGGGTTAGCCGACCGATCCTTAAGAACATTATCAGTTCTTAGTATACCATAGTTTTTTAAAAAAAATACGAAAATCAGAACTTTTGTTCGCATTTCTTTTTTGTATTTCAAGCAATAAAGCTTGTATAATTCATTATATGATTTTACTTCCTTTCGATGTAATGAATATGATAGGATTTGAAAACGAAATTTTTCTAGATTAGCTTATATTTTTTTGTTAAAAACAAAAGCATAAGCTCTCGTTTAGTGATGTACAAACTGGACAACTTTTGAAGAAATTACGTGAATCTTCAATCAGCTGGGGTTTTCTTTTATCCCTACCTGATTGTTAGAATGAACAGAATCAAGCATTTGACTTGTAGTAAGACCCTCCTTTTAACTCCTAGGTTTAACCTCGTAGCATGGAAGGGCAGGCTTACCACCAGTTACATACAGGATAAAGAAAGCACCCCTCGAAAACAGGGGATGCCGATACCTGAGCGGCAGCCCGCTTTTAGTCTGCCTCCCTTTAGATTCGAGCCGATGTTGACTGATCAGAGCAAAGTTTGCTAACAGCACAAGCACTTGAGCTAAACAAGACGAAGTTACTCTCAAACAAACTATCCACCTTGCAGAAACTGATATAATTTCTTATGCAAGAAAAAACCGCCCGCAAATTATTCCAGACGTTTTTTTCTTGCTACTTATTTAACTTTTGAATCATCATTTTTTTTGCCTTTGCCTGCTGGTCCACCATAGAAATAGTCATCAGGATCTATAGGCTTCCAATCTTTATTAGGGGTATAGAAACGTAATAAATCGCCGTATAAAACTTCATCAGATAGCTTTAATTCTTTCATAACCGTATCGTGCATCTTTTTCATTTCATCAGTAGGTTTTTTAATTACTTCTTTTGTTTCGTTATCATAATAATTTCCATCCACAAAGCTATACTCTGGAGTCATAAAGTTCCCATTTCGGAAAGGAACATACTCTTTATGTTCTTTGGAGAACATATCTGTTCCAAATTGAATATAGTCTTGCGCATCAACACCTAAAATATGCAATAGCGTTGGCATAACATCAACTTGCCCAGCATAGGTGTGATTGGTTCCTTCACTTTTAACACCTGGTATTCGAATCATAAATGGTACTCGCTGTAATTCTGCATTTTTCAATGGCGTAATTTCTTCACCAATAATTTCTTCCATTGCTCGGTTATGATTATTAGAAATACCATAATGATCACCATAAATCATAATAATGGAGTCATCATAAAGACCTTTTTCCTTTAAATCATTAAAGAACTGCTCGAGCGATTCATCCAAATAACGCGCTGTTTGAAAATAACGATCCACAGATCCATCACCCGTCTCAGCAGGTTCAATGGTTGCATCTTCTTCGTCAATCAAATATGGATGATGGTGTGTTAGTGTCATCATATGTGCATAAAATGGCTGCTCCATATCTTCTAAATAAGGTATGGATTGTTCAAAGAATGGTTTATCCTTTAAGCCATAGTTAATAACATTTTCCTCACTCATATCATAAAAATCTTCGTGGTAAAACTCATTTATACCTAAATGCTTATATACCTCATCACGGTTCCAAAATGACTTACCATCACCATGGAACACAGCACTTGTGTAATTTTGCTTTTGATCAAGAATCGCTGGAAGTGCTTGATACGTATTATTTCCCTTCGTTACAAACGCAGCTCCTTGAGGCAATCCATACAAGGAAGTGTCCAGGATTAACTCGGCATCTGCAGTTTTTCCTTGTTCTGTTTGTTGAAAAAAGTTATCAAAATAAGTGAATCCTTTTTTCTGATCATTGACAAGTGAATTCAAAAACGGTGTTACTTCTTCGCCATGTAACTCATAATTAATTAAGAAAGATTGGAAAGACTCCAAATGAATCTTTATAATATTCTTTTCTTTCCCTTTACCAAAATACTTCTGGTTTGGTTCAGCATATTTAGCTTTCGTATAGTTTTCTACTTTCGTAATATCATTACTATCAGCAAGAACACGTCTTGTTGATGTCTTTGCACTTTGAATAGCATCATAAATTGTAAAGTTAAATGCCCCTAAATATTTTACTAGATAGTTCCTGTCAAAGGTACGTTCTAATAATTGTGGCCGATCTGCTTCAGCTAGTCCTAGATTAATAGTAAAAGCCAAAACGCCAGCTGAAATAACGAGGAACGGCTTCCGTAATTGCATTCGTTCTACCGACCAATTTTTACGTACAAAAATAAATAAAATGGTCAAGAAAATAATATCTACCGTATAAAGCAAATCACTCATTTGCGCTAAATCAGCAATACTTCCCCCGATGCTGCCAAAGTTATCTGTTTGCAACAATGTAGGAATCGTAATAAAGTCACTATTGAAACGGTAGAATACGACATTAGCATATAAAATAAAGCTTAGAACCGCATCGATGATAATAATCCAGATTCCTGCTTTTCTACCTTTAGCAAATAAAGCTAATCCTAGGAAAATCAACCCTGAGTTTAGTGGATTAAAAAATAATAAGAATTCCTGCATCACTCCACTTTCTCCTAGACTGAATTCAAATTTATATATTAAATATGTTTTTATCCAGAAAAGCACAAGTGCTACCGCGAAGAATCCTAGTTTTGTAGATAATAATTTCTTCACTTTGTTCACCTCTAATTTTAAAGTCATATTCGTTATTTTAAGTACATTTTAATTTACTATTAATTTTTCTTAATACGACTGTTAATTATAACCCATTCTATCCTCTCGGTCAAAGTATTTTCTAGAAAAATAGTTGACTAGTTTTATCAAAATTTGTCAGTACATACTGTAGTAAGTTATATACTTTTTATTTAAAACAGGTATGAAGAGTAGCCGGAACCATTCGAATTTTTCAATTAAGTAATTTGTAATTTAATTCTATAAAACCGAAATGTATTTCATGTCCTTGCTTGAATATAAAGACAACAGGACTAGCCTAGCACAAATTCTTTTTTAAGTTGTATTTATCACTCATTCTCCATGTTTAAACGATGTTTCACAGAATTCTTTACGTTCAAAGAACAAGAGCTATAGGTACTTTAAAAAACGAACAATAAATCGTCCTTGAGTATACGCAAGTTTTTAGCGGAGTCCACATATGTAGACTCCTCTCGGGAATAGCTCGAGTTGAAGATCCTACAAGCGATCTTTGCTTTCCGAGGAAGCTGAGGAGACCTGCGGAAAGCAAATATGTTGAAGTAGCGAGGATAGGAATTTTTTACACTATAAAAAAGTATAAAATTTTTAGGCTTTATCCCGCATGTAAGGTGCCGTAAGACTCCCACTTCAAAATCTTGGAGTTGATACAAAAGGGTCTAAGTGGGAGAAGACGGCACCTAAATGCCCGATTCGTTCAAGGGCCTACCCTTGTGGTACTAACATTCGGTAGGAGATGGAAGAAAACTCCTACTGAATGAAGTTTCACTTTATAGTATAAGAAAAACTATGGCTTTCGCTAAAGACTTGGCGACAAGCCAAGTCTTTCTAAACACAAACAAACCGAACAATTATAAATGAATTGTTCGGTTTGTGATATTTAGTATTTGCTTATGTCCCAACCCGTTTAGGGAATCTTATTTTCAACTTAACATGTGGCTATAAGAACTTATGCTAAACTATATTGCTCCTTACACTCATTGTATGAATTTTATACCTTTTTACCTAAACCAAGAACATGCATTTTTTTAAAAATTGTGCTATCCCCATTTATCCTTAATCGTCACTATAATGAAAATCGTTTAATTAGTGTCGTTAACTCATTTGCTAGACCTGAAAGTTGCTCTGCATTTGCAGTAACCTGCTCCATGGAACTGCTAGTTTGTTGTGTGGCGGCAGAAGTCTGTTCAATTCCAGCAGCTGATTCTTCGGAAATTGCAGCTATTTCTCCAACAGAACCATTCATTTCTTTACTATTTTCAGTAACTCGATCAACATGACTCTTAACAATAGAAATGTTATCCGTCATAGCATTTACTGCATCATATATTGTTTTAAATGTATCTTTTGTCTTTGTCATTTGCTCTGATCCTGCAGATACTTCTCCGTAACCTTCCTGAAGCGCAACAGTAACTTGATCCGATTCTTTTTGAATTGTATTAACTACATTAGTGATCTCACTTAATGACTCCGAAACCTGTTCTGCTAACTTTCGTACTTCATCTGCAACAACCGCAAAACCTTTTCCATGTTCTCCAGCTCTTGCTGCTTCAATAGCTGCATTTAATGCAAGCAGATTTGTCTGCTCCGCAATTTCGCCAATCACAGTTACTAATTTTGATATTTCTTGCGTTTTGACATCAAGACTCTGTACGCCTTGAACAGAATCTTTAACAATTTGGTCAATTTTTTTCATTTGTTCATTTGTCGATTCCATAGTATCAAATCCGGATTGGGTTTGTTGTAACACATCATTAGAAAATGTTTTTATGCTATCACTACTATGGTCTACTTCTTGAATCGTAGTATTCAAATCATTCATCATACTAGACAAACTTCCTGCATGATTTGCCTGGTTTTCTGCACCTGAAGCTAGTTCTTCCATTGTAGCAGCAACCTGCTCTGTACCTTGTTGCACTTCATTGGCAGCTTGGGTTAATACACGACTTTGGTCATTGACAGTTCCAGCTACATCCTTAATTCGATTTAGCAATTCTTTTAATTGTTCATTCATTATGTTTGTAGCTGTCATTAATTGAGCAATCTCATCTTTTCCTTTTACTTGTAATGGTTCCCCGCTTAAATCACCATTAGCAATTTGATTCATCCGTTCCTTCACTCGATGCAATGGCTTTGCAATCGCAATTGCTGTCATATATGCTATAACAATGCCTAACACAACTACAACCGCCATCAAAATTGCTGCAATAGTTAAAATCGTATTACCTATATCGATTACAGACTTCCCTTTCTCGGTAATACTATCTTCTCTTAATTGAGCCAATTCCTTGAACCCATCAATTAGTTCGATACCAATTGGTTGCATTTCTTTTTCCATAATCCTTCTCGCTTCAGCTTTATTACCTTTCTCATATTCCTTAAAAAACTTATTTGTCAGATGCCCCCACTCTACTTTTTTATCCATTAAATCTTTTACCTTTTGCGACTTATTATGTTTAAGAATAAATTTTTCCAGTTCAGTCGTTTCCTCAACTGTATCTTGAAATGATTGTTTATATTTTTCATCATCATACAATAAATATCCTCTAAGAAAACCTGTCCGTTCTGCAGTATTTATCGCCATCTTTTCCTGAGCTACTAATAATTGCATGTCCTTATTGATAATTTCTTCGGTATTTTTATTGCTGTTATAAATTCCGATAATATTGGTAATGCCTAATAACAGAACTAATGCAATAATGACAGAAAATGAAAAAATCAGTTTCATTTTAATACTTCTGGCAGCAAACAACTTGTGCATGATAAGTTCCCCCTAATTTGAGTGGTTTATTCATTACTTTATTTTTCGGGTTTAATTTTGTAATTGGGCAAAATAAGTACTTCGACCCGTCGATTTTTTTCTCGATTTGCTTCATTCGTATTTGGAACAGCAGGACGATGCTCCCCGTATCCCTTTGCACTAAATTTCGTAGGATCTAGCTCGTCATTATTAAGTAACAATTGCATAAAATTGACTGCACGAGTTACACTAAGCTCCCAATTAGAGGAGAACCCTGAATAATTAATTGGCTGATCATCCGTATGACCACTTATAACTACTTCACGAGGCGGATCAGTAGACAAAAAGTCCGATACTTTCTTAGCAATCCTTTTTCCTTCCTTTGTTACCCTAGCGCTACCAGAATCAAAGGAAATGTTATTAAGAATTGTTATTAAGAGTCCTTCATCCTGTAATTTTGTCTGTAGCGTATTGTCTAAGCCTTCTTCCATAATATATGCATCGATTTGTTTCTGAATGGCTTCAAGCTCTTCTAGTTCCTGCTCACCTTTCGTTCTTTCCTTTTTTTGATCCTTTTCCTCATCATTATCCGCTGCAGGCAAGTCCTGTAAAGAAGGACTATTTTCTAAGATTCCTTCACCACCGGAAAACTCACCCTGAAACACTTGCGCCAGTTCTTTATATTTTTGAGAATCTACTTTACTCATAGCAAATAAAACAATAAATAAAGCGAGTAGAAGTGTTAATAAATCTGAATATGGTAAGAGCCATGACTCATTCACATGATGTGATTTTTTTTGTTTGTTTTTACGCATCTTCCTCCTCTCCTTTTAATGCATGAAATTCTTTTGTTGATAAATAAGATCCAAGCTTATCCTTAACTACCATTGCTGAGTTTCCGGCTGTAATAGATAACAATCCTTCCACCATGATTTCTTTCATTCGCACTTCTCGTTTTGATTTTTCACGTAACTTATTAGCAAACGGATGCCACAATACATATCCGGAAAAAATCCCCATTAGTGTAGCCATAAATGCGGCTGAAATTGCATGTCCAAGTACCTCCATATCTTGCATATCACCTAGTGCAGCGATTAACCCGATAACCGCACCAAGAACACCTAATGTAGGTGCATAAGTTCCTGCTTGGGAAAAAACAGCGACTCCTTCCTCATGCCTTTCTTCCATTGCATCAATTTTTTCCAACATCACTTCGCGGATAAATTCAGGAGATTGACCATCAACAACAAATTGCAATCCTGAACGTAAAAAAGGATCTTTTGTCTCCCGTAATTGCTTCTCCAATGATAAGATGCCTTCTTTTCTTGTTTGCTCTGCCAATTTCGTAAACATTAGTACTACTTCTTGATAATCCGTTTGTTGATCATCGGAAAAGACTATTTTAAGCAATGAAGGAACTTTTTTGATCGTACTGATTGGGAATGCAATACATACAGATGCAGCAGTCCCAACAAAAATAATTAAAATCGCTGCTGGATTAATTAATGCGCCCAAGTGTACTCCTTTTAAAACCATTCCTACCCCTACAGCAATAATTCCTAAAATAATTCCAATAATTGAAGTCTTATCCAAGCTGCCTTCCTCCTATTCCACACTTGTTTGATCCATGTATTCAGTTCTCTCTATGTTATGTGTCCCTTTTAAACAAAACAACGCTCATATACTTCCTTTCTATGGGTTAACTAAAGCCTATACTTGCTTTTAAATTGAATCGTTTTTTATCTTAGTAAGAATACAAATACCATTTCCGCATATTTTTTCTATCGGCAAGTCACTAAAATATATAAAGCCTGAAATATAAAATAAACTATTTTTTATAAGCATAAAGTTCTATTTATTATCCGATTATTAGTATTAAAGTCTTATTTGTATACCAATGTCAAAAAGCACTCTGCTTAAAATATTAATATCTGATTGTTTTATACCAATACTAGTAGAAGCAAGCTTTTTCTTATTTAAACCATACGTTTTTGTTCTTTTTGCAACAAAGTAAAATTACACATCTCTTTATTATTTAAAAACATGGTCCATTTACCTTGAACTGCCTAAGCAATAGAGGGAAACTTCATTCCATGTCCTACTGAATGTTAGTACTGCAAGGGTATGACCTAAAGGCGCTTGAACGAGCCGGGTATGTGAGTGCTATTGTCTCCCCCTTTGAACTTCCTCGTATTCATGCTTGGATATAAGGATCTTAGATGCGAGATAAAAATAAGACAGGAGAGAGAAACATGAATCAGCCAGCAATTACAGAAGTTGAATTTCATCCCTTAATTCGATCATTTATTTCAGTCGGTCCATTTTTACAAGATCTCATTAATGAAGATATTACGATTGGTATTTATGATACCGAGAAACTGATCACAAACTTCCCGGCGAAGACATTTTCCTTAAATGTGAAGCCAGGTGACCCTTTAGTAAAGGGAGATATTGTTACAAATGCCATTCAACAAAATAAAAATCAAGCAGCCCTGGTGCCAGCCGAATTATTTGGTGTTAATATAATTGCTCGAGCGATTCCTTTACATGATGAAGCAGGCAATGTGATTGGTGGAGTAGGAGTGGGCTATAGCGTTGATAAAGCAAATCAATTAGCAGAAATAGCTGAAAACCTCTCAACTGTTTTTAATGAAGTAACAAACACCATTCAGGACATGGCGGAGTCTATGACAGATTTAGCTAATCATATGTCGTTAATATCTGAGAAAGCTACTAACGTTACAAAACAAGTAGGTACAATTGAAGAAGTATCAGATGTTGTTAAAGGAATTGCCGATCAAAGTAACTTATTAGGACTTAATGCAGCGATTGAATCAGCAAGGGCAGGCGAACACGGTAGAGGCTTTTCTGTCGTTGCGGATGAAATTAGAAAAATGGCGAATCATTCTAAAGAACAAGTATCAGATATTCATACGATTTCGAACAAAATTAAAGAAGTTATTTCTACTTTAGATACGTACATTCAAGAGGTCAATGCAGAATCAGACAGTCAATCTGCTGCTATTGAAGAACTTACTGCAACAGTACAAGAGATTAATAGTAATATTCATTCACTTTCCCAACTAGCTCATGAAAACTTAGCACTTAAGAATGAATAATATATCAGATGGTGAATACAAAACATACATGGCGGACTTTATAATATAGGAGCGAGTAAAATGACATTTAAAAATTTACCGAGTCAATATATTAATGGAGAGTGGCGTGAAGGAATCTCATCACTTTCCATGGAAAATAGAAACCCTTATTGTGGAGAGCTGATTGCCACTTACAAAGCAGCGAGCAAGGAAGATTTGGATAAAGCTTACCACGCAGCAGCTATGGCTCAACTCAAATGGTCTCAAACAAACCCAGTAATTCAACGAGAAGTATTTGAAAAAGCAGTACAATATATTGAAGAAAATCATGCAGCTATTGTAGAAATTATTATAGAAGAAATAGGTGGTACTAGATTAAAAGCTGAATTTGAAATTGGTTTAGTTATCAATCTTATTAAAGAAGCATCCACCTTCCCATTTCGAATGGAAGGTAAGATATTGACATCCCCTATCGATCATAAAGAAAACCGGGTATATCGTGTTCCAATCGGGGTTGTTGGTGTAATTAGTCCTTTCAACTTTCCATTCTTTCTATCAATGAAATCTGTTGCTACAGCTCTTGCTACAGGAAATGGTGTCGTCTTAAAGCCACATGAACACACATCAATTACAGGTGGAACGATGATTGCAAAAATCTTCGAGAGCGCTGGTTTACCAAAAGGATTACTTAATGTAATTACAACAGAAATTTCGGAAATTGGTGATTTATTTATCGAGCACCCTATCCCTAGAGCAATTTCGTTTACAGGTTCTACAAAAATTGGCAAGCATATTGGTGCAGTAGCCGGAAAAAACTTAAAGCAAGTTCACTTAGAATTAGGTGGTAACAGTGCGCTCATTGTTCTAGAAGATGCAGATTTAGAATTGGCAGTAAGTGCTGCTGTATTTAGCCGTTTTACACATCAAGGGCAAATTTGTATGTCAGCTAATCGATTAATCGTTCATGAAGCTATTTATGAAGAATTTGTTGAGAAGTATGTTGCGAAGGTTGCTACACTAACATGCGGCGATCCAAAAAACCCTAACACGATTATCGGACCATTAATTAATGAGCAGCAAGTAAAAGTAACAAGAGCCTTAATTGAGAAAGGAATTCGTGAAGGGGCAAACCCAATTATTAAAGGCAACATCACCGGTAATATAGTAGAACCAGTTGTGTTCACTGAAGTTACCCCAGATATGAAGATAGCACAAGAGGAAGTGTTTGCACCAGTCATTTCTATTTTAAAAGTTTCTAATGAAAAAGAAGTGATTGAATATGCAAATAACAGCTCATACGGACTTAGTGGTGCTATTCATACAAAGGATGTGGAACGTGGAGCTCAGCTTGCTAAACAATTAGATACAGGTATGATCCATATCAACGATACAACAATTAATGATGAACCACATGTTGCATTCGGAGGTGTTAAAAATTCCGGGATTGGCAGGTTAAACGGTGAATGGAGTTTGGATGCCTTTACTACTTTAAAATGGATAAGTATTCAACATCAAGCAAGGCAATATCCATATAGTTAACATGGATGAATACGATTAATAGATTATAATCCACCAAAGTTTATTCTTTTATTAAAGTTCGCATTTTTATGGTCTATTAATTTAAAAAAAGCTTTCGTAATTGATTTTTACTTTTACAATTTATAAATAGAGCGATCACGAATAAGTGGTCGTTCTTCTTTTCCTTATACTACTTTGATTCCTGGATATTACAATTTTTTCATCATCTTAATTTTAAAAGCTGATTTAGCAATACAATTGTTCAATTAGTTTCACTACATTTTACGATGTTCATAAAATCGATATTCTTTTTAATACGAAAAAAATAAGCCTGCAATCTGCACGCTTCTAACTTTTTAACAATGCGACCTCTGCTCTTGTCTCCACTATATCTCCACATAGGATCATAAATTTCTTATCTACTTTGCGTATATCTTCCTTTAATTCTCCTTTCATTTCTTGAATTGTTGTTTCTAAGGAATCAATTTTGCGCTCCATAATACTAATCCGCTTTTCCATTCCATCTGAATTTACTTCTAGCTTTCCTACTCTTATTTCTAACTTATCGACTTTTTCTTCTAGCTTTCCTACTCTTATTTCTAGCTTATCGACTTTTTCTTCTAGCTTTCCTACTCTCATTTCTAGCTTGTCGACTTTTTCTTCTAGCTTTCCTACTCTCATTTCTAGCTTGTCGACTCTAGCCTCTAATCTATCTATTTTTTCCTCTAACTTTCCTATCCTTGCTTCTAATTTATCAACTTTCAAGCTGAGTTCTTTCACATCACTGGACAATTCCATTATAGCCTGAAATATATCCTGTAATGTTACTTGGCTCATACACCTCTCCTCCTTTATTTACTACAGATTATGCTTAGTATACCACTTTCAAAATATTACTAACAAGTAAACATATTTCAATTTTAACTGGGCTTGAAGCAACTAAAAAATATTATTATCCCTATAACAAAATAGCAAATCCAGCTCTTATTCTACTCGAAAATCTATTTTATTGATTAACTTTTAAGCAGATATCTTTAAGCAATTCTTTGACTAATGCTTCCTGATAACCCGCTTTCTTTACTTGTTTCATTGCTTAAACTAGCTGATTCAAAGAAGGATGTTCAACCGTTCGAATTACTTTAACCTTCCAGCAGGGATGACGCGCATGAAAAACTCCGAATGCCACAGCAGATAATTCATATGCTTTATGAATATCTTCTGTAGCTCGCTATTAATAGGAGCAATATCTCAGATTCTCAGCTGTTAAAAGCTTGCTTCTAGTACTTTTTTTAATGATTGTATTTGCATAAATATCACCTTACAAATACGAATTTAATGTCATTGCAATATGTTTTGGTTCATATCCACAAGCCTTATATCAATTTGTAAACTAAATTGACATTTTTGTCAGGCTTCCCTTTAAAACCTAAAACGTTTTACGATATTAAAACAACTGTATCTGCTTTATTGACATTACCAAAACTCTTATCTGGACTTTTAAGTAAAAAAAATAAGCCTGCATTTGCACGCTGTAAAAATAATCTTTAGTGATTTTAATTAAGCCCTTGTCCATTTGCAACTGAAGCCCGTCTGTTTATATAATGTAAATCCCGCTCCAGTCCATCTATGTTTACTTTCATAAATTGGATACGTTGCTCCAATTCATCATAATCGTCATCTACTTTACGACTGTTTACCCGTATGTCTTCCAGTTCATCCATCATACCGGTAATCATATGTAACAGATCCTCCATCTTTTCTTTGGTCAATCTTTTTCCCCCTTTTCAACTGTTCATCTTAAAAGAAAACTTGCTCCTATATAAACGAGCTTTTATCCAAGAAAGTTTTCTTCCACCCCTGCAAATATAAACTGACCACTTATTTTCTCTCACTTTTCCATAATGGATATGAGCAATAATAATAAATAGAAGATGATTAAAAAACAATGCACCCGTTTAAAAATAATCAGCTTTTCAAAATATCGGTCTAACAGAACATCGATTAATTTCACACCATACTTAAAATTGATAATGTATGACTGCAATAAAAGAAATAAAAATGAAATTCAAAGTAGGCTACAGTTAGCTTAGCAAAATAAAACAAAGGTCAACAAGTGCATTTTGAAGGATTTTACCAATCAAGTGTAGGTATAAATAAGCATAGGAAAACTAAGTAAACAAGCCCAGCTTTTGTAATGCATTTGTCGGTATTTTATCGATATCTTTCCTGTCAAAGCTTAAAAACTATATATGTTATATATAAGGTATTCGGTTGCGCCTGATAGTACCCACTCATTCCCTTTTCAAATTTTTCCGACTCATCTCCAATCTTGGGAAGTGAAAAAATTCATATTTTTTAAATATTTTTTGGTATAACTGTTATCAAATTGTTGTTGTTAAGTAAAGCTTCTATAAAAGCTGTATGTTGGCTCCTAACCGGATTTTTCAAGCTAAAATTAGGTGAGCACTTAGATTAGGGAGAAGGGAAAAACAGCTATTTCTTTACATATGACATCTAAATTTATATTTAAACAGAAAATTTACTACTTTTTATGATAAGCTGTTTCTAGTAACTAATTCCTTTGTTAACCATTTCAATTTGTATTACGTTTTATTGGAAACGGGAACTACCTAACAACCCAAAAATGCCTTTTGGCAGTAAAGGAGAATAAAAAGTGGAGAATATTCCTATATTCGATGGTCATAATGATACTTTATTAAAACTACATACTTCTGCTAATCATGAATTAGAATTTTTTAATGAAACCGAGTGGGGACATATTGACTTTCCCCGTGCAAAAAAAGGAAATTTTGGGGGTGGATTTTTTGCCGCTTTTACACCAAACAAAAATTACCATATGGAATCTGCGCAATATCTTACCGAAAGCGGTTATGATATCCCTCTTCCTCCACCAATCGATCAACCAACTGCTTTAAACTATACAAATGCATTAGCAGCTATACTGTTCAAACTTGAATCCGAGTCAAATGGTGGATTTAAAGTGATAAAAAATATCGATCAATTAATCGATTGCTTAAATAATCAAATTCTTGCAGCTATTTTTCATATAGAAGGTGCTGAAGCAATTGATACTAATTTTGATGCACTTCATATTCTTTATCAAGCTGGCTTACGTTCATTAGGGATTGTTTGGAGTCGCCCCAATCAATATGGGGAAGGAGTTCCTTTTCGTTATCCATCGTCACCCGATATCGGAAATGGATTAACCGATGATGGGAAAAATTTAGTTAAACAGTGTAATCGATTAGGAATTATGATCGATACGACTCATTTAAATGAGAAAGGCTTCTGGGATGTTGTAAAAATTAGTGAAGCTCCGATTGTAGCAACACATTCTAATGTGCACACTATTTGCCCAATTTCCCGTAATCTGACCGACAATCAATTAGCAGCAATCAAAGCAAGTAGTGGAGTAGTAGGAATTAATTTTGCTGTCAATATGTTGCGAGCAGATGGAAAATTTGAAACGAATATATCATTAGATACAATTATCCAACATATTGTTTATATTGCTGAAAATTTTGGAGTTGACCATGTTGCTTTAGGTTCCGACTTTGACGGCACAACGGTTCCAGACAGTATAAAGGATGTTACCGGACTGCCAAAGCTTATGAATCAATTAAAAACTTATGGTTTTACCAATGAGGAGTTAACAAAGATTGCCTACAAAAATTGGGTGAGAGTATTAGTGGATACGTGGAAGGAATGATTATGAAGTATCTAGTAAAAAATGCTATTGTTGCTGTTTTCATCAGTATAAAAAAGTAACAACTATTGCCAGTCAATATTTTATAATTACTTAGTGTCGTGCAACTTTATATAGATGAAATGATTAGAAAATCCTAGGTGGTTGATCTGAAAATTTATACGTAACAGTTTCTATTTAAAAAGCAGTTTAAAAATGATACATCGAATTTCTTCGTAAAGCTTGTTTCTCCCTTCAGTTATCCCAAGTTATCCCATAGCACCGTAAGATGATGTTAGCTAACAAAACGATCGCTCGAGCTAGACGACGAAGCTACTTTTCAAAAAATTAACCCCAATGAAAAAAGATAAATTTCCTAAGCAACAAAAAAAGAACTAAAAGTGGTATTTTTTTCACCACCTTTTAGTTCTTCTTAACCTTTTGCAACCGAATCCCTATACACGATTTTGTATGGAATAATAATTCGTTTATCTGGTTCAGCTTTCGATTGTGTTTTTTCAATTAACGCTTTTGCTGATTGAGCACCGAGTTGATAAATTTGAATATCGACTGTGGTTAAAGCCGGGTTCGTGATTTCAGATAAGTAAACATTGTTAAAGCTTACCAATGAAACATCTTCTGGAACATGAAATCCTAACTCTTCAAGCGTACTTAGCACACCTAAACTCATTAAATCATCGCTAACCACAATTCCAGTAGGTGGTTGCTTCAGCTTTAACAATTCTTCAACTGCTTTTCTTCCACCAGATTCGAGGAATTCAGCATGAATACTATACGAGCTTGAAATAGGAAGACCTGCTTCTTTTAAAGCTGCTTCATAGCCATTTTCTCGATCCATTGTCACCACTAAATCTCTTGAACCACCAATAAAGGCAATCCGCTTATGACCTTCTTGAATTAAATACGTTGTAATTTCTTTTCCAGCACTGAAGTTATCATTGTCAACATGCGTTATTTCATTAATATATTCTGAAGGTTTCCCAACCATAACAAATGGGAAACCCTTTTCTCGTAAAAAGTTCGCGATTCGATCATCCACTCGTGAATATAATAAAATAATACCGTCTACATAACTGCCGTAAACCATTCGTTCCACTTCAGCAAAAATCTCGTCCTCTGTTTCTCCACTGGATAAAGTCATGGAATATTGCATTTTATGAGTAATAGAGCCAATGCCGCGCAAGACTTCAGGAAAAAATGGGTTTTGTAATGATTTATCGGCAGAGGAAGGCATGACCACCCCAATTGCTTTTGTATATTTAGCAACCAGGTTCCTCGCATTGATATTAGGATGATACCCTAATTCTTTCATTGCTTTTCTTACCTTCTTTTTCGTTTCGGCACTAATACGCGGATTATCTGCAATCACTCTGGAAACAGTAGAAGGTGAAACACCTGTTGCCTTTGCTACATCTTTAATTGTTACCATTATCTATCTCACCCTCTACGCTACGTAATTTTAAATCGTTATACTAGAATAATTCGAACGCTCTACACCGTTTATTATAACATTTTGTTCATCAGTTAGACCAATTACTTTTACTTTTATTTCATTATATTTCGGCTGATATGTGCCTTCTTTAGCTATGATATCAATTTCGACTTTTTTGGTTGATGATATAATCTGCATGTCTAGCTTCAAGTATTCGCCATCCTCGTAGCTAAATGTTTCTCCATCATCATCATAAAAAGTGAAACGATATTCTTCATTCGATTGACTGGCATACACATACATCCAAAGATCTTTTCCTTGCTTTTCTGTATTGGATACAAATTGCCCTTGCATGATCGCTGTCCCTTTTCGAATGAAAATTGGAAGTTCATCAAGCTCGGCATGAACGATATGCACTTGATTACCTTCATACTCTCGTTCCGTAACAAAATCAACCCAACTTCCCTCTGGGAGATAAACGACACGATCCGTTACAGATGGCGCTAGAATAGGTGCTACGATGACGTTATCACCAATCATTACTTGATCATTTAAACGATACGTTTTTTTATCATCTGGATACTCCATCAATAATGGTCGCATAACCGGAAGCCCTTGCCCACTTGCTTGATAAAACAGCAAATATAATTGCGGCATCCATTCATAACGCATTTGAATATATTTTTTTAGAATAGATTCATATTTTTCACCAAACATCCATGGTTCCTGATAGCGTGTTCCGATTGCAGAGTGGTTACGAAAATATGGTGTAAATGCACCAATTTGCATCCAGCGTACCAGAAGTTCCGGATTTGTATCGTGAGCAAAGCCCCCAACATCAGGACCCGTAAATGCGATACCAGATAAACCCAAATTCATGACCATTGGCAAACTCATCTGCAGATGCTCCCAGAAGCTACGATTATCGCCAGTCCACACAGCTGCATAACGCTGTATACCTGCATAACCGGAACGGGTAAGCAAAAATGGACGTTTACCTTTTAGATGACTTTTCATTCCTTCATACGTAGCTTTTCCCATTAAATATCCGTACACATTATGAAGCTCACGATGAGTTGCTGGTCTTCCATCATTCCGATGCATTACCGATGTATCCATTGTTTTTGTTTCATTAAAGACAGCCGGCTCATTCATATCATTCCAGATACCTTCAACACCCATGTTTGTATAGTAAGCATGCTGTTCTCCCCACCATTTGCGTACACGTTCCTCTGTAAAATCAGGGAAGGCACTTACACCCGGCCAAACCTCTCCATAATAAATATTTCCTTCAATATATTTACAGAAATTATCTTGCCACACACCTTCTTGGTATATCGAATATTCCGGATCTTTTTTCACACCAGGATCTACAATTGGAACAATTCGAATTCCCATTTCACGTAAATCTATAATCAGCTGTTCCGGATTTGGAAAGCGTTTTTTATCAAAAGTAAACACTCGATATTCATCCATATAATGAATATCTAAATGAATGACATCGACTGGAATATCGCGTTCTACAAAGTTTTTTGCTAATGCTCTAACTTCTTCCTCTGATTCATAGCTATACCTCGATTGATGGTACCCTATTGCCCATTTAGCTGGTAATGGCATGCGCCCTGTTAGAAATGTATATTGCTCCAGCACAGATTTTGGTTCTGGACCGGTCATTACATAATAGTCCAGCTGTCCACCTTCTGCATGAAATGAATAAGTACTTTCATAGCTTTTTAGATCAAAAGTCGTTTTAAACGTGTTATCAAAAAATACTCCATGTGCTCTTCCATCACGCAATGTCATAAAATATGGAATCGATTGATACAATGGATCTGTCTCGGGATTATGCGGCGCATACACATCCGTATTCCACATTTCATATTTTTCACCACATTTATCTAAATATCCACTTTTCTCCCCAAATCCATAGAAATGATCTTGTTTATCTTTATCTTTAAACACAATCACTTCGCCGTTTTCCCGATAAGCCATACCACGCTCTGATTCATTTTCGAGTACATGACCTGCTACATCCTTAATGGTAATCCGAAGCGGCTGTTTTCTTACAACAAGTTCCATCTTCGTTGTTTGCAGGATAATTGCTTCATTCGTTTCCTGTTCGTTTATTTTTACTTTTTTCGGAGCAGCAACTACCGTTTGTGAAAGAGTTAAATCTGGTATCTTCCATGGATTCATAACGATACGAACAATCGAATCACTAAAAAAGCTAATCGTTACATATCCATGCTCACTAATAAACTGATAGTTTTGTTCCGTTGTTTTATACTCGATTACATTGCCAATATCTACGTATTTGATAGCTTCATTGCTGGTTTTTTTACCAGGATGAATAGCAAAACTAGTGTCTTCAAGCATGATATTGCCTCCTGTGGTTCATATTTCTAATTCACATTAACCTTTCGTAGCACCTGAAGTTAATCCAGAAATTAAATAACGTTGTAATAACAAAAATACAAGAGCAATCGGTACAGCAATTAAGATAGACCCCGCTGCAAACTTCGTGAAATTCGTAGAAAACTGGTCATTAATAAAACTATAAAGTCCCAGTGCTAATGTATATTTTTCCGGACTGGTTAAAACAATTCGTGGTAATAAAAAATCCATAAATGGTGCCATAAAGTTAAACAATGCTACTACTGCTAAAATCGGTTTTGCTAATGGTAACATGATCGTCCAAAATATTTTTAAATGACCGGCTCCATCTATCTTCGCAGCTTCATCAAGTTCTCTAGGAATCGTATCAAAATATCCTTTTACTAACCATGCATTAAAAGGAATTTGGCCACCAAGATAAATCAACATTAGACCATACAGTGAGTCGGTTAAGCCAATCGTGTTTAATAAAATATATAATGCTACCATCCCCATTAATGCCGGGAACATTTGCAATAACAAGAACATATACAAACCATATTTTCTCCCAACAAATTTATAGCGAGAAAATGCATAAGCAATCAGTGAAGTGATAATGACTGACCCAATTGAATTGACGATCGCTACAAAGAGGCTATTCTTATACCAAATTAAATAATTACTATCTGGATCAGTAAATAACCACTTATAATGCTCTAAAGTTGGATTCTTAGGGATTAATTCCGTCACCATCATGTTGGACCCTGGATTTAGGCTCATCATAAGTGCCCAAAATAACGGATATGCAATAACAATAAACATCAGTAACAAAAAGATATAGATAAACGTTACTTCGATTTTCGATTTTTTCTTACGTGACATAACCATTAGTAACGTCCCTCCTCTTTAAATGCAGCTGTCTTCCTAAATTGGAAAAAGGCAAATATAGAAACGATTAATCCCATAATTATTGTAATTGCAGCAGCCATATTATAATTATTGGATTCAAAAGTTAGTTTATAAACCCAAGAAATCAAGATATCGGTTCCACCAGCATTCTGTCCACGGACAGCAGGATTACCCTCATTAAACAAATAAATGATATTAAAATTATTGAAATTTCCTGCGTATTGCATAATTAACAATGGCGCTGTTGCAAACAATAAGTGTGGTAAGGTAATATAGCGCAACTTTTGCCAACGTGTACCTCCATCAACATCGGCAGCTTCATACATATCTCGAGGAACGCTTTGTAACACACCAGTAAATAATGCAAAAACAAAGGGAAATCCCAACCATGTCTGAATCATAATTAAAGCAACCTTCGTCCAAAACGGGTCAGATAACCAAGGCAACATTAAATTAAAGTGACTCAATATATCCCGGTTAATCGCTCCAAAAGTAGGATTAAATAATGCTGAAAAAATTAAAATGGAAACAAATGCGGGAACTGCCCAAGGCAAGATTAATACCGTTCGAATCGCTCGTTTAAATCTTATTCGCGGATCATTTACTAATAAAGCTAAAAATAACCCCAAGACAATTTGTAATGTTGTGGCGACAACCGTCCAGACAATTGTCCAACTAAAAACACTTAGAAATGTATCTTTCCAAATACCGATATTAACTAAATCAACAAAGTTGTTAAAACCTACCCAGTTCAATAAATTTCGTGGTGGCGCATTATATTGGTTATAGTCCGTAAAAGCTAAAGCAAGCATGAACAATAATGGCACCACGACAATAAATAATAACATTAATAAGCCTGGTAAAATCATGAAATACGGAAAACCATTATTGTAAAAACTCTTTACACCTTGTAATAATGTAGGTTTAGGGCGATTTACTTCTCTTGCTATAGCATCAGAACGAGCGTCCATAAGATTATAAATGTATATCCCTATTCCAAATGCAAGGACAATTAATGATATTAATCCTTGAATGAGTAACTGAATAGAATGATGTTCACGTGGTACGGTACCAAGGGTGAAAAGCCCCCAAATTCCAATATCAATATAATTCCAAGTTGAAACTAAGAATGCAATAGTAACGATTAAGAAAATAAAACCCTTCAAAAAACGTCGATTATACATTTGTCCCAATCCAGGAATAATGGATAGAATGGTGGCTAATGTACGAGGTTTTATTTTTCCGGTTTTGGGTTCATTTGGTTCAGCGGCCATCCCGTATCTCCTCCTATAACAATTGCTGAAAACACAGTTGATAATTAATTCATTCATTCGCAATACGTTTATTTAGCGGTACAGGAATCCCCTATACCGCTTACATTTCATTTACTTTGCCCCAGAAGCTTCTATTTTTTCTTGAATCGATTGAACAGCTTCATCTAATACTTCCTTCACAGGCTCACCTTTTGAAATGAAGTTTAAAGCATCGTTAAATGGTTCCCATATTTGCTGCATGGCAGGAACACTAGGCATTGGCTCCCCATATTTGGTTTGCTCTGCAAATGCTGAATAAATTGGATCTTCAGCAATTTTCGGATCTTTCATCGCATCCTTACGGGCAGGCAACTCTCCAGCGATCTCATAATATGTCATAGAACTTTCAAAGTTGGTCAAGTAAGCCATTAAATCTTGCGCCCATTCTTTATTTTCTGAGTAATAAGAAAGCATATACGACTTAATACCAACAAATGATTTTGGATTTTCTCCGTTATCCAATACCGGTATTGGAGCAGTTCCTAATTCATCCTCTAAAGCATCCCCATATTCCCGAACCATCCAAGGACCGTTAATTACTGTAGAAACCTTTCCTTCCTTGAACAATCCATTCATAATATCTGGTGTTAAATCTTGAGGTATATATTTTTTATCGAACCATTCCTTCACTAGTTCGCCACCTTTAACTGCACCTTCGTTATTCAAACCGATATCCGATACATCATACTTACCATCTTTATTTCCAAATACATATGCTCCATTTCCAGAAAAGAAAGGGTATACAAAGTATAAGTTAGCTGCTTCCATCAAAAAGCCAAACTGATCTTTACCAGGATCCGTATCTCTTTCAGCTATCTCCATAATTTCTTTCATGGTTTTGGGTTCTTTTTCGACACGAGCTTTGTTGTAAAACATGGCATAGGTTTCCGAAACAGCTGGATAACCCCAGTACTCGCCATCATATTGCATTGCCTTCAAGGCATTATCTGTATATTCTTTCTCTGTATCTCCAAGATCAACCGGGTCTACTAATCCTCTAAGTACTAAATCACCAATTCTATCATGTGGCTGAAATATAACATCCGGCCCATTCCCTGCGGGACCTTCAACGTCCAATTTTTCTATCTGTTCCAGCATGCTGACCGGAATCATTTCTACTTTAATTCCTGTTTCTTCTGTGTATTTATCTGTCATTTTCTTTAATGCTTCTTTCTGTTTTTCTTCATCATTAACCCAAAGCGTTAATGATTCAGGTTTTTCAGGCATATCATCAGAACTTTTTGCCTCTTCTTTCCCACCAGACTTTTTAGCATCATCTGGTCCACAAGCTGTTAAACTACTAGTTAATAGAATCATTGCAACTAAATAAAACAACCATTTTTTCATATTAAACCCTCCCAAGGTTATTTATTTTCATGTACAATGCAAGCTGATTTGTGAAATCGTTTGCACTAACATTGTAGTTTAATTATACAATATAAATTTCAAATTGCAAACATCGTTTTTAAATTTAAATCCTTAAAAATTAATGAAGATAACGGTTTCAAGAATTATTTTTTTATGTTATTATTAACTTAATAACTAAATTGCTTGCTAGATTAGCGGCAAAATAGCAGTTGTTTAGCGCAAACGTTTTAATTGAAATAAAGAAACATGAACGATTGCATATGGAACTATTAGAGTTAAGTCAGCAAATTGATATTCAAGTAACCGATCAGCTTTTTTATGCTAATCATAATCCTGACTTTCTAAGAGCTCCATTCATAATTTGAGGGCAATGTTTTTGTTAACAAACAACCCCGGCTTTTTTTAAAAAGTCGGGGTTTTATATTTAAAACAGGGGAAGGAGGGTTTTTCGTTATAAGTACGTGTTTTTAAAATAGGATAAAAAGGGTGAGAATATGAAAATATTTTTAAAAACGTTTGCATTAACTTTTTTATATTTATTTCTTTCTTCCACTTTTGTTAAAGCAAAATCAAAAGAGATGGACGTTGTAGACTATTCAAAAGATATTATTTACCAAATCATTACGGATCGTTTTGATGATGGAGACAGTAGCAACAATCCATCCGGGAATATATTTAGTCCAAACTGTACTGATCTGCACAAATACTGTGGAGGTGATTGGCAAGGGATTATTGATAAAATTAAGAATGGTTATTTAACTGATCTAGGAGTAACAGCACTTTGGATTTCTCAACCTGTGGAAAATATCTATGCCTTACATCCAAATGGCTATACATCCTACCACGGCTATTGGTCCCGAGATTATAAACGGACTAACCCTTTTTATGGTGGTTTTTCCGACTTTGATCAGTTAATAAAGACAGCACATGCTAATGGGATAAAAATAATTATGGACTTTGCTCCGAATCATTCTTCACCTGCTTCAGAAACAAATCCAACCTATGCAGAAGGAGGTGCTGTGTATGATAACGGATCGTTCATTGCTAATTATTACAATGATCCAGGTAATATTTTTAATCATCATGGGGAGACTGATTTTTCAACTTATGAAGACAGTATTTATCGGAGGCTTTTTGACCTTGCAGATTATAATTTAAATAACTCTAAAATGGACACCTACCTTAAAGAGTCCATTAAGTTGTGGCTGGATAAAGGAATAGATGGAATTAGAATAGATGCTGTTAAACATATGCCGTTAGGGTGGCAGAAATCGTTCACAAATGAAATTTACTCACATCGACCTGTTTTCACATTTGGAGAGTGGTTTTTAGGAAAAGGTGAAATTGATCCCAAGAATTATTACTTCGCTAATGAAAGCGGTATGAGCTTATTAGATTTCAGATTTGGGAAAACCATTCGTTCTGTTTTAAGGGATCATTCACATGATTGGTATGATTTTCATGAAATGATTAAAGAAACTGCTAAAAAATACAATGAGGTAAATGACCAAGTAACCTTTATTGATAATCACGATATGGCTCGCTTTACAACCGAAAACTCATCGAAACGATTTACAGATATGGCTTTAGCTGTTCTTATGACATCCAGGGGTGTACCGACTATTTATTATGGTACGGAGCAGTATCTTACAGGAGACTATGACCCAATAAACAGAAAACCAATGAGAGAGTTTGATAAAACTACCAATTCCTACCAAGTTATTAACAAGCTCTCTGCACTACGGAAATCAAACTCTGCTTTGGGCTATGGCGATACAAAAGAAAGGTGGATCAATTCGGATGTTTATATTTATGAAAGAACGTTTGGTAACAATGTTGTAGTTACTGCTATTAATAAAGCTAATCATGCCTACTCTATTTCTAATCTTTATACTTCTTTGCCTCAGGGAGATTATAAAGACGTGTTAAATTATTTATTAGATGGAAATAACCTGTCAGTAAAGCAAAACGGTGTTGTCGAATCTTTTCAATTACAACCTAAAGCTGTAGCAGTATGGGAGTTTTCAAAACCAACAAAAGAAGCATTAATTGGCCATGTAGGACCTATGAAAGGACAACCAGGAAATACCATTTACATTTCCGGAGAAGGATTTGGCAAACAAAAGGGGAGCGTTATAGTAGGTTCAAAATCAGCCGAAATCTTGAATTGGAGTAACACAAACATCAAAATAAAAATTCCCGAAATCGATAGTGGTGTATATGATATTTTATTAAAAACAGCTCACGGATCACAAAGTAACGTTTATAAAAACTTTGAGGTTTTGACAGGAAAACAGGTTAGTGTTCGATTCGTAGTTAATAACGCCTATACGAATTTTGGAGAAAATATTTATTTAACCGGAAATGTTGGTGAACTTGGCAATTGGAATACTGAAAAAGCAATCGGACCTATGTTTAATCAAATCGTGTATAAATACCCAACTTGGTATTACGAAGTGAGTGTACCTGCGAATAAAGGACTTGAGTATAAATTCATAAAAAAAGATGAATCAGGCTCCGTCATATGGGAATCTGGAACAAACCATGTTTATATTACTCCCAAGCAAGGAACAGATACTGTTATTGTCGATTGGAAACAGTAAAAAAAGGCATGATGTGCTCGAAAATGGAGTCGTAAATCATATAAAATCATATATCCGATATGTAATCACAAGTCGAATGATTGATTTTGTTCATTTAATCATGCGGAAGAAAGAGGAATCCTAACGGTGGAAGATTATTCACTATATATAAATTTTCTGGAGGCACAGCAATGATAAAAGAAGCGATTTATCACCGACCAAAAAATAATTTTGCCTATGCATATGATGAAAATACATTACACATTATGTTGCAAACAAAAAAAGAAGATATGGAAACTGTTGAATTAATATTTGGAGATCCTTATGACTGGAAAAATGATGAGTGGCAAACAACAACAAAGCCTATGGTCAAAACTGGTTCTACCCAATTCCATGATTACTGGTTTATTGTCATTAAGCCACTACACAAGCGATTGCGTTATGCTTTTATATGTACGGACGGATCAGAATCCTGTATTTATTGTGAAGGCGGAATTTTTGACAAATTACCAAAGGAAATCGCGAACTATTTTTGTTTTCCATTTTTAAATAAAATTGATGTATTTTACGCACCTAAATGGGTCAAAGATACAATCTGGTATCAAATTTTCCCTGAACGGTTCGCTAATGGGGATAAATCATTGAATCCAAAAGGAACGTTAGCATGGGGATCTGCAAACCCTACACCAACCAATTTTTTTGGTGGCGATTTTCAAGGAGTTATTGATCACTTAAATTATTTAGAGAAATTAGGAATAACAGGCATTTACTTCACACCAATATTTAAAGCGTATTCCAACCATAAATACGACACAATTGATTATATGGAGATTGATCCGCAGTTTGGAGACAAGCAAACGTTTAAAAAGCTAGTTGAAGCTTGTCATGAGCGAGGAATTAAAGTAATGCTTGATGCGGTCTTTAATCATAGCGGCTATTATTTTCCACCATTTCAGGATGTATTGAAAAACCAAGAAAACTCGAAGTACAAAAACTGGTTTCATATTCGGGAATTTCCTGTCTTAACAGATCCGGCACCTAACTATGATACATTTGGTTTTGTATCTTCCATGCCAAAGTTAAACACAGAAAATCAAGAAGTAAAAGACTATCTATTAAAAGTTGCTCGTTACTGGATAGAAGAATTTGACATTGACGGCTGGCGTTTAGATGTAGCCAATGAAGTTGACCACACTTTCTGGCGTGATTTCCGTCGTACTGTAAAAGAAGTAAAGCCAGATGCTTATATATTGGGTGAGATTTGGCATGATTCCATGCCATGGTTACAAGGCGACCAGTTTGATGCAGTCATGAATTATCCATTCACTAATAGCGTAATTGATTTTATTGCCAAAAACACCATGAAGGCAACAGCCTTTATCAATTCTATTACTAAAGTGTCACATATGTATCCAAAAAACGTCAATGAAGTTGCGTTTAATTTATTAGATAGTCATGATACACCGAGAATTTTAACATTAGCAAATGGAAATATCGAACGGGTTAAATTACTTTATCTTTTTCAATTTTCCTTCTCTGGAACTCCTTGTATTTATTACGGAGATGAAATTGGCATGCGCGGAGGACATGACCCAGATTGTCGCGCTTGTATGGAATGGGACGAAGAAAAACAGAACCGGGGCCTTTTACACTACGTACAAACACTTATTAAGCTGCGAAATACCGTACCGCTTTTTGGCAACAATGGGACATTTCACTTTTTATACGCGGACGATGAAAACAATGTGATTAGTTACGAAAAGACCGATGGTAAAAAGCGAATGGTATTTATACTAAATGCGGGAGAAAAGGAAGCTTCTGTACCAAGTAGTGCTTTATTTGAGGAAACGTCTGCTGTGACAGAATGGGAGATTGATCTTAAAGAGGCTCCAGCCAAATCTATGCAGGCACTTTCCGGGGAAATAACTATTCAACCACTTAGTTATCGAATTTTCGAATCCAATTTTTAAGGTTTATAAAAACGCCATTTGAGTATACGACCTCCAAATGGCGTTTGTTGATTTATAGGTTTTATAACATATAAACTTGGATGAATGGTCTTTCCCAAATAACTTAATGGATTATTCCCACTTATGGAAGGCGAAGACCTGCTCCCCGGAATCCATCTTCTATGATGCGTTCTTACCTTCTTCTGATCTTAACGAACTCTATGATGGGAACATAAATGAGTTGAAGAGATAAAACACGTGCACCTTTATGAGCATGGATAATTCTATTTTTACTTCACCATTGTATATTTAATATTTATTTTAATATCCGTAATCGAAACCCAAAACTTCATAGTTTATAACTAGAGGTTTTTAAATTGTCAAAAACAGGTGAAAACCACCCTGCTATACAAGTACAAACCATGATCAAGCCCAAAATGATAAATAAATTATTTACGCCAACACTTTCTAATATATAGCCACCTATAAGTGCTCCAAAAGGGATTCCAGCTTTAGATACCAAACTTCTTACTGCCATTACTCTACCCCGTCATTTAATAGGAGGATTTAATTGGTATAAAGTTGGATTATTTATATTAAATATTGAGATAAAAAAGCCATAAAGTATTATTAAAATCAACGAAATAGAAAAAAAGCAGAAAGACCTAATGCACTAAGGCACAAACCACTAAATATTATGGAACCAAACATTACATGTTTTAAATTTCTATGTTCCTTTTTAATGGTTAATATTAGATTTGCTTTTAATTGTTTGGAATACTCCAGCCCCCGTAATCTAAGGCGCTTATATAATCATTTTCTCACCTATAATTCCATTACCTTCAATTTCATAAGATTCCAATTTCTCTAGAGCATTAATTACCTTACTATTCTTTTGTAAGCCGACTTTTGATAATTCGATATAATTATTCCAATAATCACCATCTTCTTTATAAAGTGATTCAACATGCGGTATAATAACTCAGCTTTATTTTCTTTTCTAACTAAAACACAAGAATCAGAGTCATGTAATCTAGGGTAATACATATTAGCTACCGAACAAATTAAACCAGGCGGAGTCATGGAAAAACCTGTTTGAATTTAGTAGGAGAAACAGCTATTTTATGTTTGACCAGATATCTTCCATATTAGTCTTTATTTTTTCTTTTAAATCTAATTTTTCCACTAACTCAGGATATTTTGAAATAGTGCCTAAACCTAAATGTGGATAATCTGGCCAACCAGAAGCAACTACTGTATTATTTTCGATCCATATGAACGTCTTATCCCACTCATAAATTTATAATCTGATTTCTGAACAAACTCAAGTAACGTAGTAGATTTTCCAGCTCCTTTTGAACCGATTATTATTGAAGCTTGATTATTTTTAAACGCACAGGTGGCATGCAATATAACCACTCCATTGTTTTCTTTTTGTCTTAGTACCAAATCTTTAATAATTTCAATTACTGTTAATTCATCTTTTTGGTCTACTTGCTGTTGTAATTGAATATGAATCTCTTTTTTTTTGGGTCTAAAACTAATAATGGTACCTGTCTGATCAATCCTTAAATATTCTTGATGATTTAACATGACTTTTTTTGCTTTAATGGTAAAAAAATCTGATGCATACATCCTTTCCCTTTTTAAAGTTATTTTTTCTAATTCATTTGAATGATATAAATATATATCAGAAGGGACTATTCTTAATTTTGTTGTTATTTTTTATAATAAGATGAGTGCTAAAAAAATCAAAAATAGAAGATAAATTAACATCCCCATCTGAATAAATATTTAATTTGGAGTGCAAGAACTCCATACTTGTTACTTTTGATTTCATATATATGCTCCTTTTATTCAATAATTTGACGTATCCAATCACCATTTCATTAACTCTATCTTGCCTGATTAGAAACATTTCTTCTAGGATGGATGGATCCCACCTTGCAAAATAATAAATTATTTAGGCTAAACCACTTTTCCTTGGCATTCTGCTGAAACAAAATTTCTGCTTGCCTTCCTTTGAAACTCTGTATCCAATTATTACCTTGTTCAAAACAGTAAGCATTTTACTCCTCCTATCTATTATCTATATAATATCTGAATTTACTTAAAAGTACCTTTTTTAGGATTATTATTATTATATACATAGGGGTTGATGAAAGTATTCAATAGGAGTATTATATTTCATGTAGCATTTTTTGCTGGTGTAGCACAGCTGGTAGTGCACTTCACTCGTAATGAAGGGGTCGGAGGTTCGAATCCTCTCACCAGCATTAGTGGAAAGTATTGATATAATGCTGTTCTTGATAAATTCAAGAGCAGCATTTTTATTTTAATTCGTTTTTATGCCGACCAATCTGCCGACCAAAACGTGTTTTTTTGGTTTTTACTGGTTTTAATTGAATAATAACGTTTGTTGTTTTAATATAAAGAAAAGACTTATATTAATTAATTACTTTTTTATCAATATTTGTTAATATTATATAAAATTATTAAGGGGTGAGTTTGTATGTCTTCTGATACGGATCATTTGGGTGTTTGTAACATTTATGCTCAAGAGTCTTGGCACATGGAATCATTTATCATTGGAAATAAACAAGGTTTAATCGAATTAAAAAATGCAATTGATAAAGCTTTAAAAAATAAAATTGGAGAAGCAGATCTTTTCCCATCAGATCTTGAAGGGTATACCACTTACGTTGCTTTAGTAGAAGATGAAGAAAAGTTTGCTAACCTATGTATGCCTTACACAAATGAACCAGGTGTAGACACAGATGAGAATTCAACGCATCCTATCGATATAATAGAGGAAATAAAAAAAAATAACATTGGAAAATAAAAGGAAATCCGAACTATTGTTACTAGAAGAATTTTGAACAAAATAGTTCGGATTTCCTTTTTTTAATTTAATAAATTTTCTTGTTTTATTATTAGTAAAACTTAGTTATATAATAGTGCAACATCGTTAATATAATACTGTTTTTCCCTTAACTGGTTTATATTTTTTTGGTACTATTACTCGTAAAGAGCGATGTACTGATATATTTGGCGCTACATGAAAATGCCAAAACCATTGGTTTGTTTTTGGGCTAAGAGGTATTTTCCCATTATCAATAGCAAATACCCTTTTATCTTTCTTTTTTGACTTCTTACTTATAACACTTACTAAAGTTCTTATTTGTCCATGTTTGTTTTTAACATTCCATTTAACTTTATAATTCTTTCCTATTTTTTTTATTCTCTTCTTTAAATACTTAGTAGCAACTTTTACCCCTTTAGATCTTATTAGGCTAAGAGCTAATCTCCCAATAAAAGCACCTATTGGAACTATAGCTGGGCCAATTGTTTTAAACTCTGTATTATCACCTGTATCCAAAGCACCCATTTCTTCTTCTAATTTTAAGAATTCATCATTGTTAACAAAGTATTTATTGACCGCTTCTTCTAGTTCTTCATCAGACATATTTTCAAACTCTTGTTCAGTAAAAGGTACTTTTGTCTCTAAATACTGATCTAGCTTATTTTCTAACTGTGTAATTTTAAGTTCTGTTTGATAATCAATATAAGTCTGCCTACTATCATCTACTTTTTCCGTACTTACTGTGTCTTGTAAAGGAGTTAAACTTGAAAAAACCAAAGCAATAACTAAAAAGATAACCACGTTTTTTTAAAATAAATTCTTCAAAAGTATTTCCTCCAATCCCCATTTTAACTAAATATTACTTTACTACTAATATTTTGCAACATAAAATTTGAAAGGAAGAATAGCAGGTTGCTATTCTTCCACTTCTATCTCGCCTATTAACTCATAATTTAACTGTTTCCTTTCCCCTTCCGTTAATTCTCTTTGTTCTTTCAAAACATAGTCTTTCTTTCCCTAGTTGTACATCAATGCATAAACACATCAATAATGCACTCATAAGGCAAACGTTGCCAGCTATACTTATGTATTTATTTTGTTTACGTAAATTGTAAAATTAATTAAAATCCGTGGTCAAAGTTTATATCGTATAAATCGACCCACTCTATAAAATTTGAAACTGATTTAAAGGTGATAAAATCTTTTATTATACGGTAAGTTGTTTCACTATCAACATAACTACATGTAGGTATTCTTATTGGCTCTCCGCGTACTAAATGTTCAACTGTTTTTATTTCAACATTTAATTGGTACTAAATAATCTGGATGTCGCATAATAAAAAATCCATACGGTTCATCATAAAAGAATATTAATCTTTCCTCGCAACCATCAACTATCCCCACTACCTTGTTTCCAATAACCTTCGTCCTTATTAAATATGAGATTTTTCATTCACAAAAGTTTCAGTCGGGTTTTCAACAGGATCCCCTACTGGTCCATCGTATATAACCATATTAAACTCCTTATTTTATAGCTTTTACTATTACTGGTTTTGTATTTCCTTCACTAAAAATCTCTAACTCATTTACGCCTAATCTTTTTAATAAAGCCGAAAGCCCACCACGACATATATTGCAAGTTTACGATCAACATATATTGTAACTTTTTAGGAAAAATCCTTGTTTTTCAAACGCCCTTATTAAAGAGTGTGATTCTGCATGAGTCAGGGATTGCACGTGTCCCAAATGTTTAGGATTATTCTTTTTAGGCGGTACCCATTGGACTTCTTTTAGCCACTTTTGCCTTAATTCTCTAGTTGCTTTTTGTGATTCTTTTGTAATACTCGAATTCACTCCAAAATAAGTCTTGTTATTTATAGTGACACTGGCTACTGTATCGCCTGAATCTATTGAATATGGTTTTAACCCTACCTTTTTTCTGAATCGCTGTATTCCTTAATAGTGGTAATCTAGAAATTGAGTTTGATGTTGGGGAACTTAAAGATAAATACGGTAGATTACTAGCGTATGTATACGTTGACGGTAAGTCTGTTCAAGAAACATTGTTAAAAGAAGGATTGCCACGCGTGGCTTACATATATCCCTAACACTCGTTACTTAGACCAATTTGAAAAAGCAGAATCTAGCGCAAAAAATAACAAAGTTGCAATTTGGAAATCAAACGGTTATGTAACAGATGACGGGTTTAATGGTTGGGAAGAACAAAAACAAGAACAACCTAAACCACAACCACAGAAAACTGCACCACAACCCAAACCAGAGCCTAAGCCAGAAAGTCCTTCAGTTTATTATAAAAACTGTTCTGCTGTACGAGCAGCAGGAGCCGCCCCAATTCACAGAGGTGAACCAGGTTACGCTAAACACCTAGATAGAGACGGCGACGGTATAGGATGCGACACTGGCTCTTAAAAATGCCTAAAGGCTATGTATGGTTACGCAATCCTAAAAAATCAGCCATAACAAGGTATATAATAAAAACAACATTTAATATTTTTAAACTGTTAAAGAAGCTGTTTAAATAGTTTAGCTCTCTAGTTTGCTTAGAGAGCTTTTTCTTTTGGAAAAGTAACTGTGTTCCCATAGAAAAAGCCTACCCGTAAGAGTAGACTTAATTAATTTTAAATTATTTTCTTGTTAGCTTTGTAAAAGCCAATGAATTATTCTTTATTTTTAAAATCAGTTTTAATGGTTATATATCCTAAAATACTCATAATGATGTAGTAAACTCCGATTATTGGAACAATACTAGACAAACTACCATCATCTCGAATATATGCAAAAATTACCCAAGATATAGAAAATACAAACGGAATTCTGACGAAATAAGTTATAAATAAAGATTTTATTTTTTCCAAAGCTCCTCCTATAACCACCTTTTATATTTTTTATTTGCTTTAGAATTACATTTATTTACTTCCCACATTGCTGTTGCCATAATTCCCGGAATAGAACCCTTTACACCTAATTTTAATAATTTCTTTGCGCCTTTTTTAAAATTTCCATCTTTGATAGCTTCCCAAACTCCTGTGATTGCTGCTGGACCAAATGCGTTACTTAATCCTTTTCTAATACAACGTTCGCTGTAATTAACCCACTTTGGATTTTCTCTTCTTAAGGATCTTATTTGAATAGATGATTGATTTAATCTATTATCATCTATAAGTACTCCCTCTTTTTCTAATTCGTCTATTAGATATATATACTCAGGAAATTTTGATAATTCTTTTTCAAGAATCCCTCTACTGTAACCGACGGGTCCCCCATCAATACCATAAACTATGCTCTTGTCAAACAAGATTTCTAATACATTAGCTAGTTCTTCTACCTCTTTCTCGTCATAAACGTTAGCTTCAGATGCATTTACAGGAATACTAAAATTTGTAATTAATAATGCAAATACAATAAAAGATAAAAATAACTTTCTCAAATCCATCCCCCAAAAAATTTATTAATTAGTATTATATACTATTATTTTACTTTTTTCTATATTTTTGAAAAAATGGTTTTAATTTTACATAATTCTAAGGAAAGGACTTTTTTAATAATACTTTTTATGAATTTCACTAATGAATTGCGTTATACTAAATCGCAAAATTTATTGAATTGTTTATGGAAAATAAAAAATGCCACCTACCCGTAACTCATTTCGATTATGGTTATAGGAGGTGGTTTTGTTGTGGGTAAAACAGCAAAATTATTGGTAAAAAGAGGATTTTGTATAAGTATCGAACTATAAATTATAAGATAAAATAGTACTTTTGCTTTAAGGATGGTGTGTTTTTTAAATGAAACAAAAAAGAAAAAAATTAACTTCTAATGAAAGTGCCTCTCTTCTTGCAGAAGTTGAAAATATGTGCCCGTTATGCGCAAAGTCTCTAATGTATAAAAAACAAGGAAAGCAACATAAATTATTTGAGGGAGCTCATATATATCCATTAAACCCTTCTGACGAGGAAAAAGAATTATTAAAGAATGAAAAGAAACTACATGATGATGTCAATCATTTGAATAACATTATTGCTTTATGTAGAGATTGCCATAAGATGTTTGATATCCTAGAACAGTTAAGGGATACAGAAAGTTGTTTAATATCAAAAAAAATTTACTAAGTAAAAATGAAATAAGAGGCAAATACAGGGATTATCAAATAGAAACAGAAATTAAAGAAGTAATTACGAAACTAGTTGAAGACTTTGAGATAGATGTATCTACACAATTAGGAATGAATGCTTTAAGACTGGATGAGCAACTTACTGAATGGATGTCTAAAAAAACACTCAAGATAATTTTGATGAAATAGATGAATTCATTTATTCACTTGACGTATTATACCTACTTGATGTCATCGAAGTAGATTTTGTTAGAGGAGTTGTTTTATTTGTTAACAAGGATAGAAAGTAAAATATTCCTAGAGGGCCCCATAAGATTTCACAAGGGTTTGAATGTTGTGTTAGGGGATGACGAAGGATCAAACTCTATAGGAAAATCAACTTTACTAATGATTATAGACTTTGTTTTTGGAGGAAATACATATACTTCACATAATAACATTATCATTTAACCCTCAATTTCTGACCAACGTAAATTTTATTTGGATTGGAAAGCTTATTCCACTTTTGAATTTGTTTCTGCGTGCTGCTGTATTTAACAGCTAGTTCACTAACCGTATCACCACTTTTAACAGTGTGGTATCTTTTACTGGATTTTTTGGCAGGAAAACCTGTTACTTTGATTTTCTGTCCAGGATAAATCTTATTAGGGTTCTTTATACCGTTAATCTGCGCTAGCTTGTTTACGGTTGTTTCATAACGTTTTGCAATTCCGCTTAATATGTCGCCAGATTTAACTGTTTATACTTTTGATGTACTTTTCTTTTTGTTACTAGATTTTTTAGGTGCTTGTTTACCATCCGTGAAGTAAGACAATGATTTATTGTTAATAATTTGATTTAAGTCTAAATTCGCCGAGTAGCCATTTAATCGACCGCAGTCTGTGTATTGGTGCAGGTCACAGTTAAATTTTGGTTTACTAGTAGGTTTACCGTTGTTGGAACCATAGTGAGGTATCCATACAGCATCAAAATCCCTCATATCTAAATTAAACTTAGTATACAAGTGATGCGCAATATAAACGCCAACCTTTTTAGCACCTAAAGAACGGAGCTTTTTAGCAAAAGCTTTTACACCTGACCGCATGTTCTTCGTTGATTGTTCTTGCACATCTAAAAACCAGAATGTAGGGTTGAATTGCTTTGTACGATTATAAAAGTCTGTTGCTTCAACTTCCATATCGTTATTAGAAACACCTCTAACCCACGCATCACGCCACGCTTTTGGAACTCTCTATGGTGGGTTTTGTAATGTCGATCTATTAAATTAGAGCCGTATTGTGTACGAATGATAGCTAAATCAACCTGCTTGGCTAGCTTATCATAATTAATACTAGATGTTGCTTGGTGATGTGAAATATCAATAATATGTCCCATAACTACCTCTCCCTTTAGAATTTTTGTAGATAAAAAAGGCACTCATGAATATGAGCACCTTAATTACGATCTTTATCCTTTCTAGGCTTTTTATAATTCAAAGCCTGATTACTATCGTTTAAACCAGCTGTTGTTGGGTCATTAACAATACCCAAAATAACTAGAACAGCGAAAACAGCATTAATAAATTTAGTAGCTTCTGTGTTAATAAAATCAGCAGCAATATTATATATCGAACCAACCCGCAACAATTTGTACCAACAATATAATTGCAGGAACTAAAGCCAGCCAAAATGATTTCTTCTTTGCACAATAATTCCTCCTTGATATAAAATATTTAAAAAACAGCTTGCCCGATTGGACTAGCCGTTTAATTCTCTATATTGTCGATTCTTTTATGAGCCTGCTTGCTACTTTCTTCTACCCTGGTTACTCGTTCTGATAAGTACGCAATATTCTTTTCGTTGCTTATAAACCTATTCGAATATCGTCAACCCCTTTCCGGATATAAAGGAAGCAGATCAAAACGCTGCTAATATCTTAGAACAAAAATATGGTAAAAAGAACGTTTAATCACCATGAATATGGTGTTTTTGTTTGGGGTGAATTGGGGCGAAACTCAAAATAAAAATATAAAAATGTATCAAATAAAGCATATAGGAAAAAGCATCAACTTAAAGAAAAGCTGATACATCAACCTTTTCATTCACGAAACCGTTATAGTATTTTCAATGTAGTGCACTCGTAATGAAGGGGTCGGAGGTTCGAATCCTCTCACTAGCATCATACAAAACATTAATATAACACCGCTTTTGATTAATTCAAGGGCGGTATTTTTTAATTCCTCTATTTTTTCCGAGCAAACAAAAAAATATATTGCTACTCTTTATTTATATCGATGGCCATTACTAATTTAAGAACGAGGCCAGAAACAATTTGAATCTGCACCATTTAAGAAGTATATACTGAAATAATCGAAAGAATGTTAACCATAGCGATAGATGAACTTAAAGAACTAAAGAAAACAAATGTAGAATAAATATACAGATAGTTAAACTGCCAGCAGATGAAATGTTTTCTTCCTACTTGTTTACCTGTGAACAGAGAAGTAAAACAGACTATTTAATCCTGTAATCAGAAAAAAACGCAAAAGAAATAATGGAATATTTAACGAAAAAATTCGGTAGTGGGCTTTTTTATTAGTCTTTACATCAAATACTTTTTCAAGAAGGCTTTTGTTAAGTGATTATATAAATAGAAAAAATGTTATGGATACACAACTATTTTAGGAATTTTTATAATATAAAAAGTATGGACACTAGGAAATTCAAATAGAGTCTATTTCTTATCAATTAAAAGAAATAGACTCTATTTGGCTTTCGTCTAAATTTATGGATACTTATTTTTATAAAACTATTTTTTTCCATTTACGAATTTTAGTTCTAAAATTCGTAAATGGAGCAACTGTATTGATATGCACCCACTTCCAAACAGGCCACATTGCTTTTGTTGTGGCCCATTTTCTCTGTTCTGGTTGAAATAATTCTGTTTCAGAAAGATGATTTATCCATTCGATTAACTTACAGATTAACTTTGTCAACTCTTCCTCCTGCTGTCTTAAGGTTAAAAAACCATATTGCTCATAAAATGATTGATAAAGCCCTCCTAAGTTATTCCATTTGTAAGCTGGAGTAGGCGTTTTTACGTCAAGTCCACATTGTTCGTCTTTTTCCCACGATAGCAACAAGTTAATCCACCCCAATTGATAAGCAAGCATTTCAGATGGTGATTTATCCACTTCATTAATATGCTTATCTCTCAGCTCTTCAGGTATCATCTTAAATTCTTCAATAAATTTCTTATAAGACTCATTGATAGATTTAATTAGTTCTTCAGCATTTGAGTATTGTTTCATAATTCTTTCACACCTTTATTTTGGATACTTTCAGTATATAGTATAAAAACATAATAGTATTAGTAACTTTTTATGAAAAAAAGTCCAGAGACTCATTCAAGAAATCACTAATAGTAGCAACAACCCTGTGCCACTTATTATTTAATGGTTTGTTGCCATCATCGCTTATCAAAAAATAATCAACGGCTAGTCCGTAATTGTGCAGCAACTGACCGGGCTTTGTATTAGTGAGACTAAGTTACCTGGAGTTGTTCTCCCATGATTATATAGGTGATGTTCTGCATTTGAACGATACCTTTACCGAGAAACCTAGCAATTATAATGTCCTATTTTTCGCTGAACTTCTTTAACGTTCCATTTGGTCATCAATTGTTTGGTAAAGCTTTTTCTCTCTTACAGCAGCTTCTTTCTGTTAACCAAAAAAGCCAAGCAAAAAAACCGCAAAGGGTCTTTATGTAAAGGAAAGTATTGGCTTAAATTTGCATCCATTTTTGCATCACCTAAAAACAATTTAATCAACCTCAACTTCGGACAATCTTAGGTTCTGAATTCAATTATAAAAAATTTAATATAGCTACCTAGACAGGCTCTCATTCTTTTTCATATCTTATAGAAGATTCATAGAAAGGAGGTTAACAATTTGTCAACCTGTCAACGATTAGCAAATATTATCGGCGGAGAGGTTATTACTGCCGCTCCTGTTTGTGTAGTTCAGCGCCTAAGAAGAATTAATGCTTCCATTTTAGGTCGTCGTACTCGTTCCCCTTTAGCCCTTCCCTTCGCGCTTTCTTTTGAAAACAACAGAAATGGAAGGACACTAAACTTAGGTGAGACCGTCATCCTCCAAAAAGAAATTAATCCTTTTATTTCTGCATTACGAAAAAGAAGGATTACGGTAACAGCAGTTCATAACCATTGGCTTTTTGAAGAACCACGCTTAATGTATATGCACTGGGAGAATGTTGGTAATCCTTTTGTTTTTGCTAGGAACAGTTTTGAAGCTGCTAAAGAAGTAGGAATATTATAAGACTAACCATTTGTGACATTTCAAATAATGTCACAAATGGTTTTTAGTGAAACTATCCTTTATCATTTAAAAATAGCAGCAATGTTGCCTTTCTAATCGTTCAATCACTAGAACGGTTACTTATCTTATTAAAGAGCATTTTATCCTTTATATAAATCATAGTATTAAATTCATCCATTTTCCATGTATCATTTTCCTGTTTTTGCTTGGATGTTTTTTCCGTTTTGTAACCCGTTCTTTAGATTAGGGTTAAATCTTAGCATTCCTTAGCAAGTAACTGCCTTATCTCCGGATAATCTTAGGATTTCATATATGATGATACCCTTGTATTTTGGTCGTTGAAACACTTTCAAACTCGGATTTATAGTTTGCACTTGTAGTATTTTGTCGTACTCTTGCATTCTATGTTTTTCTTTTTTTCAAAGAGTGTAATCCTTGGGTTCATTCATAAACTAGTATTTTTCAAACTATACTATAGGGGCAATGAACTCTACCAAGTTTGGAGAAACAATAACTGTTTCTAATTCTAATCCACTAATTATTATTTAAAAAAGAAAAAACAGCCAAGCTTTAACTTGAGTGTGACCGTTTATATTATCCATGATTATTGAAATATTAAATTTTATCCAGTGGGGTACATGCTAGAAGTAACTATCATTTTTAAATTAGTGTCCATATTATCTAAGTCATAATTACCGGCTAAGAGTTGTTAGATATAATAATTTTAAAATAAAGAAAATATAAATGTAACCGTCATCATGCAGGAATTAAAGAGGTTGATTTCATCGCTTCTATAGGAAAATGATATGCTATAACGACAATTTTCAAATAGTCGGCATAGAACGAAAAAATACGACTTATAACCCATTTCTTAAGCAAATTTATTACTAAAACTTTGCATCATCCATATAAAGTCGTAGATTTTGCTTTTTCGGTGTAGAACAAAAGTTAGAAGCGATGGTTACAGCGGACGAACTGATAAGAAACTTGGTAAAGTACTTGATGTCAGTGGAAAATAAAAAGTCAACGAATATATTAATACATTCTATAGATTCAGGAATAGAATCACTCCAATAACATTCTCCTCGCGCATTTTCCTCTTATAAAAATGAAGCGTAGTTTCCAGCTGTTTTACAGACGGTAACTACGCTTATGTTTATTTTCCTTATAGTCATTGATCAACAAAAGAAGCTTGAGAATAGTTTACTCTTCTTCACTATCTCCTAATAACTTATCCACGCCAAACTTAAGCTACCGTTAATTTTGAATATATTTATCAAAAACTTCCCCAAAATCTTTTTGTGTATTTTCTTCATATGTCGTTTTATACCAATCGTATGCAAACTTTGTTGCTTGCTCAAATTCTTTTGATATATTTCCTTCTTGAAAGCGATTATCCTTAAACAAAGATTGTGATACTTGTAAACTATCTTTTGCAAATTCGGCCATTCGCTTGTCTTCGTCTTGAATATGCGAAATAGCTACTAATGATTTATATAAATCTGCAATCGCTTCTCCTTCCTTCTTGCTGATATCGACAGAGATAGGTTGTTTACCAATCGTAAACTTTATTTCTAAATCTAAATCGACAGTTCCAGCTGTTTCTACCGATACATTTTTTATCGGATATAAGTAATAATCATAACGGTATATATTACGCTTACTACTTGTCGCTTTTTCACCATCAAGATGGATTAGGGCACGGTTAGTAAAACAGTATTCATCCGATTTCGATTTAATTAAAAAGTGGATTTTTTCACCTTCTTCGTGAAGTACATAATCATCCGACTCTGTCTTGTCAAAATCTTCCGGGGAGATAATCTTTCCGATATCACTTAGGCCTAAAGCATCACTTGCAATTTTTTTAAACATCATTAACCTCCTAACGTTTATACATATCTATTTTATCATATCGCATATATAGGCAAACAAAACCTATTTTTGGCAACTTTTACTGGTAGATTGTCACCATCTTATAAAATGAACCTTCATTCAGTAGGAGTTTTCTTCCATCTCCTACTGAATGTTAGTTGAACCAATCGGGCATTTAGGTGCCGTTTTCTCCCACTTAGACCTTTTGTATCAACTCAAGGCTCTTGAAGTGGGAGTCTTACGGCACCTTACATGCGGGATAAACTACTAAAAAAATAAAGGATTCTTATTAGTTAATCTCTTACTTTACTCATCTATGATTATGATAAATAAGCTTATGGACTTTACTAATTTAATCATTTTTTTGTAATTGCAGACCTAGCTCCCCCCAACTTTTTTACTAAAATTTCTTACTTTTAGTGGTAAAAAAACATATAAATCGATTCTTCTTTGTAATCCCATTACTTGGATGGAGGAATATGTATGGTAGTTCTAAGTACATTATTGGGTACAATTGGAACGCTTGGTATTCTAGTTGGTATCATTTTGTTGATAATAGGTATGATCAAAAAGAAAAAGTACTGGCGGGTTCATCACGATTGTTTCTTTCGTTTTGTTTATCATTGCTGTTATAACTACTCCAAAAGAAATGAAAGAACAATCTGCAAATTAAGGAAAAATAGCTGTACAAAATAATCTTGACGATAAAACAAATGATGACGAAGATGATGATAAGAAAAGAAACTACAAAAACTCCTCTCGTGAGAAGTTATCTAAACAACAGCAAAAAACAATCAACTCACTGAAAGATTTTGCTAGCTTTACAAAAGCGTACAAAAAGCTCAGCAGCAGTGAGAAAGATAAAACATAGGATAAACACTTATTTGGTAAAAAAGTGACTTGGAACGGTTATGTAATGCAAACAAACGGTAAAAAAGTTTATGCTTGGGAAGCAAATACATATAAAGGAAAGGAATGGTCTAAAGTGAGGATAAGTAAGAAAAATGAAGCATATCATGTTTTTCTTGTTGACTTTGGAAAACATACCCCGAAAACATTAAAAGCTGGAGATAAAGGAATGATTCCAGGAACACTTATGCCGCGTGGAGCTGCTAAGCAAAATCTGCATGGAAACTTTGTCATGCAAAACTAAAATAATCAAAATAGCCTACCATTTAAAAGTAGGCTATTAAAATGTTCTTCGTTTGTGAAAAAACCGAACTTAAAGACGAAAGAACCGATGATTCAATTTACTAAAACACAATTGTTTTATTTCCATGAACGATGATTCGATCCTGTAAATGCCATTTTACTGCTCTCGAAAGTACCGTACGCTCAATGGATTGTCCAATTTTTTTCATATCGTCACTACTGTCCCTATGAGTGACTCTTTCAATATCCTGTTCAATTATTGGACCTTCATCTAAATCATTGGTTACATAATGTGACGTTGCACCAATCATTTTCACCCCACGCTGATAAGCGCGTTCGTACGGTTTTGCTCCTATAAAAGCAGGTAAAAATGAGTGATGAATATTAATAATTCTATTTTCATATTTTTCAACGAAATGACTAGTAAGAATTTGCATATAGCGAGCTAATACGATTAAATCTACATGATTCGCTTCTAATAATTGTATTTGTTTTTCTTCCACTTGTTGGCGAATATCTTTATTAGCAGGAATGTAATAGAACGGAATACCCAATGCCTCCACTGTTTCTCTTGACGTTTCATGATTACTAATGACTAGAGCGATATTAGCCATTAAATCACCACTTTGATATTCCCATAATAACTCTAAAAGACAGTGCGGTTCTTTTGATACGAAGATAGCAATATTTTTGAGCTGACTGACATACAATAATTGCCAATCCATAGAAAATGTTTCCGCTATTGGTTGAAATTCTTGTTCCAGCATTTCTGACTTTTCCTTTAAATTTGGACATGCAAATTCAATCCGCATAAAAAACTGCCCACCATCAGGATCAATTGTATACTGATCAGAAGCGATAATATTCGCTTCATGCTTAAATAAAAAATCAGACACTGCAGCAACGATGCCTGGTTGATCTGGACACTTTATTAAGAAACGTGCTTTATTCTCATTTTCTGTTTGAAACTGTTGTATGTTTTCTTTCATGTACTGATTCATTTTCGATACCTCAATCATTTTTTTATGTATATTACTTTATTCTATTCTCTAAATTCGGTCAAGGTCTCTGCCTTCTTAATGTAAAAACAACTTTGAAATTTGGGAAATGAAAAGCGTCGGAAAAACATATTTATTTATTTTACATTGTAAATCACAGCGCTAACCTAATTATTTGAAATAAAAGTTTGAAGAACTGTTATCTGAAGTAAAACAAATGATCCGTGTTGTTTATTTTAAAAAAGAAGGAATTAGGAAATTCAGTTGTTTAATTTTAAGTTAAATGACTTGTCAAACAGTGTTATTTCCTTTAAAATATTTTACTGTGAGTTAATTATTATATAGGGAGAAGTACCCAAGCCCGGCTGAAGGGGACGCACTCGAAATGCGTTAGGGCGTGCAAGCGCCGCGTGGGTTCGAATCCCACCTTCTCCGTTTGAGGTTTACTGATTTATTGTTCACTGATATAAAATCTTGATAGTAGAAGTCTATAATGTTATATGTTTAAACAACATCACCACAAAAAAGAGAAGATTTATTTCTTCTCTTTTTCTATATGGAAAGATTATTTGTTTTAACTACTATTCGCTAATTTATATAGCTGGCTTCCGTAAAGTAGCTATATAAACATAACTAACCGGGAATTCTCGAATAAATTCTTATAAAGTAAGGATTAGGTTTCTTAGCTACATTAATTCTGATAAAAACAAAGTTGCAATTCCAAAGTAAATAAGGAGAGACAAAATATCATTAATTGTTGTAATCAAAGGGCCGGAGGCAATAGCGGGATCAAAATTAAATTTATATAAAATTAAAGGAATAATTGTCCCTGATAAAGTACCAATTATTAAAGTTAACATTAAAGAACTTCCTACCACTATTCCTAGTGTAAGACTGCCTTGCCAGACCAGTGCGATAATAGAAATCAATATACCACAAATAACACCAATAATAATGCCTACCCAAAATTCACGAAGTATGAGTTTTATTACTTGTTTAAAATTCAAGTCCTGAGACACTAGTCCCCTAACAACAACAGCAAGAGATTGAGTTCCTGTATTACCAGTCATTCCCGCAATCATGGGCATAAAAAAAGCTAAAGAAACAACTTGTTCCAAGGTTGCAGAGAATCCATCTATAATACTTCCTGAAACAAGACCAATAAATAATAATAAAATAAGCCAAGGCAAGCGTCGTAATGTAGCGGTCAAAGGTTTTGTATTAAAATCAATTGCCTTCCCAGAAGCAGATAATTTTCCAATATCTTCATCCGCTTCTTGAATGAAGACATCAATAATATCGTCAACTGTAATGACACCAACTAGAATATCCCCTTCTTCAACAACAGGAATGGATATAAAATCATAACGGCTAATTAATTTAGCCACTTCTTCTTGATCTGTATGTACATTTACTTTGATTACTCTGCTGTACATAATATCTTCAATTTTATCTTGTAAATCCCCTAATAGTAAGTCCTTGTAAGAGACAACTCCCACTAATTTCTTCTGATCATCAATAACATAAAGATAATTGAGGTATTCTGCCAATTCAGCGAAATGTTTTAGCTTATCCACTGCTTCTCTAACTGAAAAATGCTTAGGTATCCATACATACCGATTGTTCATGATTCTTCCAGCGGTTTCAGATGAATAGTTCATTAAGTTTTGAACAATTTCAGATTCTTCTTGTTTCATTTCAGATATTAATTCTTCCATTTTATCTGCATCTAAATCAGATAAAAGGTCAGCTAAATCATCATTTTCCATTAAGTCAAGAACCTTGGTTGATTTTTCAATGCCAAGTTTTTGTAAAATATCTAATTGGTAGTCCTTATCTAATTCTCCAATTAATTCTGTTAGCTGTTCAATGGTCATGTATAAAAGAAACTTATTTCGGTGTTTACTTGGTAAATGTTTATATTGCTCAGCCATATCATATGGCTGTAACTCATTTATAATATCCTGAAAGGACTTTTTCTTACCTTCTTTTAAATATTGAATAATTGCAAGTGTTACTTCATCTTTCGTCATAGAAAGCGTCATTTAAATCTCACCTTTCAAAAAGCAAATGAAACCAAAACGTACTTGTAGATTATTATGTACATTTTAAAAATTGATATTATAACAATCACTGTATACATAAATAAAGGGAAACTAGTGATATTAATTGATATTAACACATTTTAATCTATACTGAAAAATAATTTAATAATAAATAAAGAAAGCTGTAACTTTACATTCATTTTAAATTAAGAAAAAACTAATCTCACAAAGGTTATTTTAAATTTTTGTGACAATCCTTTTTACCTCCACTCACGTGTTATATATACCTTTTTCAGAGAAAGAAATAGTCTAGCAGGGCTAACACTGCTAGACTAAAAATAACATACAACAAATAAACCTAAAGATTTTTCTGTCTTTTCAAAGGCTAATCGTATAGCATATATTAAAGTTACCCATGCTAGGTGACACTTGTTTCTTATAGGTAAAAGTTGTCTGATGAATTAAACGCCACCGCATAAGTTATATACTTGTTCTCGTCAATTTTAAAAATTATTCATTGCCCCTTATCGATTCCATTTTATTTCATGATCCCAGGTCTTGTATATATACTACATAAGAATGTGAAGTAGTTGGTTGTTTTGACGCTTGATTAAGCCTTGAGCAACTTCACCTCTTTTACTATTAGAAAAACTTGGCTTGTCGCCAAGTCTTTAGCGAAAGCTGTAGTTTTTCTTATACGATAAAGTGAAACTTCATTCAGTAGGAGTTTTCTTCCATCTCCTACTGAATGTTAGTACAGCAAGGGTATGACCTAAAGGCCCTTAAACGAATCGGGCATTTAGATGCCGTTTTCTCCCACTTAGACCTTTTGTATCAACTCAAGATTTTGAAGTGGGAGTCTTACGGCACCTTACATGCGGGATAAAGCCTAAAATTTTATACTCTCCTATAGTATAAAAAGATACATAAACATTGTCTTTGATTCTTGTTACACATGTTTGCCAATATTATTAATACTTACACGATTGCACAAATGCAGCATATATTTTTTTGGATATGGACTCCCCATTTCTCGCCATATTTTCGGGGTGCCATTGTACCCCCAAAACAAATGGATCATTTTTTCCTTCTATTGCTTCCACAACACCATCACTTGCCTTTCCACAAATCCAAATACCTTTTCCCGGCTTCCGATTGGCTTGATGATGTCTACTATTCACTTTTATTCTTGTTCTTCCAGTAATCTCCCGTAATAAAGTACCATCAGACACGTATACAAAATGAGATGCATGGCTTTGTGGCGCACACTGCTCATGTTGCAGTAAATCGCCTTCGTTTTGTGCGTAAATATCTTGGTACATATCGCCGCCTAACGCTACATTTAAAATTTGGCAACCTCTGCATACCCCAAAGATCGGTTTATGCAAATTTAATATTTTCCTTATTATTTGCACCTCATACTGATCGCGAATCGGATTAATTTCACCTAATTTTGGATGTGGTTCTTCATTAAAAAATGTTGGGTCAATGCTGTTTCCCCCTGTTAAATATAATCCATCAATCATCTGCACCATACGATTTAATTGAAGCTCAGACGTTACAAATGGTAACACGATCGGTACTCCGCCAGCTTCTTTAATTGCCGCTATATGATCTGCACTAACAAAATGTAAGTTACTTTCATTTTCAATAGAAGGGGTAATGCCAATAACTGGATTCACTTTATACACGCTCCTTGCATATAGAATTTTCAGTATATTCCTTCCTCATAAAGTATACCTTTTTATAATCCACAAATTGGGACAATCCTAAAATTGGTTGGCGGATGTTGGAGTCTCCTCTTTCTTTTACAATACAGACATTGTAACAATAATTTTCCTGTTTTAAACTTCTCTAAGGTAAGATAAAGAGAAACTTCATTCAGTAGGGCTTTTTCTATAGCAGCTACTGATAAGAAGTAAAACAAAGACTAAAAGTCGCAACATCCTTGAAAAACTGCGATGTGTCGCTGTCTTGGCTTTTTCTTGTCCTGGAAAAACCGCGAAGTATTGCTTTCGTAGCAACTCTGTCCTAGAAAAATCGCGATGCTTATTCAAGAAGCTTTCCTTGTCCTGTCGACCCAAACGAATCGGGAATTAGGTGCCTTTTTTCTTCACTTAGATTTCTTCTTCTCTACAATTATTGAAGTGAATTCTTATGGACCTAGATACGATAATGGTCATATTTCAAGCAAGAAATAAGTTAACTTTTTGTTACATGTTATTCAAACTTCAAGTAAATAGTCCCTTTCCACCGCTTTATAAATTTAAACCTTGTATAAAGGACATATATAACTTTACCAATTCCCGATGAAGCTACAATTTTACACAACTACAAATGAAATAGACTTCATCAAATAATTAATGATGAAGTCTGTTTATTGCACATTCATTCCTAATTTTAATTAAATTAACTTAGCTCTTATCTTACCAGAAATAATATCAATTAGCGTAACCATAACAATAATCCCTAACAAAATAATTCCAACCCGTTCCC